>NZ_CP078013.2:623055-934583 GCF_024112395.2 Pseudomonas pergaminensis | reverse complement strand
AGGTTGTTGCGCGCCTTGTCGGCCATCTCGAACAACGTGTCGTCAGCGTTATCGAATAGGTCCTGCAACCCTTGCTGCAACTGTTGCGCCGCTTTATCGCGGACCTGCAGCAACACCACCGGCAGTCGGGCGAGTGGCGATGGCGTGGCTTGTGCCCGATTGATTGGCACCACCTTTCCGTCATTGTGCATCCTGGCCTCCTGAAACGGCGGTACTGGTCTGAACGTCAAAGCTATGACGCCAATTGCAAGGCGCGAGATTATCTTGCAAATGAGGGGGGTTGCGCCAGCAAACTCTGGCATTGCGCGGTAAATGAGTGCCGAGCCTGGGTTCGAACGCACACTGCCCCTATAATCGGGACACTTTGTATGTGGAGCCTGTTATGCCGAATCTCCGTCTTGCCGACCTTACCGCCGAAATCGAAGCCAACGTGCGCCGCGCACTGCTGGAAGACATCGGCAGCGGCGACATCACTGCGCAGTTGATCCCCGCCGAGCGGCTGGCGACGGCCACCATCATTACGCGTGACGCTGCAGTGATCGCCGGCACAGCCTGGGTCGATGCCGTGTTTCGCCAATTGGACCCCAGGGTCGCCGTGCATTGGCAGGTGGCCGACGGTGAGCGCGTCAACCCTAACCAGGCGCTGTTCCACCTTGAAGGCCCGGCGCGCTCGCTGCTCAGCGGCGAACGCTGCGCGCTGAACTTCCTGCAGTTGCTGTCCGGAGTCGCGACCCGCGCCCAATTCCTGGCGGATTTTGTCGCCAGCACCCAGGTCAAGCTGCTGGATACCCGCAAGACGCTGCCGGGCCTGCGCCTGGCGCAGAAGTACGCGGTCACCTGCGGCGGCTGCCACAACCACCGAATCGGTCTTTACGACGCGTTCCTGATCAAGGAAAACCACATCGCTGCCTGTGGTGGCATTGCCCAGGCGATCACAGCCGCCCACAAGATCGCACCCGGCAAGCCGGTGGAAATCGAAGTGGAAAGCCTGGAGGAACTGCACGAAGCCCTGGCGGCAGGCGCCGATATCATCATGCTCGACGAGCTGAGCCTGGAAGATATGCGTGAAGCCGTGCGCCTGAACGGCGGCAAGGCCAAGCTGGAAGCCAGCGGCGGGATCAATGAAAGCACCCTGCTGCCCATTGCCGAGACCGGGGTGGACTACATTTCGATTGGCGCGATGACCAAGGATGTGAAGGCGGTGGATTTGTCGATGCGGCTTAGCATCTAAGATGATTTGTAGGAGCCGGCTTGCCGGCTCCTACAATGAGTGTTTAAACGACCAGGTCGTTCATCTCGCAATACTCTTCCCATTCAACACCCAGCACCTCGGCCGCCTCTTTGTGCAAGGCCAGCCGTGCTGCTTCGAATTCTTCCGGTGTCGAGGTGTACTTGAGGGTCAGCTCCCAGGGCTGATAGCCCTGGCTCTCGGCCTCGTCCTCGAATGCCCACTGGATCTGGTCGCGCTGATCATCGGCGCTCAGGTCCTTGATCTCTTCTCTGAGCTGCGGCGACTCCGCGAGGTATTTCTCGAGGGCTGCTTGATGCCGAACTTCCTGGGTCATTTCAGTCGTGGTCATGTTGTTCTCTTAGATCGAGGAATGGGGATGCATCTGGGTCATCAAGGTTGCGCAGATACAAAAGAGCAGGCTCACATGCCGGCTCGTCTGGCCTTCAGAACCATTCTGGGATCAACTGAAAACAGTGCCTTTGAAAACGGTGACGCCTTTGTTGCCTTTGTGCCCGAGACAGGAATCGAACCTGCGACCTTCGCGTTACGAGTGCGCTGCTCTACCGGCTGAGCTACACGGGCGGTGGGCTAAAGCTAGCACCGCATGGGGAGTCCGGCAACTTGCCGCCGTCACCGGGCAATCACACCCTGGGCCCAGAAGCGCGGTTGCAGCAAGTTGGCATGGCTGTCCAGGTACTGCTGCTGGGCTTGCTGGATATGCGGCACATCGCGCACGGCGATAAAAACCAGCAGACCAACGGCCAGTACACTCAGCGTTTTCCACGCGCCCCAGGCTAACGGCAGCTCAGCCGTCTCCGGGGTTTTCCACAGGTGCAACGCCATCAACCAACCCACCACCAGCGCCAGCCACACTTGAGAGTTGGGCATCACAATCACACCGTCGACCATGGACTGCACCAACGCACCGACGAGCGCTGCAAACAGGCACATTCGCAGCAAGTCCGCGGTTTCAGAGCACAGCGCACGCTCCCGCAATAGGCCGAACGTGGCCCAACCACTCCGCCACGCCAGCACCGCAACGCACAACGTAGATGGCACACCCCATTCACTGGCCCATTGCAGGATGGCCTGGTGGGGGTGCGCGGCGATTTTATTGGCGATATCGGCAAAATGCATCGGCCCAAAGCCCAGCCATGGCCGCTCGACGAGCATGTGCCAGGCCTGCCACCAGATCGGACCGCGCCCGGACAGGGAGGTGGTGAGACGATCACTGGCGCCATTGAGGATCTGGATCCCGAGGTAATCCGCCAGCACCGTAAACACCAGCCAATACAGCAACAGCCCAGCCAGCACTGCGGCCACTTGCCAACCCACCCAACGCCGGCCCCAAGGGCCCAGCAACGCCACTACCAGCGTCGCCGCGCCCATGCCCAGCCAGGTGCCGCGCGTGCCGCCACCAATCGCGATCAACCACCACACACACAGCAATGCAAACACAGCGGCCCTGAGCGAGCGGGTAAGCGTAGGGATCAGTAAGGGAAGTGCCAGCAGCGGCAAGGTAAATGTCTGGAATTGGCCATAGAATCGCTTGTTGGAAAAGCCGGACAGCAACAGGTCCGGGTCCAGGATTCGTTCGGCGCTGATGAACGCCAATGTGCCCGCATACACATATTGAATCGACTTGATCAGGCACAGCAGCACCACCAGCATGATCAAGTAGCGATCCAACGGCTCACCGCCCTGGCGACGCAACAAGGCAAACGCCACGGCAATTGCCCCGCCACTGACAAACAACGCCACCTCGGCAAACGCCCACAGCGGCTGGTGGGCCAGCACCGATGACACCAGGCCCAACCCGATAATCAGTCCCAGGCCCAGCGCCGTGGGGCGGTCCAGCAGCTGTTGCATGCGAGGGACCGACAGCCCATACAGCACCGCGCAAACCCCGACGGCAATCTGCATGCCGCGCTGCAAATCATGCCCGCTGAACGGCGCACAAATCCCGACGACCAGCAGGCATATCACTGCTACCAGAAAAACATTGCCGCGCTGCGGTACGGATAACGACATCGGCCACCTCATCTTCCCTGTGGGTGGTTTAGCCGTCAGGCCCCGTCGGCGCCGCAGCCTTTAGCGACATATTTTGCGTCAGCGGTGGTGGTGCATTTCCAACCGGTGGTGGCATTGCGCGTCAGGCTGATGGTCTTGCCCAGCACCGGCGCCGGCGCGTCGAGTATTTCGCAACTGATGGCGCCCGCGCCCGTCGCAACATCCCCTGCTACATCGATCTTGCAGTTGGCCGTTGGGCTGGTGCCGCCGATCAATGCCAGGGTCGGTACAGTGCCCTGGTTGAGGGTGTCTTCGTACCCGGCCTTCAACGCGGTGATTTCAGCCAGGCCGGCAGTGAACTTGGCCTTGGCCTGGTGGGTGGTGTACATGGGCAGGCCGATGGTGGCCAAAATGCCGATGATTGCCACGACGATCAACAGCTCGATCAGGGTAAAACCTTTTTGACGAATCACATTCACTCTCCAGGATAGAACTCATGACAAGGCACGTCCTGCGCCCCGTGTTGTGCAGCGGCGCCAGTGTACTCATCCGCAGGCGGTCAATCGCGCACAAGACGCACATTCTGACATTTTATCCGCCACTGCCGGCCTGTCCGAATCCGTCACCTGACTACGCTATAAAGCTTCGACGACCTCTGTGCGGAACCATGACATGGACAACGCTTCAACGCTCTACGCCTGGGAAGGCATCAACCGCAAAGGACGCAGGGTGTCCGGGCAAACCACCGGGCACAACCCTGCCTGGGTGAAGGCCCAATTGCGCAAGCAGGGCATCAGCCCAGGCCATGTGCGCCAGAAATCTCCAATGCTGCCGAGCCTGGCACCCTCGATAATATCGACGGACATCACCCTGCTGACTCGCCAACTGGCCACGCTGCTGAAGGCCGGTATTCCTCTATTGCAGGCCTTCGATATCATCAGTGAGGGCTTCGACAACCGCGCCGTGCGTGAGCTTGTGCAAGGGTTGAAACAGGCGATCGCCGCCGGCACCAGCCTTGCCGAGGCGCTGCGCAAACAGCCTCGTTATTTCGACGCGCTGTACTGCAACCTGGTGGCCGCCGGCGAACAGGCCGGAGCACTTGAAACCCTGCTGGAGCGCGTGGCGATCCACCGGGAAAAGAGCGAGCAGCTAAAGGCCAGGATCAAAAAAGCCATGACCTATCCGATCACCGTGCTGGTGGTCGCCAGCCTGGTCACTGGGGTGCTGTTGATCCACGTCGTGCCGCAGTTCCAGAATCTGTTTGCGGGGGTGGACGGCACGCTGCCCGGCTTCACCTTGCAGGTCATCGCCCTTTCCGAGTTCGTGCAAAAAGCGTGGTGGGGGCTGGCGTTGGGCGTTCTTGCGGGAAGCATGGGGCTGCGCCATGCCTATCGGACGCTCCCTGGATTTAGTCTGTGGTTGGACCGCTGTTTGTTGAAAGCGCCCCTGGCAGGCAAACTGCTGAGCAAATCCGCCGTGGCCCGCTTTGCCCGCACACTGTCCACCACGTTTGCCGCCGGCGTTCCGTTACTGCAGGCGCTGGACTCGGTGGCCGGTGCCGCCGGTTCCGGGCCATTCAGACAGGCAATCGAACATATGCGACGCGATGTAGCGACTGGCATGCCATTGAATCAATCCATGCTTGCCAGCGGCCTGTTCCCCGGCATGGCGATCCAGATGACAGCCATCGGCGAAGAGTCGGGCACGCTGGATCGCATGCTGGAAAAGGTCGCCAACCATTACGAGGCCGATGTGGACAACCTGGTCGATAACCTCACCCACCTCATGGAGCCCCTGATCATGGTGGTGCTGGGCGGCATTGTCGGCGCATTGGTGATCGCCATGTACCTGCCGGTCTTCCAGCTGGGGAGCGCATTTTGAGCCAGCTATTGGCTGTACACCCCTGGGCTTTTGTTGCACTGGCGTCGGTGCTGGGGCTGATCGTCGGCAGTTTTCTCAACGTGCTGGTGTGGCGCCTGCCGAAGATGCTCGAACGGGAATGGCGCGCCCAGGCCCACGAAGTGCTCGGCTTGCCCGCTGAGCCTGCCAGCCCGACCTACACCCTGATGCAGCCTAATTCCTGCTGCCCACAGTGCAACCATCCGATACGCCCTTGGGAAAATATCCCACTGCTCAGCTACCTGTTTCTGCGAGGTCGCTGCGCCCATTGCCAGGGTGCGATCAGCGCCCGTTATCCGCTCACGGAACTGACGTGCGCGCTGATCTCGGCCTGG
Source organism: Pseudomonas pergaminensis (assembly GCF_024112395.2). NCBI lineage: Bacteria > Pseudomonadati > Pseudomonadota > Gammaproteobacteria > Pseudomonadales > Pseudomonadaceae > Pseudomonas > Pseudomonas pergaminensis. The sequence continues at coordinate 929,108 of NZ_CP078013.2, read as the reverse complement.
GTGGCCTGGCATTTCGGCTATGGCTGGCAGGCGGGCGCAGTGCTGGTATTGAGCTGGGGCTTGTTGGCGATGAGCCTGATCGACGCCGACCACCAACTGTTGCCGGATGTGCTGGTGATGCCGCTGTTATGGCTGGGGCTGATCGTCAACGGCTTCGGCCTGCTGACGACACTGTCGGATGCCCTGTGGGGTGCGGTGATCGGCTACATGAGCCTGTGGAGCGTGTTCTGGCTGTTCAAGCTGGTCACTGGCAAGGACGGCATGGGCCATGGCGACTTCAAGCTGCTGGCCTTGCTCGGCGCCTGGGGTGGCTGGCAAATCCTGCCAATGACCCTGTTAATGTCGTCGCTGGTGGGAGTATTCGTGGGCTTGATCCTGATGCGCCTGCGCAAGTCCCAAGCGTCGGCACCGATGCCGTTTGGTCCGTATCTGGCGATTGCCGGCTGGATTGCATTGCTCTGGGGTGGTCAAATAACCGACTTCTATTTGCAGTCTGTCGGTTTCAGATGACCACTTCTGTTGCAACACCCTGGATTCTCGGCCTCACTGGCGGCATCGGCAGCGGTAAAAGTGCCGCAGCCCAGCACTTTATCGACCTGGGCATCGACCTGGTGGACGCCGATCACGCCGCCCGCTGGGTGGTCGAGCCTGGACGGCCGGCATTGGCACGTATCGCCGAGCACTTCGGTGCCGGCGTGCTGCAGCCGAACGGTCAACTGGACCGCGGCGCCTTGCGCAAGCTGATCTTTGAAGTACCCGAAGAGCGCCGCTGGCTCGAAGCCTTGCTGCACCCGTTGATTGGCGAGGAGATTCGCAGCCACCTGGCGCGTGCGAAGTCGCCCTACGCGATATTGGTGTCGCCGCTGCTGATCGAGTCCGGCCAGTACAGCATGACCCAGCGCATCCTGGTGATCGACGTGCCGCAATCGCTGCAGATTCAGCGTACCCTGCAGCGCGACGGCATCAACGAGCAACAGGTGCAGGCGATCCTCAAGGCCCAGTCCAGCCGCGAAGACCGCCTGAACCATGCCGATGACGTGCTGGTCAATGACCAGGACCTTGCCTGGCTGCACAGCGAGGTCGAGCGACTGCACCACTTTTACCTTACTTTGCGTGGAGGCCGATCATGAGCCAACCCTTGACCGTCGACTGCCCAACCTGCGGTGCACCCGTGGAATGGAAAGCGACCAACCTCAACCGGCCGTTCTGCTCGGACCGCTGCAAGCTCATCGACCTGGGCGCCTGGGCCGCTGAGGAACACAAAATCCCCGTGGCCCCGGATGCCGAAGACGAGCTGTTTTCCGAAGACCTGCCGCCGCGCCACTAAGGGCGCATAAAGGCGTATTCCTGCTGGTCGTCGAGGTTCTCTGCAAGGTATTGCAGCTCGTCGGCCAGGTCTTCAAAACTGCGCACACCCTTGCTCTGTTGCACCACCGCACTGAGCATCGCACGCAGGGTCAGGCCCGGGTCAAAACCGATTTCCTGTGCCGCGTCCTGGCTTCTGCGCAACTCCTGCCGTGCCCACTCGTACACACTCATGATCCGTGCTCCCCGCCTTGCCTGGAAAAATTTGGCAGAGCATGGGCCTGCTCGGCCGGCCAGGATTTGATCTGGGTCAACGCTGTGAATCGTCGTCCTTCCAGGGTGCCGACAAGTAGCGCGTGCGGTTGAAAGTCTCCAGCCATTCCGGGCAAAACACCACCAGTGCGCTGATGACCATGCCGTTGATAAAGGCTTCGGGAAAGATGATCAGCCATAGGTAGCCGATAAAATCCTCCAGCCATTCCGGCATGGCGAAACGGCCGTCGAACCACAGCAGCCCCAGCCCAAATAGCAGGCACAGCAGCGCCGACAGCGCGGCAGCAAAAAAACCGGAACAGAAGATATACACAAAGGGATTGCGCGGTTGCGCGCGCTCGACCAGCAACGCGCAGGTTTCGGTGATCAGCACAGGCAACCCGATCAGCAACAGGCCGTTGACGCCCAGGGCTGCGAGGTCCTGGCGACCCAGCGCCATCAAACCCAACTGGGCGACAAAGCCGCCGACAATTGCGAGGGGCCAATCCAGCAACAGGGTCACGGCAGTCATGCCGATGAAGTGGTAGGAAACACCTGTATCGAAATCCCGCCGTACCAGCCACAGCATGAACAACGCGAACACGGTGCCGAACAGCAGATGCTGACGCCGCCGGTCGGCAAACAGTTCGACCCAAGGTGAACGCAGGATCGCCCACACCACCACGGGCGCATACAGCAGCCACCCGATGCCCATTGTTGTCGGCGCCAACATGGCGGCACTGATCACGGCAGCACTCCCCAGGGTCGAATATTGCTCGGATGATCAGTCTACACCGACGTTTCACAGGGGTACTTCCTGCGGTCATCATTTGGGCGCTAAGCTGCTAGCTATGGATGACTCAGATTACTTGCGCCTGCTCACCGTAGCGGCCGAACAAGCCAACGCATTCTTGTCCAATGCCCGCAAATGGGAGCGTGAGCGTTGGGTCTGCCAGCGCCTGCTGCAAGGCTTGAATGTGCCTTACCGTGCCGAGGAATTCCACGCCGCCGGGCAAGAGCCACCGGACGTGCTGTTTCGCGATGCCAGTTTCGAGGTGTTTTTTGTGCTGGACGAGGGCCGTCGCCTGAATGACGAATGGCGCGACGAGTTGCTGCGCCGACGCAGCGCCTTCTCCCTGAGCCAATTGGTGCGGCGCGAAGCCAAGCCGCGACGCATCCCGGCCCATGAGTTTTTACTGCGCCTGGCGCCCACGCTGCGCAAGAAGGCGCATAACTACAAAGAACGCGGGATGGACCTGGGGGAGCTGGATATCGTTGCCTTCACCAGCCTCAAGCGTGAGGTGCTTGACCTCAACAGCCATTTTCCGCCGCCGACGGAATACCTGCGCCAGGGCTGGCGCTCGCTGTCGCTGGTGGGGCCGACCTTTGCACGGGTGTTGTTCGCCCACCCGGATGCACCGGATTTCTTGCGCAACAACTTGGGCCGCAGCATAGTGTTCGACGTGGGCATCAGCCTCTGAGCCCCCGGACTGTAACGTGGCGCCCTTTTGCAACGTCTACCTGACGAGGCCTTTATGACCAGCCGCCTGAACCCCGATGACCAACAGCATGTCGAAGAGTACCTGCAACTCTCCCAGAACCGAGTCGAGCGCAAGCCTTTCCGGCCGTGGCTGCTCCTTGGTGTGGTGCTGGTAGTGGTGATCGGTCTCGGCTTGCTGAGCCGACTTTTGAGTTACCTGACGCTATGAGCTGCCTGGCGCTCGCGGGGGTAACTGCTCCGATTTCTTTTAGCCTTGCGAGATATCCCCATGACCCATCGTATTATTATCGTCGGCGGCGGCGCCGGCGGCCTGGAGTTGGCTACCCGCCTGGGTAAGACTCTGGGCAAGCGCGGCACCGCCAGCATCACGCTGGTGGACGCCAACCTGACCCATATCTGGAAGCCCCTGCTGCACGAAGTGGCAGCCGGCTCGCTGAACTCCTCGGAAGATGAACTCAATTATGTCGCCCAGGCCAAATGGAACCACTTCGAGTTCCAACTGGGGCGCATGAGCGGGCTCGACCGTGAACAGAAGAAGATCCAGCTGGCCGCCACCCTCGACGAAGAAGGCCGTGAACTGGTGCCGGCGCGCGTGCTGGGCTATGACAGCCTGGTGATTGCGGTCGGCAGCACCACCAATGACTTCGGCACCGAAGGCGCCGCGCAGCACTGCCTGTTCCTCGACACCCGCAAGCAGGCCGAGCGCTTTCACCAGCAGTTGCTCAATCACTACTTGCGCGCCCATGCCGGGCAGACCGATGTGGTGGAAAAAATCAGCGTTGCCATCGTCGGCGCGGGTGCCACTGGGGTCGAACTGGCCGCCGAACTGCATAACGCCGCCCACGAGTTGGCCGCTTACGGCCTGGACCGCATCAAGCCGGAAAACATGCACATCACCCTGATCGAAGCCGGCCCACGGGTACTGCCTGCCCTGCCGGAGCGTATCGGCGTGCCGGTGCATAAAACCCTGGAAAAGCTCGGTGTGACGGTACTGACCAATTCGGCGGTCAGCGAAGTGACTGCCGATGCGCTGATCACCAGCAGCGGCCAGGTCATCCCCGCCAGTCTCAAGGTGTGGGCGGCCGGCATTCGCGCGCCAGGTTTCCTCAAGGATATCGATGGCCTGGAAACCAACCGCATCAATCAGCTGCAGGTATTGCCAACACTGCAAACCACCCGCGACGAAAACATCTTCGCGTTTGGCGATTGTGCCGCCTGTCCGCAACCGGGCACTGATCGCAACGTGCCGCCACGTGCCCAGGCGGCTCACCAGCAGGCATCGTTGCTGGCCAAGTCGCTGAAGCTGCGCATCGAGGGCAAGGACCTGCCGACCTACAAGTACACCGACTACGGCTCGTTGATCTCGCTGTCGCGGTTCTCGGCGGTGGGTAACTTGATGGGCAACCTCACCGGCAGCGTGATGCTGGAAGGTTGGCTGGCGCGAATGTTCTACGTGTCGCTGTACCGCATGCACCAGATGGCGCTGTATGGGGTCTTCCGCACGGCGATGCTGATGCTGGGGAGCAAGATCGGGCGCGGCACCGAGCCGCGCCTCAAACTGCACTAACAACACGGTCCCGGATGGGACTTGGTCAATGTGGGAGCGGGCTTGCTCGCGAAAGCGGTGTATCAGTCAGTACATCTACCGCTTTCGCGAGCAAGCCCGCTCCCACATTCGTTTTGCGGTGAGTCAGATTTGCGTGCACAAAAAAAATCCCCGTATCTTTCGATACGAGGATTTTTAATATGGTCGGGGTAAGGGGATTCGAACTCCTGACATCCTGCTCCCAAAGCAGGCGCGCTACCGGACTGCGCTATACCCCGGTAAAAAAAAGGCGACCTTTCAGTCGCCTTCTTCGATCAGCGCTTTTGGCCTCTGATCTTAAGATTCGATTCCAGCGTTAACTGGTCTCAAAAATGGTGGGTCGTGTGGGATTCGAACCTACGACCAATTGGTTAAAAGCCAACTGCTCTACCAACTGAGCTAACGACCCAAATATGGTCGGGGTAGGGGGATTCGAACTCCCGACATCCTGCTCCCAAAGCAGGCGCGCTACCGGACTGCGCTATACCCCGATATTGAAATTGGCTCCGTGACCAGGACTCGAACCTGGGACCCAATGATTAACAGTCATTTGCTCTACCGACTGAGCTATCACGGAACTACATATTTCAAAGTACTACGTTGTTGCTTACTACCTTCTCTTCGACTTGCCCGTATCGCTACGTTCATGTCTCTGAGGCGCGCTATTCTACAATCTTAAAAACCCCTGTCAACCCTTTAAATTGCTTTTAAGACAATGATTTGCGCTTGTTTCTGATTTCTTCTTGGGGAGAAGAAACCCGTGGGCTGACGTTGCTGCGGGGCGCACTTTACAAGCCTTTGCCTTACAGTTCAACGCCCTATCGAAAAAAAAGGCCCCGCAATGCGGGGCCTTCTCTTGTCACCCTGCTGCCAGGGCTCAGTGGAAGACGATTTCGTCGTTTTCCACCGTCGCTGTCACGCTGGTGCCAGGCATGAAGCTGCCCGACAGGATCAACTGGGCCAGCGGGTTCTCGATCCAGCGCTGGATCGCACGTTTCAACGGCCGTGCGCCATACACCGGGTCGTAACCCACAGCGATCAGCTTGTCCAACGCCTCGCGGCTCAGCTCCAGCGACAGCTCACGCTCGGTCAGGCGGCCACGCAGACGACCCAACTGGATCTCGGTAATGCCCGCGATCTGATCCCGCGCCAACGGCTCGAAGATCACCACTTCGTCGACCCGGTTGATGAATTCCGGGCGGAAATGCGAGGTCAGTGCATCCATCACCGCCGCACGCTGGGCTTCACGATCCCCCACCAGCTCCTGGATCTGCGCCGAGCCCAGGTTGGAGGTCATCACGATCACCGTATTGCGGAAATCCACGGTACGCCCATGGCTGTCGGTCAGGCGGCCGTCCTCTAGCACTTGCAACAGGATGTTGAACACATCCGGGTGCGCCTTCTCGACCTCATCCAGCAGGATCACCGAGTAAGGCTTACGCCGCACGGCTTCGGTCAGGTAACCGCCTTCCTCGTAGCCCACATAGCCTGGTGGCGCACCGATCAAGCGAGCCACCGAATGTTTCTCCATGAATTCGGACATATCAATCCGCACCATGGCCTCTTCAGTATCAAAGAGGAACTCGGCCAAAGCCTTGCACAGCTCGGTCTTACCCACACCGGTCGGGCCGAGGAACATGAACGAGCCACTCGGACGGTTCGGATCGGACAACCCGGCCCGCGAACGCCGTACCGCGTTGGAGACGGCCACCACGGCCTCTTCCTGACCGATCACACGCTGATGCAGCAGGTGTTCCATCTTCAGCAGCTTGTCGCGTTCGCCTTCAAGCATTTTCGACACGGGAATGCCGGTCCATTTAGAGACGACTTCGGCAATTTCTTCCTCCGTCACCTTGCTGCGCAGCAACTGGTTCTCAGGCTTGCCATGCTGGTCGACCATCTGCAGGCTGCGTTCCAGGTCCGGGATCACCCCGTACTGCAACTCAGCCATGCGGTTCAGGTCGCCTTTACGGCGGGCAGCTTCGAGTTCCTGGCGCGACTGCTCGATCTTTTGCTGGATCTGGGCCGAGCCCTGCACTTCGGCTTTTTCCGAGGTCCAGATTTCTTCCAGGTCCGAATACTCACGTTCCAGGCGGACGATTTCTTCCTGGAGTTTTTCCAGGCGTTTCTTCGCCGCGTCGTCTTCTTCTTTCTTCAGGGCCTGGGACTCGACTTTCAGTTGGATCAGGCGCCGATCCAGACGGTCGAGCACTTCCGGCTTGGAGTCGATTTCCATGCGGATACGGCTGGCCGCTTCGTCGATCAAGTCGATGGCCTTGTCGGGCAATTGACGGTCAGTGATATAGCGATGGCTCAATTTAGCCGCCGCAATGATCGCGCCGTCGGTGATCGCCACCTTGTGGTGGACCTCATAACGCTCTTTCAAGCCACGCAGGATCGCGATGGTGTCTTCTTCGCTCGGCTCTTCCACCAGCACTTTCTGGAAGCGACGCTCAAGGGCCGCGTCCTTTTCAATGTACTGGCGGTATTCGTTGAGCGTAGTAGCACCGACGCAGTGCAACTCACCCCGCGCCAGGGCAGGCTTGAGCATGTTACCGGCGTCCATCGAGCCTTCGCCTTTACCGGCGCCGACCATGGTGTGCAGCTCGTCGATAAACAGAATGATCTGCCCTTCCTGCTTCGACAGTTCATTGAGCAGGGATTTCAGGCGTTCTTCGAACTCGCCGCGGAACTTGGCGCCGGCGATCAACGACCCCATGTCCAGGGACAGCAGACGCTTGCCTTTAAGGCCATCCGGCACTTCACCATTGATGATGCGCTGGGCCAGGCCTTCGGCGATCGCGGTTTTACCCACACCAGGTTCGCCGATCAGTACCGGGTTGTTCTTGGTGCGACGTTGCAGTACCTGGATGGTGCGACGGATTTCATCGTCACGGCCGATCACCGGGTCAAGCTTGCCCTCTTCGGCACGCTTGGTCAGGTCGACGGTGTATTTATCCAGGGCCTGGCGCGACTCCTCATGGTTGGGGTCGTTCACCGCGTCGCCGCCACGCAGGTTGTTGATGGCATTTTCCAGGGCTTTCTTGCTCACGCCCTGGCCCAGCAACAACTTGCCGAGCTTGCTGTTCTCGTCCATGGCGGCGAGCAGCACCAGTTCGCTGGAGATGAACTGGTCACCCTTCTGTTGGGCCAGGCGATCGGCCTGGTTAAGCAGACGCGCCAAGTCCTGCGACATGTTCACGTCGCCGGTTGGGTTTTGGATTTTCGGCAATTGGTCGAGCTCTTTGCTCAACTCCTTGCGCAGGCTGTTGACGTCGAAGCCCACCTGCATCAGCAAGGGCTTGATTGAACCACCTTGCTGTTCCAGCAGCGCCTGCATCAAGTGCGCAGGCTCGATGGCCGGGTGGTCGAGACCCACCGCCAAAGATTGAGAGTCAGACAGTGCCAACTGTAATTTGCTGGTTAAACGATCAATACGCATTAGTCACCTTCCTTTTGAGCAGGCCGGAGCTAGTAAACACATCCTGAATGAAGAAACCTGCCAGATACCCCTATAGATGGGGTGGATTCTGGAAGATTCAAGCGACAGATGCTTGATGTGCGTCAGTGTTGACCCAGGTCAGGAGAGTCTAGCGCTCGAGCCAGATAAGGGAGGCAAAACGTCCGGTGCGGGGGCTGCGCCGGTAGGAAAAGAAGCGCGGGTCGGTCACCGTGCAGAAACCGCCGCCATACACGGCAGTCACACCGCACGCAGCCAGGCGCAGGCGCGCGAGCTTATAGATGTCAGCCATGAACTTGCCCGGATTGCGACTCGGTACAAAGGCTTCGACGGTGGTCGGCAGTTGCTGCATGAAGACTTCACGCACTTCCGGGCCGACTTCAAAGGCTTGCGGGCCAATCGCCGGACCGAGCCACACCAACACGTCGCCAGCGTCGGCGTCGAGGCTTTCTAGAGTCGCCTCCAACACGCCCGCCGCCAGGCCACGCCAACCGGCATGGGCCGCCGCCACGCGTGTGCCTGCACGGTTGCAGAACAACGCGGGCAGGCAATCGGCAGTCATGGATGTGCAGGCGATGCCTGGGGTGCTGGTCCAGCTGCCATCGGCTTCGGCAGTGCGGCCAGGGTCGGCCTCGACCACGGTCACGCCATGGACCTGGCGCAGCCAGGCTGGCTGGATATCGAAGGCCGTGGTCAGGCGGCGACGATTTTCGAGCACGGCCTCCAGGCGGTCCTCGACATGATCACCCAAATTGAGGCTGTCGAACGGCGCCAGGCTGACGCCGCCCGCACGGGTGGTGACACAGGCCTTCACCTGAGCCGGCGCGGGCCAGTCAGGAATCAGCCAGTCATTCACCCGACAAACGCCTCGCGATCCTGCTTGAGCAGCGACAACAACCAGACCAGGTCGTCCGGCAGAGGCGATTCCCAGCTCATCCGCTTACCGCTCGTCGGATGATCCAGTTCCAGGAAACGTGCATGCAGTGCCTGGCGCGGGAAGTTTTTCAGTGAATCAACCATGGTTGCACTGGCCGCCGGCGGAATACGGAAGCGACCGCCGTAGGCCGGATCTCCGACCAACGGGAAGTTGATGTGCGCCATGTGCACGCGAATCTGGTGGGTACGCCCGGTTTCCAGCTTGACCCGCACGTGGGTGTGGGAGCGGAAACGCTCGAGTACACGGTAGTGGCTCACGGCCTGCTTGCCGCCTTCCATCACCGCCATACGCTGGCGCTGCTGGCCGTGACGACCGATCGGCGCGTTGATCTTGCCACCGGCCACGACTACGCCGATCACGATGCACTCGTAGATCCGGCTGACGCTGCGGCTTTGCAATTGTGTGACCAGCTGCGTCTGCGCCTGAATGGTCTTGGCCACCACCATCAAGCCGGTGGTGTCCTTGTCCAGACGGTGCACGATGCCGCAGCGCGGGACGTTGATGATGTCCGGCACGTGATGCAACAGGGCATTGAGCAAGGTGCCATCAGCGTGCCCGGCTGCCGGGTGAACCACCAGGCCCGCGGGTTTGTTGATGACCAGGATGTCGTCGTCTTCATAGACGATATCCAGCTCGATGTCCTGGGCAACCCATTCTCCCTGGGCTTCCTGCTCGGCAGTCAGCTCAAGAATCGCACCGCCATGGACTATGTCTCGCGGGCGGATAACCGCTCCATCCACAGTCAGGCGGCCGTCTTTGATCCAGGCGGAAAGGCGCGAGCGCGAGTGCTCAGCGAATAATTGTGCGGCGACTTGATCGAGGCGTTGGCCGCCCAATTCGGACGGCACCTCTGCGCGAAGTTCAATTTTATCGGACATGCTCAGACTAGGCGTGGCACAGCCTTTGGTTTCGGCTGCGCGCTTGTGGTTAAATACGGCGTCTTTTGCCCCGAGGCTTTCAACGGGGCGCTCATCATAACAGGACGGCCCCGCCCAAGACAGCGGCCGTCATAGGGACGCAAGCCGCCATGCAAGTGAAACACCTGCTGCTGATCGCCATCCTCGCCATGACTGCTGCTTGCTCGTCAACAAAGGAAGTCGTCGACGAAAACCTGAGCGAAGTCGAGTTGTATCAACTGGCTCAGAAAGACTTGGACAATAATAGCTACACCAGCGCCACAGCGAAGCTGAAGGCACTGGAGTCGCGCTATCCGTTCGGGCGCTACGCCGACCAGGCCCAGCTCGAGCTGATTTACGCCAACTACAAGAACGCCGAGCCGGAAGCTGCCAAGTCCGCCGCCGAGCGTTTCATCCGCCTGCACCCGCAGCACCCGAACGTGGACTACGCCTACTACATGAAGGGCCTGACCTCGTTCGACCAGGACGTCGGCCTGCTGGCGCGCTTCCTGCCGCTGGACATGACCAAGCGTGACCCAGGTGCCGCCCGCGACTCCTACAACGAGTTCGCCCAGCTGACCAGCCGCTACCCCAACAGCCGCTACGCGCCGGACGCCAAGCAGCGCATGATCTACCTGCGCAACCTGCTGGCGTCCTACGAGATCCACGTGGCCCACTACTACCTGACCCGTCAGGCTTACGTAGCGGCCGCCAACCGTGGCCGTTATGTGGTTGAGAACTTCCAGGAAACCCCATCCGTGGGTGACGGCCTGGCGGTGATGACCGAGGCTTACCAGCGTCTGCACCTGGACGAGCTGGCCAGCACCAGCCTGGAAACCCTCAAGCTCAACTACCCGGACCACCCAAGCCTGAAAGACGGCCAGTTCGTGCCTCAGGTTGACGAAGCCGACAACCGTTCGTGGCTGAGCAAGTACACCCTGGGCCTGATCGAGTCCCGTCCACCGCTGCCGCCGGGCGAAACCCGTGCCAACCAGGACGTGATCAAGCAGTACCAGGACGCCAAGGATGCCATTCCTTCGGAGCTCAAGCCCCACGACGAGAACGGCGACGTGATCGAAGAGGAAGAACCGCAGGCCTTGGGCAACAACCAGGATCGCTCGTGGTTCAGCTACATGACCTTTGGTGTGTTCGACTGATCGCACCAGCGTCATCAAAAAGGAGCCTTTCGAGGCTCCTTTTTTGTGGGCGGTATCATTGCGCTGTGCGCCTGGCACGTCCTTGGCTAAACTGGCGCATTCCCTGTCGAGAAACTGCCCATCATGCTTCGTCTATTGTTCTGGATTGCCGTCATTGCCGCCGCAGTATGGTTCTGGCGCAAATTCAAAAGCCCGGCCGCCAAACAGCAACGCTCCAGTGAGCCTGGCGCGGCCCTGATGGTGCGCTGCGCCCACTGCGGCGTGCACTTGCCGCAGGATCGCGCCCTAAGCTCGCGCCAAGAGTGGTATTGCACCCAGGCCCATCTGGAGCAGGGGCCGAAGTCTATCCAGCGTTGATCCGACCTTCGGGTGCATACGGCGCCGGGTCGATGATCGGCGCACGTGCCAGCAGTAAATCGGTAAACAACTGGCAGGAGGCTGGCGCAAGCACCAGGCCATTGCGGTAATGCCCGCAGTTGAGCCACAAGCCCTTGAAGCCTGGCACTTGGCCGATATACGGAATGCCTTCCGGAGACCCGGGGCGCAGTCCGGCCCAGTGCCCCACCACTTCAGCGTCCGCCAGGGCGGGAATCAGCTCCACCGCTGATGCCTTGAGGCTTTCCAGTGCGTTCTGGGTCGGGGTCTTGTCGAAACCTTCGTGCTCCAGGGTACTGCCGATCAGGATGTGCCCGTCACGCCGCGGGATCGCATAGCGCCCCTTGGCCAGCACCATGCTCGACAGGAAGTCCGAGGCGCACTTGTACAAAATCATCTGGCCCTTGACCGGCTCCACCGGCAATGACAGGCCTAATGTGCCGAGCAACTCACCACTCCAGGCGCCCGCCGCCAATACAACCTGATCGCCGAAGATCGGGCCATCAGCCGTGTTTACGCCCACGACATTGCCAGCATCCAGAACAAACCCGGTCACTTCGCATTTCTCATGAAGGGTTACGCCAGGCAGCGCCAGCAGTGCGGCCTTGAGGGATTTGACCAAGCGTGGGTTGCGCACATTGGCGACGTTGGCCATGTAGATCGCCTGGGAGTACCCGCCGCCCAGCACCGGAACGGCGTCATGGGCGGCCGACACGTCGACTTTGCTCAATGGGCGGCCCTCACGTGCGGCCCACGCCAGGGCTTCGGCCTCATCCTCCAGGTCCAGCCAGTACAGGCCTGTGGTGTGAACCTCCGGATCGACGCCCGTCGCAGCAAACAGACGCTCCGCCAACTGTGGATAAAAATCCTGGGACCAATGGGCGAGCGCCGTGACTGCCGGGCTGTAGCGCCACGGATAGAGGGGCGAGACAATGCCGCCGCCCGCCCAGGAAGATTCCTGCCCCAACCCCGCGCGCTCCAATAGCACCACCGCTTGCCCTTTGGTCGCCAGGTTGAACGCCGTCAACAAGCCGATGACACCGCCACCGACAATCACTACCTGCTGTTGCTCTGCCATCATTTGATCCAGCCGATAAATAGGAACAAGCGCGCCCGGCGCCCAGTCGTCCAGCCCCCTCATCATTGCCCCCAGCACAGCTTGCGCGACATTTCTGGTATTGCACCGGGGTTGCTGCGCGTGCCGGCGCTGGTCAGGACGAAATCACCGCAAGGGTCACCAGCCATCATCGAGCCGATAGCAGGCGTCGCCACCAACTGGAAATCCTGAGGGTTCAACGCAGCGCTGATTCTATAGCGATCATTGCCCGCACTGACGCCGCTTGCATCAATAAAAGTACCGTTCCTCGCATAAAAGCGCTCCAGATGCTGAGCCTGCCCGGTCAACAGCGCCACGACTTCAGCGCGATATACTTTTTTCATATGGCCGGTGTATCCGGGGTAAGCAATCCCCGCCAACACCGAAATGATCGCAACCGCGATCAGTAACTCGATCAAGGTAAACCCCTGGCTGTCCATGCCCATTGCAGTGCTCCTTATTGAAGTTGCCGCCACGCCACTCGCCGAAAACGCGAGCCGCCCTGCTCCTCTACTCGCGCATAGACGCTCTCCAGCACCGTGCGCAATTGGCCGCTGAGGCCAACAGCCGTCACTCGATACACCGAAGCCGGCATGTGCGGCGGTAAATGCGCCACCCCGACCGCCGGCCCAAGGGATTGAAGGCCGTATACACCGCCTTTCAGCGCCACCCAGCTAACGCCTGAAACAGGGTCCGCGCCGGGCCCGGACACTGAAAATGCAGCCTCCGGCGGCGCACATCGGGTAATCGATTGACACAACGGCAGCGTCGTAAATGACCGCTGTACCGCCGCCTCCCCGAGCCTCAAGCCACTTTCAGCACGCTGCAGCGATTGATTGCGCTGCCAGACGCTGCCGGCGATCTTTTGCTGGATGAGTGCACCTTGCATCGAGGACAAGCCGACCAGCGACACCAGCAACAGGAACACCAGGCTGATCAGCAGCACCATGCCCGCCTGCCTTAAACGATTACTCTCGCTAAGCACCATGGCCGCCCTACCCCAGCTGGTTTCGCAACGCCGCCACGACGCTGTAGGTTTGAGCTTTTACCCGGCCAGAAGGGTCTTGCAGCGTCATCTGGATACGCACGCTGCGTATCAGGGAGGCGTCGGCTGGCGCGGCGTCGTAACGCACGACCTGCAGTGATGCGGGCTTGGCGGCAAGGCCAAAGCCAAGCTCGAACGCCTGCACGTTATCCACCAGCACGGCCTTGGCGGGTGCTGCAGGGGTGCTGACTTTAAGCTGGCCCGCTTCGAAGGTGTAGGTCACTTGGCGCAATGCAAAACGGATCTCGCCCGGAGCAGGCGCAGGGGAGTTTCCAATGTAAGCCTGGGCGCTACCCGTGCAATCGGACAATACGGTCCAATCAGGCTTGCCGCTTTCATTACCGGCATCTGCAGTCACCAACGTCAGCGACTTGGCGCCCGCCCCACCATCCCAACTGACGGGCCGATCAAAGGCCGGTGGCGCATTCTCGATAAAGCCTGTGGCCAAACAACCAAACATGCCCGCCTGGCGGATGTCCTGAATGATTTTGCCCAGTACGAACCGCGCATCATCCTGCAGCGACATGGCTGCCTGCTGGCTGGCGTGGGTAGCTCTGGAATCAATCACCACCTGGCTGCCCCCAAGCACCAGCACCAAGCCCATGGCCAACGCCAGCAGTAACTCCACCAGACTGAAACCGCGAGCAAGACGCCTCATTGCGCCACCCCCGACTCATCGCTGATACGGCTGGTCAGGGTGAAGGTTTCCCGGGCACCTGGCGTGTTGGTCCCCCGGTTGTCATCCCAGCTGATACTGACCGTTACCTCACTGCCGCTGATCGACACCGAGCCTTTGGCGCCCTCCCCGGCAAAGCCGAGGATATTGGCCTCGAAATCATGCAGGTCCAGATCGCGCACGCTGCCAGTAGCGCCACTGGCATGAGCACGCTCTCCCCGACCCCAGGCGTAGTCGGCGCCAGAATTGGCGCGGATCCGGTCGAGCATGTCGTAGGCAATGAAGCTGGCCTGGCTGGTCATCCTTGAGCTGTCGGTGTACTTGAGCGCGTTGAGTTGGATCACTGCCGCACCCAGCAGGCCAATGGCAAGGATCAGCACGGCGACAAGCACTTCGATCAGCGTCATTCCGGTCTGGCGTGGGGATAAAACAGGAGAAATACAGGTATTCGTGCAGGCAAGCATTACCGTCGCCATCCATGTCGAAGTCCGAAAAAGAGCAGGCAGAACCTGCTGTGCGGCTCAAGACTAGCGCCGGTTTTTCACCCGTGCTGCTCCGGGAACAAAGGGAAATACTTTGGACATAAAGGCCATCATCCAGCGCCTCAGCCTGGACGCTATACCTAGGACGACACCCCTATCCACGGAGGAATGGCACATGCACCAACGCGGTTTTACCCTGATCGAATTGCTGCTCGGACTGACCCTGAGCAGCATTCTGGCGATCCTGGCAGTGCCGAGCTTCAAGAGCCTGCTGGACTCACAGCAACGCCACAGCGCGGCACAAACATTGGCGGCAGGCCTGCGCTACGCACGCACCGAAGCCATTGCACGCAATCGAGCGGTGGTCATTCACGCATTGAACGATGATTGGAGCCTGGGCTGGCGCGTCATCGTGGATGCCAGCGGACGCGGCCACCTGGACGACGACAACCCCGTATTGCTGACTCACCAGGACAGTGGCCATGACTTGATCGTGGGCAATGGGCCGCTCAAGAGCCAGGTGCGTTTCAGCGGGCTGGGCGAGCCGATATTTTCAGGGGGAGGTTTCCGTGCCGGCACCGTGCATGTGTGTGCCAGAGATCAGGCAGAGAGCCTGCATCAGATCGTGCTGGCGCCCAGCGGGCGCATCAGCCTGCGCAGCGACAGTGCCGAGCAGGCGTTGTGCCGGAGTGGGTCCGGCAACCCGACACTCAGAGCAACGAGCGAACGCGCAATTCCTTGGGCATGGAAAACGTGATGTTTTCCTCGCGACCTGCCAGCTCATCGGCACCGGTAGCGCCCCAGGCGTGCAGTTGCTGGATAACCCCACGTACCAGCACTTCCGGGGCCGAAGCACCGGCCGTGATGCCAATGCGCTCGACGCCATCGAACCAACTGCGCTGCATATCTTCGGCGCCGTCGATCAGGTACGCCGGTGTGGCCATGCGCTCAGCCAGCTCACGCAGGCGGTTGGAGTTGGAGCTGTTGGGGCTGCCGACAACCAGCACCACATCGCATTCATCGGCCAATTGCTTGACCGCGTCCTGCCGGTTCTGGGTGGCGTAGCAGATGTCGTCCTTGCGCGGCCCACCAATGGCCGGGAAGCGGCTGCGCAGCGCGTCGATCACGCGACTGGTGTCGTCCATGGACAAGGTGGTCTGGGTCACGAATGCCAGGCGTTCGGGGTTCTGCACCTGCAGGTTGGCGACGTCTTTTTCGTCCTCCACCAGATAGATCGCCCCACCATTGCTGGCGTCGTACTGCCCCATGGTGCCTTCGACTTCCGGGTGACCGGCATGGCCGATGAGGATGCACTCGCGTCCGTCACGGCTGTAGCGCGCGACTTCGATGTGAACCTTGGTAACCAGCGGGCAGGTAGCATCGAACACTTTCAGGCCACGGCCTGCCGCTTCGGTGCGCACTGCCTGGGAGACACCGTGGGCACTGAAGATGACGATGACGTCGTCCGGCACTTGGTCCAGCTCTTCGACAAAGATGGCACCGCGTGCGCGCAGGTCTTCGACCACAAATTTGTTGTGGACGACTTCATGGCGCACATAGATCGGCGGCCCGAAGACCTCCAAGGCGCGGTTGACGATTTCGATCGCCCGGTCCACACCGGCGCAGAAGCCACGGGGGTTGGCGAGTTTGATTTGCATGCTGTGCCTCGTGTCTTGCTCGGCAAGAAATTGGATCTTGTGGGAACTGGCTTGCCTGCGATGCAGGCACCTCGGTGTATCAGGTACACCAGGGTGATGCTATCGCAGGCAGCCAGCTCCCACACAAGCCAGCGCCCGCAGGCGCCGGTTTTGTCAGTTAGATCGCTTTAACGCTGATGATTTCAACGTCGAACGTCAAGGTTTTACCGGCCAACGGGTGGTTGAAGTCGATGGTCACTTGCGCGTCATCGAAGGTTTTCACCACGCCGGGCAGTTCGGTATTCGCCGCATCGTTGAAGATCACCAACAAGCCTTCCGACAGGTCCATGTCCTGGAACTGCGAACGCGGGATGATCTGCACGTTTTGCGGGTTGGGTTGGCCAAAGGCGTTTTCCGGCAGGATCTGCAGGGTACGCTTGTCGCCAGCCTTGAAGCCGAACAGGGCCGCCTCGAAACCCGGCAGCAGGTTGCCATCACCGACCTTGAAGGTGG
The DNA here is from genome assembly GCF_024112395.2 of Pseudomonas pergaminensis. Taxonomy (NCBI): domain Bacteria; kingdom Pseudomonadati; phylum Pseudomonadota; class Gammaproteobacteria; order Pseudomonadales; family Pseudomonadaceae; genus Pseudomonas; species Pseudomonas pergaminensis. The sequence goes on along the minus strand of NZ_CP078013.2, from coordinate 912,191 downwards.
CCGGTGCCTTGTCGAACGTGCTGTCGACCGTGTCGCCATTCTCCAGGCGCAATGCGAAATGCAAAGTGACTTCCGTGTTCTGGCCGATGCGTTGCTCAGCCAATACCTGATCAGTCATTGACGGTCTCTCCGGTTTTCTTGCTTTTGAACATATCCAACGCCAGCATGATTGCACCGACGGTGATGGCGCTGTCGGCAAAGTTGAACGCCGGGAAGTACCAGCGGTTCTGCCAATGCACCAGAATGAAGTCGATCACATGGCCGAGGGCAATGCGGTCGTAAAGATTGCCCAGAGCACCGCCCAATACCAGCGCCAAGGCGATCGCCAGCCAGGTGTCATCACGGCCAAGACGCTTGAGCCACACCACCAGCACCGCACTGACGACCACGGCGATCAAGGCGAACAGCCAGCGCTGCCAGCCGCCGCTATCCGCCAAAAAGCTGAACGCGGCGCCGGTGTTGTAGGCCAGGGTCCAGCTGAAGTAATCCGGGATCACCACGATCTGCTGGAACATCTCCAGGGAGCCTTCGAAGTGAGCCTTGCTGACCTGGTCGATGACCAGGACCAGCACGCTCAGCACGAGCCAGCCCAGACGTCCGAAACGACTGGCTGAGTTAGGCATAGTGACGAACCTCGCCTTCACCGCTGATGTTGTCGACGCAACGACCACAGATTTCCGGATGCTCAGGGTTCACGCCGACATCTTCACGGCAGTGCCAGCAACGGGCGCATTTAGGGAAGGCGGACTTGACCACTTTGAGCTTGAGGCCCGGCACTTCGGTGGCGACCGCGTCCGCCGGGGCCTGGGCGAATGGCGCCAGGCTCGCGGTAGAGGTGATCAGCACGAAGCGCAGTTCGTTGCTCAGCTTGGCCAGGTCGGCGGTCAGGCCTTCCTCGGCAAACAGGGTGACTTCGGCTTGCAGGTTGCCACCGACGGCCTTGGCCGCACGTTGCACTTCCAGCTCCTTGTTCACCGCAACCTTCACGGCCATCACGCCTTCCCAGTACTCGCGGCCCAGTTCGAAGTCGGCCGGCAGTTCGGTCAGGCCTTCGTACCAGGTGTTGAGCATCACGGACTCGTTGCGCTCACCCGGCAGGTATTCCCACAGTTCGTCGGCGGTGAAGGCCAGGATCGGCGCGATCCAGCGCACCAGCGCTTCGGAGATGTGGAACAGCGCGGTCTGCGCCGAGCGGCGCGCCTTGCTGTTGGCGCCGGTGGTGTACTGGCGGTCCTTGATGATGTCGAGGTAGAAACCACCCAGCTCCTGCACGCAGAAGTTGTGGATCTTCGAGTAAACGTTCCAGAAACGGTATTCGCCGTAGTGCTCTTGCAACTCGCGTTGCAGCAGCAAGGTACGGTCCACGGCCCAACGGTCGAGGGCGAGCATGTCCTCGGCCGGCAGGATGTCGGTAGCCGGGTTGAAACCGGTCAGGTTCGACAGCAGGAAGCGTGCGGTATTACGGATGCGGCGGTAGGCATCGGCGCTGCGCTGCAGGATCTGGTCCGACACGGCGATTTCGCCCGAATAGTCGGTCGACGCGACCCACAGACGCATGATGTCGGCGCCCAGGGTGTCGTTGATCTTCTTCGGCTCGATCACGTTCTTCAGCGACTTGGACATTTTGCGGCCCGTCTCGTCGACGGTAAAACCGTGAGTCAGCAGTTCGCGGTATGGCGCGTGGTTGTCGATGGCGCAACCGGTCAGCAGCGACGAGTGGAACCAGCCACGGTGTTGGTCCGAGCCTTCCAGGTACAGGTCGGCACGCGGGCCGGTTTCATGACCCATCGGGTGCGAGCCGCGCAGCACGTGCCAGTGGGTAGTACCCGAGTCGAACCACACGTCGAGGGTGTCGCTGATCTTGTCGTACTGCGGCGCTTCATCGCCCAGCAGCTCGGCAGCGTCCAGTTTGAACCAGGCTTCGATGCCTTCCTGTTCAACGCGCTGGGCCACGACTTCCATCAGTTCGACGGTGCGTGGGTGCAGCTCGCCGCTTTCCTTGTTCAGGAAGAACGGGATCGGCACGCCCCAGTTACGCTGGCGGGAGATGCACCAGTCCGGGCGGTTGGCGATCATCGAGTGCAGGCGCGCCTGGCCCCAGGCCGGGACGAACTGGGTGTCTTCGATGGCTTTGAGCGAGCGTACACGCAGGGTGTCGCCCGTGGTCGGCTCTTTGTCCATGCCGATGAACCACTGCGCTGTGGCGCGGTAGATCAGCGGGGTCTTGTGGCGCCAGCAGTGCATGTAGCTGTGCTGGATGGTGGCGGTCTGCATCAGCGCACCGACTTCACGCAGCTTGTCGATGATCGGCTGGTCGGCCTTGAAGATGAACTGGCCGCCAAAGAATTCGAGCGACGGCACATACACGCCGTTGCTCTGCACCGGGTTGATGATGTCGTCGTTGACCAGGCCGTACTTCTTGCAGATGACAAAGTCGTCCACGCCATAGGCCGGCGAGCAGTGAACAATGCCGGTACCCGAACCCAGCTCGACGTAGTCAGCCAGGTACACCGGCGACAGGCGGTCATAGAACGGGTGACGGAAATTGATCAGTTCCAGCGCGGAGCCGGTGGTGGTCGCGATCACCGAACCTTGCAGTTCGTAGCGGGCCAGGCAGCCCTCGACCATTTCCTCGGCCAGCACCAGCAAGCGATCACCGACGTCCACCAGGGCGTAGGTGAATTCCGGGTGCACGTTCAGCGCCTGGTTGGCCGGGATGGTCCAAGGGGTGGTGGTCCAGATCACGATGGCCGCCGGCTTGCCCAGGTTTGCCAGGCCAAAGGCCTCGGCCAGCTTGGCGTCGTCGGCGATCGGGAAGGCCACGTCGATGGTCGAGGACTTCTTGTCTTCGTACTCGACTTCCGCTTCGGCCAGGGCCGAACCGCAGTCAAAGCACCAGTTCACAGGCTTGAGGCCCTTGAACACGAAACCGCCTTTGACGATCTCGGCCAAGGCACGGATTTCACCGGCCTCGTTCTTGAAGTTCATGGTCTTGTACGGGTTGTCCCACTCGCCGAGCACGCCCAGGCGGATGAATTCGGACTTCTGCCCTTCGATTTGCTCGGTGGCGTAGGCACGGCATAGTTCGCGGGTTTTATCCGCGCCCAGGTTCTTGCCGTAGGTCACTTCGACTTTGTGTTCGATCGGCAGGCCGTGGCAGTCCCAACCCGGGACATACGGCGCGTCGAAGCCCGACAGGGTCTTCGAGCGCAGGATCATGTCCTTGAGAATCTTGTTCAGCGCATGACCGATATGAATCGTGCCGTTGGCATAAGGAGGGCCGTCGTGCAGGACGAATTTCGGACGATCCTTGCCAATTTCGCGCAACTTTCCGTACAGGCCAATACTGTCCCAGCGCTGCAGGATCTGCGGTTCGCGCTGTGGCAGGCCGGCCTTCATTGGGAAGGCGGTGTCCGGAAGGTTTAGCGTGGCTTTATAGTCGGTCATTTAAGGCTCTTCGGTTAGCGATGGGCGCTAGGTGCGGCTAGTGCACGGGCGGCGGCGACATCCGCATTGATCGCCGTTTTCAACGCCTCAAGGGAGGCGAAACGCTGCTCTTCACGCAGCTTCTGGTGGAAAACCACCGTCAAACGCCGGTCATACAGATCACCGGCAAAATCCAGCAGATGTACTTCCAGGTGGGCCTTGCCATCACCTGCAACCGTGGGCCTGACGCCTATGTTGGCGACTCCCGGCCACGATTGGCCGTCGATGTCGACGCTCACCAGGTAGACCCCGGTCAGCGGCACACGACGGCGCTTGAGTTGCACGTTGGCGGTTGGCGTGCCCAATTGGCGCGCCAGCTTCTGGCCGTGCAGGACCCGCCCGGCAATGCGGAACGGGCGGCCGAGCAGCCGCTCGGCCAAGGCGAAGTCGGCAGCAGCCAGGGCGTTACGCACCTGGGTACTGCTCACGCGCAGGCCGTCCAGTTCGACGGTTTGCGCGGCTTCGACGGTAAACCCCTGGTTGACGCCGGCATGCTGCAGGAAATCGAAATCACCCACGCGGTCGCAACCAAAACGGAAATCGTCACCGACCTCCAGGTGCTGCACGCCCAGGCCATCGACCAGGATGCGGTCGACGAACTCGGCGGCGCTCAGGCTTTGCAAACGCTGGTTGAAAGCCAGGCAGAGGACGCGGTCCACGCCTTCTTCGGCCAGCAGTTGCAGCTTGTCCCGCAGGCGGGCCAGGCGCGCTGGCGCGGTCTCGGGCGTGAAGTATTCCCGCGGCTGTGGCTCGAAAATCACCACGCAGCTGGGCACGCCCAACTCGACCGCACGCTCGCGCAGCCGAGCCAGGATAGCCTGGTGGCCACGGTGAACACCGTCAAAGTTGCCAATAGTGGCGACGCAGCCCCGATGCTCGGGGCGTAGGTTGTGGAGACCTCGAACCAGCTGCATAACGCGCTTCTTGCTCATAAAGTGGTCGATTATAACCACACCCGGCCCCGGACGACAGGCAACAGCACGGGCCAAATGGATCGAATCGATAAAACAACCGTTTTATCGCGGCAAACTCTCTAGCTCAGCGACTTGCGATTGAAATCCCGCAGCCGGAAGCCTTGCAGCAGCAACATCCCGAAGTACACCACCACGCCAGCGACGACCAGCACGCCCAGGCGCAGGAAGCGCTCAAGCATATGGCCTTCATCCCAGGCGGGCATAAAGTGCATCAAGCCCAGCAGCACTGCTGACATCGCCCCCACCGCCACCAGCAGCTTGAGGGCAAACAGGCCCCAACCTGGCTGCGGCTGAAACATTTGCTGTTTGCGCAGCTGGTAAAACAACAGCCCGGCATTGATACATGCGCCGGCACTGATGGCCAGGGCCAGGCCAGCGTGAGCCAGCGGACCGATAAACACCAGGTTGAGCAGTTGCGTGACGACCAAGGTGAAGATCGCGATTTTGACCGGCGTACGGATGTTTTGCTGGGCATAGAAGCCGGGAGCCAGCACTTTGATCACGATAATGCCGAGCAGACCGACGGAATAAGCGACCAGCGCGTGCTGCGTCATCAAGGCGTCATGGGCATCGAACTGTCCGTATTGAAACAACGACACGGTCAACGGCTCGGCCAGGATCCCCAGCGCCAGGGCGCATGGCAGCACCAGCACAAAGCACAGGCGCAGGCCCCAGTCGAGGATGCGCGAGTATTCCTGGCGATCTTTACTGGCGTAGGTGCGCGCCAGCGTCGGCAGCAGAATCGTGCCCAGCGCCACGCCCAGCACGCCGGACGGCAACTCCATCAGGCGGTCGGCGTAGTACATCCACGACACCGAGCCAGACACCAGCAGCGAAGCGAACGCCGTGTTGATAATCAGCGAAATCTGGCTGACCGACACGCCGAGGATCGCTGGCAACATATTGCGCATCACGCGCCACACGCCGGTGTCCTTGAGGTTCAGGCGCGGCAACACGAGCATGCCGATCTTTTTCAGGTGTGGCAGCTGGTAGAGCAGTTGCGCCAGGCCGCCGGCCAGGACGGCCCAGCCCAGGGCCATTACCGGTGGGTCGAAATACGGGGTAAGGAACAGCGCGAAGATGATCATGCTGACGTTCAGCAGGGTCGGCACGAAGGCCGGCACCGAAAAACGATTCCAGGTATTGAGGATCGCACCGGCCAGGGATGAAAGGGAGATCAGCAATATATAAGGAAAGGTCACCCGCAGCAGATCGGTGGTCAGCGCGAATTTTTCCGGGGTGTTGGCAAAACCGGGGGCCGTGGCCCAGATCACCCAGGGAGCGGCGAGCATGCCAAGGATGGTCACCAGCATCAGTACCAGGGTCAACAGGCCTGAGACATAGGCAATAAAGGTACGGGTGGCTTCCTCGCCCTGCTGGGTCTTGTACTCGGCCAGGATCGGCACGAATGCCTGGGAAAACGCGCCTTCGGCGAAGATCCGTCGCAGCAGGTTGGGTAACTTAAATGCAATAAAGAAGGCATCCGTGGCCATGCTGGCGCCAAAAATGCGCGCCAGCAAGGTGTCACGCACAAACCCCAGAACCCGGGAGATCATCGTGATAGAGCTGACGGCGGCCAACGATTTGAGCAGATTCATTGAAAGAGTTTGCGCCTTTAGATAAAGAGCAGGCGAACAAAGCGCCCACTTATGCGATACTGCGCGCCTGCAACAGCACAGAGCCAAAGCTCGCGAGTTTACAGGTCAAGCGCCGGAAATAAATCACCCGCCTCTTCAGATCGACCACTCAGCAGTTCGCATCAGCCGCCCTTGACAACCCATCAAGTCATCGGCATGATTCGCGGCCTATTTTGTTTGCTATTTCCTAAAAAGTCTTTCGAGGAGCTCGACGGTGGCCAACACACCTTCCGCCAAAAAACGTGCAAAACAGGCTGAGAAGCGTCGCAGCCACAACGCCAGCCTGCGTTCCATGGTTCGTACCTACATCAAGAATGTAGTTAAAGCCATCGACACCAAAGACGCTGAAAAAGCCCAAGCTGCTTACGTTCTGGCTGTGCCAGTTATCGACCGCATGGCCGATAAAGGCATCATCCACAAGAACAAGGCCGCTCGCCATAAGAGCCGCCTGAATGGCCACATCAAGGCTCTGAGCGTTCCTGCTGCAGCCTAAGTGGTAACAACTGCAACGCAACCTTGGTTGCGAAACAGTTAAGAAATGCCCCGTACCGAAAGGTCCGGGGCATTTTTGTTGGGGCCTGAAAATCCCCCCTGCGGGATGTGCGGCTTTTTTGTGGTGAGCGGGCTTGCCCGCGCTGGGCTGCGCAGCAGCCCCAATACATCAACGCGTTCCTCCAGACAGAACACAGTCCCAGGTTTTGGGGCCGCTTCGCGCCCCAGCGCGGGCAAGCCCGCTCACCACAAAAAGCCCGCTCACCACAGGAAACCGGTCCACCAAAAAACACAGGCAAAAAAAAACGCCCCGAACCAGTCGGGGCGTTTTTGCTACCTATTGATCAAACCACGATCAATGGTGATGACCGCCTTCACCGTGGACGTGGCCGTGAGCCACTTCTTCCTGGGAAGCGTCGCGGATGGCAACGATCTTCACTTGGAAGTTCAAGCGCTGGCCAGCCAGAGGGTGGTTGCCGTCGACGGTCACGTCGTCGCCGTCCAGGTCACGGATGGTGACGATCTGCATTTGGCCGTCCGGCGCGGATGCGTGGAACTGCATGCCCACTTCCAGTTCGTCAACGCCTTCGAACATGCTGCGGCTCAGGGTGCTGACCAGTTCGGCCGAGTACTCGCCGTAGGCATCTTCAGGTTCTACGGCAACGGTCAGCTCATCACCGACGCTCTTGCCTTCCAGCGCCTTTTCCAGGCCTGGGATGATGTTACCTGCGCCTTGCAGGTAGACCAGCGGCGCGCCGCCGGCGGAGCTGTCGATGACCTCACCAGCGTCGTTGGTCAGGGTATAGTCGATGGAGACAGCCTTGTTAGCGGCGATCGTCATGGGGCGAGACCTTTTGCATAAGAATGAAGAACGGACAAGTCTAAACAAGGATTTGCCCGAAAGCGAACAGAACCCGGACAGACGGGACCGATCAACGGCATCCTTCATCATCGGGTTCCACCAGGACGAGGACCAGCACTGGGTCGCCGAGCTCTCTTGCGGCCACACCCAGCACCTTCGCCACCAGCCACCCTGGCAGTCCCGCGCCTGGGTACTCGACCCCGCGCAACGCCTTGAAAAAATAGGCCAGCCCTTTGCCTGCGGCTGGTGTGCGCAGGAGCGCGAATAACGATAACCTTGGCGCTTGATTCGCGGTAGACGCTCAGCCATAGAGCGCCACCCAAGCCATGCACCTCCAGAGAATTCGCATGCAGACTTTTTTTATCGCGCCCACCGATTTTGGTGTGGGTCTGACCTCCATCAGCCTTGGGCTGGTGCGTACCCTTGAGCGGGCCGGGCTGAAAGTCGGCTTTTTCAAGCCGATTGCCCAGCCACATCCCGGCGATACCGGCCCCGAGCGCTCCACCGAACTGGTGGCGCGCACCCACGGCCTCAAGCCGCCACAGCCCCTGGGCCTGGCCCATGTAGAGCGCATGCTCGGTGACGGCCAGCTCGACGAACTGCTCGAAGAAATCATCACGCTGTACCAGCAAGCGGCCGTGGGCAAGGACGTGCTGATCGTTGAAGGCATGGTGCCCACCCGCAGCGCCAGCTATGCGGCACGGGTCAACCTGCACCTGGCCAAGAGCCTGGATGCGGAAGTGATCCTGGTGTCCGCCCCGGAAAACGAAGTACTCACCGAGCTCTCCGGGCGCGTGGAACTGCAGGCCCAGCTGTTCGGCGGCCCGAAAGACCCGAAAGTACTCGGCGTGATCCTCAACAAGGTGCGCACCGACGAAAGCATGGAAGCTTTCTCGGCACGCCTCAAAGAACATTCGCCATTGTTGCGCAGCGGTGATTTCCGCCTGCTCGGCTGCATTCCCTACCAGCCGGAACTCAACGCGCCGCGCACCCGCGACGTCGCCGACCTGATGGGCGCGCAGATCCTCAACGCCGGCGACTACGAAACCCGGCGCATGACCAAGATCATCATTTGCGCCCGCACCATGCGCAACACCGTGGAGCTGCTCAAGCCCGGCGTGCTGGTGGTGACGCCCGGCGACCGCGACGACATCATCCTCGCTGTCAGCCTGGCGGCGATCAACGGCGTGCCCCTGGCCGGCCTGTTGCTGACCAGCGACACCCTGCCCGACCCGCGCATCATGGAGTTGTGCCGTGGCGCCTTCCAGGCCGGGCTGCCCGTGCTATCAGTGAGCACCGGCTCCTACGACACCGCCAACCAACTCAACAGCCTCAACAAAGAAATCCCCATCGATGACCGCGAGCGTGCGGAGATCATCACCGACTTCGTCGCCAGCCACCTCGATGCGCGCTGGCTGCACCAACGCTGCGGCACGCCACGGGAAATGCGCCTGTCACCCGCAGTGTTCCGCTACCAGTTGATCCAGCGTGCACAGGCGGCCAACAAACGCATCGTGCTGCCCGAAGGCAGCGAGCCACTGACCGTGCAAGCCGCCGCCATCTGCCAGGCGCGGGGCATTGCCCGCTGCGTGCTGCTGGCCAAGCCGGCAGACGTGGAAGCCGTCGCCCGCGCCCAGGGCATCGAACTGCCCGAAGGCCTGGAGATTCTAGACCCGGACCTGATTCGCCAACGCTACGTCGAGCCGATGGTGGCGCTGCGCAAGAGCAAGAGCCTCAACGCGCCGATGGCCGAGCAGCAATTGGAAGACACGGTGGTGATCGCCACCATGATGCTCGCGCTGGATGAAGTGGACGGCCTGGTCTCCGGCGTCATTCACTCCACCGCCAACACCATCCGCCCTGCCCTGCAGCTGATCAAGACCGCGCCGGGCTGCACCCTGGTGTCGTCGGTGTTCTTCATGCTGTTCCCCGAACAGGTGCTGGTGTACGGCGACTGCGTGATGAACCCGCACCCGAGCGCCGCCGAACTGGCGGAGATTGCCCTGCAAAGCGCCGACTCGGCGGCCGCGTTCGGCATCACCCCGCGGGTGGCGATGATCAGCTATTCCAGCGGTGACTCGGCCAGCGGCGAAGAAGTGGAAAAAGTCCGCGAAGCCACCCTGCTCGCCCACGAGCAGCAAAGCTCGCTGCTGATCGACGGGCCGCTGCAATACGACGCTGCCGCCAACGAGAACGTGGCCCGGCAACTGGCCCCCAACAGCCAGGTCGCCGGCAAGGCTACAGTGTTTGTGTTCCCCGACCTCAACACCGGCAACACCACGCACAAGGCCGTGCAGCGCAGCGCCGATTGCGTAAGCCTGGGGCCAATGCTCCAGGGCCTGCGCAAGCCGGTCAACGACCTGCCGCGTGGCGCCCAGGTAGACGACATCGTGTACACCATCGCGCTCACCGCGATCCAAGCCGCCAACCGACCTATGGATATCTAAATGCTGGATTTTCTACCTGCCGCCGTGCGCGGGGTGATCGCTTCGCTGTTGCTGGCGCTGAACACGATCCTGCTGTGTTCGTTCCTGTTTATCGTGGCGCTGTTCAAGGCGCTGCCATTTGCCAAGCGTTTCAGCGAATGGCTGATGAACCACACCCATGAGGCGTGGGTGACCAACAACAAGGGCTGGATGAACCTGGTACGCCGCACCCGCTGGCACCTGACCGGGCTTGAAGGCCTTGATTACCAGCACTCGTACCTGGTGACCAGCAACCACCAGAGCTGGGTCGACATCATGGTGTTGCAATACGTGCTGAACCGCCGAATTCGCCCGCTGAAATTCTTCCTCAAGCAGGAGCTGATCTGGGTGCCGGTGATTGGCCTGGCGTGGTGGGCGCTCGGCTTTCCGTTCATGAAGCGCTACACCAAGGCCTACCTGGAAAAACACCCGGAAAAGAAAGGCAAGGACCTGGAAACCACCCGTAAGACCTGTGCGAAGTTTCGCGACAACCCGGTGGGCATTTTCAACTTTGCCGAGGGCACACGCTTTACGCCGGGCAAACATGCCCAGCAAAACTCGCCGTTTCGCTACCTGCTCAAGCCCAAGGCTGGCGGCATTGCGTTTGTGCTGGATGCCATGGGCGAGCAGTTGAAGTCACTGGTAAACGTGACCATTCACTACCCGGCCGGGCGTCCTGGGTATTGGGATTTGCTGTGTGGGAATGTGAAGGATGTGGTGGTGCAGTTCGAAGAAGTGCAGATCCCGGCCGCGTTCATTGGCAAGAATTATGAGCAGGATGGGGAGTATCGGACGGCGTTCCAGGGCTGGATCAACCGGTTGTGGGAAGACAAGGACCAACTGCTGGAAAAGCTGCACAAAGACTTCCCAGGTAAACAGTGATCAAAATGTGGGAGCTGGCTTGCCTGCGAAAGCGGTGGATCTGTTGTAAATATATCAACTGGCAGACCGCTATCGCAGGCAAGCCAGCTCCCACATTGGCAGTGTGCACATTTGTTAATATGTAAAAAGCCCGCCACCGATCACTCGGTGGCGGGCTTTTTTGTGGCCGCGAGGGTTAGATCGCGCCGCGCTGGCGCAACAACTCCAGCACTTGCTTGACGCTCTCTTCCAGCGACAGGGCCTGGGTGTCGATGACCAGGTCGGCATTCAACGGCACGTCATACGGGAAGGACTCGCCCGGGATGTTATCCCCACCGGCAGCGTACAAGCCTTGCGGATCACGCTCGGCGCACACCAGCGGCGACGCTTGCACGTAGACGGTCAGCAGGCGGTCAGCGCCGATCAGCGCCTTGGCCTGTTCACGGCCTTCGGCATCCGGCGCCACAAAGGCAGCCAGGGTCAGCAGGCCGGCTTCGTTGAACTGGCGTGCCACGTGAGCGGCACGACGCCAGTTCTCGGTGCGACCGGCGCGGTCCTGCGGCAAGCCTTTGTTCAGGTCGTGACGCAGGTTCTGGCCATCCAGCACGAACACCGCACGGCCCATGTCGAAGAGCTTGCGCTCAACCGCGTAGGCCAAGGTGCTCTTGCCAGCGCCCGACAGGCCGCTGAACAGCACGGTAGCCGGTTGCTGGCCAAAGCGCAGTGCGCGCTCTTCGGTGGCGACGTGAGCCAGCTTGCCGTGCTGCGCCGAGCTGCCGTGGGTGACCGGTGGTGCGATGATCATGCCCGCCGCCACGGTGCCGTTGGTCAGGCGGTCGATAACAATGAACGCGCCAGTGGTGCGGTTACTGTCGTAGCCGTCCAGGGCGATGGCCGCGTCGAGACTGACCTTGACCCGGCCGATCTCGTTCAACTGCAGCGAACTCGCCGGGCCTTCGGCCAGGGTGTTCACATCCACGCGGTGCACGATGCTGGTGATGGAACCCGGCACGTAGCTGGTGGCGCGCTTGATGTCGTATTTTTTGCCCGGCAGCATCGGCTCTTCGGCCATCCACACCAGCATGGCGTCAAAGGCATCGGTCACTTGCGGCACATTGTCGGCGTGTACCAGCAGGTCGCCACGGGAGATGTCGATCTCGTCTTCCATGGTCAGGGTCACGGCCTGGCCTGGGCCGGCGTGCTCCAGTTCACCTTCAAAGGTGACGATGGATTTGACGCGACTGCTCTTGCCCGACGGCAGCACCACGACTTCGTCGCCCTTGTGCACGATGCCGCTGGCCAAGGTGCCGGCAAAACCACGGAAGTTCAGGTTCGGGCGGTTGACGTACTGCACCGGGAAACGCAGGTCGGTGTAGTTGCGGTCGTTGGCGATCTCGACGGTTTCGAGGATCTCCATCAGCGACTGCCCGGTGTACCAAGGCGAACGCTCACTCTTGTTCACCACGTTGTCGCCCTTGAGCGCCGACATCGGCACGAACGCCAGGGTGCTCGGCTTGAACGCGATACCGTCGGCGAACTTCAGGTAATCGGCCTTGATCTGCTCGAATACGCTCTGGTCGAAGCCATTGATGTCCATCTTGTTGACGGCCACCACGATGTGCTTGATGCCCAGCAAAGAGGCGATAAAGCTGTGGCGACGGGTCTGGGTCTGCACGCCATAACGCGCGTCAATCAGGATGATCGCCAGATCACAGGTGGAGGCACCGGTGGCCATGTTGCGGGTGTACTGCTCATGGCCGGGGGTGTCGGCGATGATGAATTTGCGTTTGGCGGTGGAGAAGTAGCGGTAGGCAACGTCGATGGTGATGCCTTGCTCACGCTCGGCCTGCAGGCCGTCGACCAGCAGTGCCAGGTCGATATCATCGCCCGTGGTGCCGGACTTCTTCGAATCGCGGGTGATGGCTTCCAGGTGATCTTCGTAGATCATCTTGGAGTCGTGCAGCAGGCGCCCAATCAGGGTGCTCTTGCCGTCGTCGACGTTGCCACAGGTCAGGAAGCGCAACATTTCCTTGCGCTCGTGCTGGCCCAGGTAGGCGAGGATGTCCTCGCTGATCAAATCAGATTGATGCGACATGACAGCCCCTTAGAAATAGCCTTGACGTTTTTTATCTTCCATCGAGCCTGCACCATCGTGGTCGATGACACGGCCCTGGCGCTCGGAAGTTCGCGTCAGGAGCATTTCCTGAATGATGTCCGTCAGCGTCTCGGCTTCGGACTCCACCGCGCCCGTCAACGGGTAGCAGCCAAGGGTACGGAAACGTACTTTCTTTTTGACGATTCGGGCTTTGTCTTCGTCGGACAGGTGCTCGAGGATGCGGTCGTCATCGATCATGATCAACGTGCCGTTCTTCTCGATCACTTCACGCTCGGCGGCGAAGTACAGCGGCACGATCGGGATGCCTTCGAGGTAGATGTACTGCCAGATGTCCAGCTCGGTCCAGTTGGACAGCGGGAACACGCGGATGGACTCGCCCTTGTTGACGTTGCCGTTGTAGACATTCCACAACTCGGGGCGCTGGTTTTTCGGGTCCCAGCGGTGTTTGCTGTCGCGGAATGAGTACACGCGCTCTTTGGCGCGGGATTTCTCTTCATCGCGACGGGCACCGCCAAAGGCCGCGTCGAAACCATGCTTGTCCAGGGCCTGTTTGAGGCCTTCGGTCTTCATGATGTCGGTGTGCTTGGCGCTGCCGTGGGTGAAGGGGTTGATGCCCTGCGCCACGCCGTCCGGGTTCACGTGGGTGATCAAGTCCAGGCCCAGCTCCTCGACCATCTTGTCGCGGAACTTGTACATCTCCTGGAATTTCCAGCGGGTGTCGACGTGCATCACTGGGAACGGCAGTTTGCCCGGGAAAAAGGCCTTGCGTGCCAGGTGCAGCATCACGGCGGAGTCTTTACCGATCGAGTAGAGCATCACCGGGTTGTCGAACTCGGCGGCGACCTCGCGGATGATGTGGATGCTTTCCGCCTCCAGCTGTTTCAGATGCGTCAGTTTGTCGACCATGGTTACTCACGGAAAAACGATCTTATGGACGGCCAGCGGGCCGTGTTCGAGCGGGGCATGCTAGCACAGCACCTGCTTCTATTCAGGGAGCCATCTAGATCGAAACGGTATATGAATATGCCCCCAGGTTTGGCCCTCAAATCGGGTTGGGGCAATCGATGAACAGATGCTCCAGGGCAAAGCGCCGCGCCAGGTAATCGCCCAGGGCCTGTACGCCGTAGCGCTCGGTGGCGTGGTGGCCGGCGGCGATGAAGCTGATGTCGTTTTCGCGGGCGCTGTGAAAAGTTTGCTCGGAGGCTTCACCGCTCAGGTACAGGTCGACACCGGCCGCAATCGCGTCGTCGATGTAGCCCTGGCCACCGCCGGTGCACCAGCCGACACGGCGGATCATTTCGCTGCCTTCGATCAGCAGCGGTTCACGGCCCATGACCTCCTGCACACGGCGGGCGAAATCACGGGGTGACAGGGGCTCGGCGAGGGAGCCGACCAGTCCGACGATCTTGGGGTTGCTCGGGTCCAGCGGGCCTTCGACGGTGATATCCAACTGACGGGCAAGTTGCACGTTATTACCGACGTCGGGATGCAAGTCCAACGGCAGATGGTAGGCCAACAGGCTGATGTCGTGCTTGAGCAGCGTCTTGAGGCGACGCTGCTTCATCCCGGTGATGCAGGGGTTTTCGCCTTTCCAGAAATAGCCGTGGTGCACCAGGATCAAATCGGCCTGGGCTTCGACGGCAGCATCCAGCAAGGCCTGGCTGGCGGTCACGCCGCTGACGATGCGCATCACTTGAGGGCGGCCCTCGACCTGCAGGCCATTGGGGCAATAATCGGCAATTTTTGCACTGCCGAGGTAGCGGTCCGCTTCCTCGACGAGGGTGGTAAGGGGGACGGCCATAAAAGACTCCTAAATATCCCGTTCGAAGGCGCTCGCAGCCTCGTATAATGCGCGACATTATGGGCGCTCTCCCGCCCCCTGCAACCTGTCAGGACTTACTTGATGCTCAAGGCGCTGCGTTTTTTTGGATGGCCATTGTTGGCTGGCGTGCTGATCGCGATGTTGATTATTCAGCGTTTCCCGGAGCTGGTGGGTCTTCCCAGCCTTGATGTAAACCTGCAGCAGGCGCCGCAGAGCAACGCGGTGGTGCAAGGCCCGGTGACCTATGCCGACGCGGTCACCATTGCCGCCCCGGCGGTGGTCAACCTGTACACGACCAAGGTCATCAACAAACCGGCGCACCCGCTGTTTGAAGACCCGCAGTTCCGCCGCTACTTCGGCGACAACGGGCCCAAGCAGCGGCGCATGGAGTCCAGCCTGGGTTCCGGGGTGATCATGAGCCCCGAAGGCTACATCCTCACCAACAACCACGTGACCACCGGCGCCGACCAGATTGTAGTGGCCCTGCGCGACGGTCGCGAAACCCTGGCCCGCGTGGTGGGCAGCGACCCGGAAACCGACCTCGCAGTCCTGAAGATCGACCTCAAGAGCCTGCCTTCGATCACCCTCGGTCGTTCCGACGGTTTGCGCGTCGGTGATGTGGCACTGGCCATCGGCAACCCGTTCGGCGTGGGCCAGACTGTGACCATGGGCATCATCAGCGCCACCGGGCGTAACCAGCTGGGCCTTAACAGCTACGAAGATTTCATCCAGACCGACGCCGCGATCAACCCGGGCAACTCCGGCGGTGCGCTGGTGGATGCCAATGGCAACCTGACCGGTATCAACACGGCGATTTTCTCCAAGTCCGGCGGCTCCCAGGGCATCGGCTTTGCGATCCCGGTGAAGCTGGCGATGGAAGTGATGAAGTCGATCATCGAGCACGGCCAGGTAATCCGCGGCTGGTTGGGGATTGAAGTGCAACCGTTGACCAAGGAGCTGGCCGAGTCGTTTGGCTTGACCGGACGCCCAGGCATCGTGGTCGCTGGGATCTTCCGCGACGGCCCGGCGCAGAAAGCCGGCCTGCAACTGGGGGATGTGATCCTCAGCATCAACGGTGAACCGGCCGGTGATGGCCGCAAGTCAATGAACCAGGTGGCGCGGATCAAGCCGACCGATAAGGTGGCGATCCAGGTGATGCGCAACGGCAAAGAGATCAAGTTGCTGGCGGAAATCGGCCTGCGTCCGCCACCTGCACCGGTCAAGGAAGAGGAATAACCCCTCGCACACAGGTGCTCGTACGCGGGCATCTGTAAGCTGATATTTCAAAGCAATTCATTCTCATTGGTCATGTTATATTGTTTCAATATCGTTATTGGAACGCTCTATCATGCCGTCTCGAAGAACCGCCCCCTTGGCTGGCCTGGCCTTGGGTTTACTGCTCGACCCCGCCTTCGCCGAAGAAAACACCCTGGAACTCGACACCATCAGCGTCACCACCGACGCTTATGAGTCCGCGACCTCTCCGGTGAAGGGCTACCGCGCCACCCGCTCTGCCAGCGCAACCAAAACCGACACCGCCCTTCGTGATATCCCACAGTCCATCAGCGTGATTCCCGCCACGGTGCTCAAAGACCTGGGCAGCAGCAACGTGGAGCGCGCCCTGGAGTTTGCCGGCGGCGTGTCCAAGCAGAATAACTTTGGCGGACTGACACTCTACGAATACAGCGTGCGCGGTTTTACCACGTCGGAGTTCTATCAGGATGGCTTCAGCGCCAATCGCGGGTACCCGAGCACACCGGACGCGGCGAATATCGAACGCATCGAAGTGCTCAAGGGCCCCGCCGCCAGCCTGTATGGCCGTGGCGATCCTGGCGGCACGGTGAATATCGTCACCAAGAAGCCCCAGCCTAAAGCCTTCACCACCCTGCAAACCAGCGCCGGCAGTTGGGACCGTTATCGCACGGCCATTGACGTCAACACCCCGCTGGACAGCGAAGGCAAGGTGCTGACTCGGGTCAACCTGGCGGTAGAAGACAACCACAGCTTCCGCGACCACGTGCAAAGCAAGCGGGTATTCGTCGCGCCTTCGTTCAGTTGGCAACTGGACCCGGACACCAGCCTGTTGGTGGAAAGCGAGTTCGTGCGCCACAGCTCCACCTTCGACCGCGGCATTGTCGACGCCAGCGGCGTATCCCGCTCCACCTTCCTCGGCGAACCCAACGATGGCGATATCGACAACCACAACAACCGCATTCAGGCGACCCTCGAACACCACCTCAACGACGCCTGGAAACTGCGTCTGGCCAGCCACTACAAGCAAGGCAGCCTGTGGGGCGACGCCTCGGAAAACCGCGCGCTGAATGCCGACGGCCACACCATAGACCGCCGCTACCGCGAACGCTCCACGGGCTGGCACGACAGCATCACCCAGCTTGAACTGCGGGGAATGTTCGATATCGGCAGTTGGCAGCACGAGTTGCTGATCGGTACCGAATACGAGGACTACCGCAAGAAAGAACGCGTCACTGCGATTGGCGGTAGCCGCTACCCCATCGACATCTACAACCCGGTCTACGGCCAACCCAAACCCAACGGCGCGCGCTCCGGCACTGACTTCTTCGAACAGACCAAAAGCCAAGCGCTGAACCTGCAGGACCAGATCCTCTTCACCGACCGTCTGCGCGGCATGGTCGGCGCGCGTTTCGAGCATGTCGAGCAAAGCCTCGACGATTTCACCCGCAACCACGCCAAGAGCAAGCAGACCCACGACGCCCTTACCCAGCGCGCCGGCCTGCTCTATCAGCTCACACCGCAAGTCGGGGTGTTCGCCAATGCCTCAACGTCGTTCAAGCCCAATAGCGGCCTGGACGCCAACAACAAATCCTTCAAGCCCGAAGAAGGCGTGGGCTACGAAGTCGGAATCAAGAGCGAGCTGTTCGACGACCGCCTCAGCGCGACACTGGCGGCATTTCATATCGAAAAGGAAAACGTGCTCACCCTCGACCCGGCCACCAATCTCAACCGTGCAGCGGGCAAAGCCCGTAGCCAGGGCCTGGACCTGCAACTGACCGGGCAAGTGACCGATGCCGTGCGGGTGATTGGCGCGTTTGCCTACATCGACGCCGAAGTGACCAAGGGCAATAAGGCCATCCCTGCTGGCAGCCGGATCCTTGGCGTGGCCAAGCGCAGCGGCAGCCTGTTGGGGGTGTATGAATTCCAGAACGGCGCATTGCGCGGCTCAGACCTGGGTGCGGCGTTTACCTATGTGGGTGATCGCTCCGGTGAGGCCGGCACGGGTTTTGAGCTGCCGGCCTACCACACCGTTGATCTGCTGGCCCATTACAAGGCTACGGACAACGTCACTGTGGGGCTGAACCTCAACAACCTGTTCGATGAGAAGTACTACGAGCGGTCGTACAGCAACTATTGGATCAACCCCGGTGAACCGCGTAACTTCACGGTCAGCCTGACCCTCAACCTGTAATGCGGTAAAAAACTGTGGGAGCGGGCTTGCTCGCGAATGCGGTGTTTCAGTCACTGATTACTTGACTGATCCACCGCATTCGCGAGCAAGCCCGCTCCCACAGGTTGATCTTCACTTGGTTCGGTTAGAGCGTTGTCGGCGCGCGCTCGCACAAGGTATTCAACGCCTTCGCCCACTGCGGGTCATCATTCAGGCACGGCACCAATACCAACTCTTCCCCCCCAGCCTCGCGGAACTGCTCGAGCCCACGATCGCCGATTTCCTCCAGCGTCTCGATGCAGTCGGCGACAAACGCCGGGCACATCACCAGCAGCTTTTTCACGCCTTGCTTAGCCAGGGCTTCCAGGCGCGCCTCGGTGTAGGGTTCGATCCATTTGGCGCGGCCCAGGCGTGACTGGAACGCCACCGACCATTTATCTTCCGGCAAGCCCAGTCGTTCAGCAAAATCGCGGGCGACGCTGAAACATTGCGCGCGGTAGCAGGTTTTCAACACCTCAGGCGAGGCGTTCTTGCAGCAGTCGGCATCCTTGAAGCAATGCTGGCCTGTCGGGTCGAGCTTGGTCAGATGACGCTCTGGCAGGCCGTGGAAACTCAGCAGCAGGTGATCGTAATCCTGCTCCACATAGGAGCGGACACTCGCCGCGAGCGCGTCGAGGTATTCCGGCTGGTCGTAGAACGGCGGCAAGATCGAGAACTGCACGCTCAGCTTCTTATCACGTACAACCCGCTTGGCCTCTTCAATCACCGTGGTCACAGTGCTGTCGGCGAACTGCGGGTACAGCGGCGCCAGTGTGACTTTACGGATGCCCTGGGTGGCGAGGCGGGTCAGCACGCTTTCAATCGACGGCTCGCCGTAGCGCATCGCCAATTCCACCGGGCCTTGGGTCCACTGCGCAGTCATCTGCTGTTGCAGGCGGCGACTGAGCACCACCAGCGGCGAGCCTTCGTCCCACCAGATCGAGGCGTAGGCGTGGGCCGACTGCTCGGGACGCTTGATCAGGATCAACGACACCAGCAGACGCCGCACCGGCCACGGCAGGTCGATCACATAAGGGTCCATCAGGAACTGATTAAGGTAGCTGCGCACATCGGCCACCGACGTGGACTTTGGCGAGCCGAGGTTGACCAGTAACAACGCGTGATCCGTCATGCAACATCCTATCTCTAGAGGCGGCTGGACAAGTCGTCCAGAGCCGCGCGCAACTCAGTGAACTGGAAAGTGAAACCGGCGGCCAGCAAGCGTTCGGGCACCGCCTTCTGCCCACCCAGCAACAGGCCGGACAACTCGCCCAGGCCCACCTTCAACGCGAAGGCCGGCATCGGCATGAACGCCGGGCGATGCAACACCTGGCCCAGGGTTTTCGCAAACTCGCGATTGCGCACCGGGTGTGGCGCGCAGGCATTATAAGGACCGCTGGCGTCAGGCTTGTGCAGAAGAAAATCAATCAGGGCGATTTGATCCTTGATATGCACCCACGGCATCCACTGCCGACCATTGCCGATAGGCCCGCCCAGCGCCAGTTTGAACGGCAACAACAGCCGCGACAAAAAGCCGCCCTGCGCCGCCAGCACCAGGCCGGTACGCACCAGCACCACGCGTATGCCCAGGGCTTCGGCGCGCTGGGCGGTTTCTTCCCAGGCGATGCACAACTGGCTGGGGAAATCGTCCTGCACCGGGCCGCTGGCTTCAGTCAACTCGCGCTCGCCGCCGTCGCCGTACCAGCCCACCGCCGAGCCCGAAACCAACACCGCTGGTTTTTGCGCCAGGGTTTCCAGCCATGCCAGCAGGGTTTCAGTCAGGCTGATGCGGCTGCTCCACAACAGCGCCTTGCGCTTGTGGGTCCAAGGGCGATCAGCGATGGGCGCGCCAGCAAGGTTAATGACCGCGTCGACCGGGCCGATAACCTCTTGCAGGCTGGCAACACCCGCTACCTGCTCGCCGCACAGCTTGGCGACCTGGTCCGGATGACGGCTCCACACCGTCAAGCGATGGCCCTGGGCAAGCCAGTGCTGGCAGAGTTGACGGCCGATCAGGCCTGTACCGCCGGTCAGCAAAATGTGCATGGGATCTTCCTCATGTAACGTTCGCCGCCCATCACTGGTCTATTTTATAAGCAGGGACCGATTTGAACGGGCGTAACGTTGGATTAAGCCTCTGCTTTAACCATAGGCCACGCCCTAAGAACAGGTAAGCCAAAACTTATACCAAAAAACAATATTGTACAGCTATTGGTGTCGGCGTAGTCTGTACCCAACGGTAAAACGAGGCCTCCCATGACTGTTCCCATCGCGATCATCGGCACCGGCATCGCCGGTCTCTCCGCCGCCCGAGCGTTACGAGACGCGGGGCACGTTGTACAACTTTTCGATAAAAGCCGCGGCAGTGGTGGCCGCATGTCCAGCAAGCGCAGTGATGCCGGCTCCCTGGACATGGGCGCGCAATACTTCACTGCCCGCGACCGGCGCTTCGTCAACGAAGTGCAGCGCTGGCAAAGCAACGGTTGGGCCGAGCAATGGAAGCCCCAGCTGTACAACTTCAAGTCTGGCCAGCTCACTCCCTCCCCCGATGAACAGATCCGCTGGGTCGGCACGCCGCGCATGAGCGCAATCACCCGCGCCCTGCTCGATGACCTGCCGGTGGAGTTCGGTTGCCGTATCACCGAGGTATTCCAAGGTAAACAGCACTGGAACCTGCTGGATGCCGACGGCGAAAACCACGGCCCCTTCAGCCACGTGATCATCGCCACTCCGGCGCCCCAGGCCACTGCCCTGCTGGCTGCCGCCCCCAAGCTGGCAAGTGCCGCCGCCGGAGTGAAAATGGACCCGACCTGGGCCATCGCCCTGGCGTTCGATAAACCGCTGGATACGCCCATGGAAGGCTGCTTCGTACAGGACAGCCCTCTCGACTGGCTGGCACGCAACCGCAGCAAACCGGGGCGCGACACCACCCTCGACACCTGGGTGCTGCATGCCACCAGCGCGTGGAGCAAGGCGCACCTGGACCTGTCCAAAGAGGCGGTGATCGAGCACCTGCACGGCGCCTTCGCCGAGCTGCTGCACAGCGCCATGCCCGCACCATCGTTCAGCCTTGCACACCGCTGGCTCTACGCGCGACCGTCCAGCAGCCACGAATTCGGCGTACTGGCCGATGCAGACCTGGGCCTGTACGTGTGTGGCGACTGGTGCCTGTCGGGACGCGTGGAAGGCGCTTGGCTCAGCGGCCAGGAAGCCGCGCGACGCTTGATCGAACACCTGCAATGAACCGCATCAATCCCGCCAAGTTGCTGCTGTCGAAATGGACAGCAGCGCGTCCAGTGAACAAAGAAAAACACTTCCTGGTCACCGAGCTGTTTCGTGACGAAGAAGGCACCGTGCTGGAAATCGAACTGCAGGCTGTCATGACCCACCGCAGCGAACGCTTGCCCTGGCAAACCCTGCAGGACATCGACACCTGGAAAATCGGCTGGAAATAGCCTGCGCGCAAAACTTGTACAAATAATTTGACTTGTACAGCATCGAACCTATGATGAGATTTAGTTGTACAAGATTCTATTCTTGTACAGGAATCTTGCAGAGGGTTCGCGTATGTCCAGCACCACCAAACCGAAGATCGCCATCAGCGCCTGCCTGTTGGGCGAGAACGTGCGCTTCAACGGCGGCCATAAACAATCCCTGCTGTGCAGCCAGACCCTCGCCGACTATTTCGACTTTGTGCCACTGTGCCCCGAAGTCGCCATTGGCCTGGGTATTCCGCGCGAACCCATCCGCCTGGTGGGCGACCCTGCCAACCCGCAAGCGGTTGGCACTGTGCACCGCGAGTTGAACGTCACCCAGCCTCTGGACGATTACGGCCAACAGATGGCGGCAGAGCAAACTGACCTGTGCGGGTACATCTTCATGCAGAAGTCACCGTCCTGCGGCCTGGAGCGGGTCAAGGTGTACCGCGACAACGGCACTCCGGTGGACGGCGGCGGGCGTGGTATCTACGCCCAGGCCTTTTGTGCCCGCCACCCCAACCTGCCGGTGGAAGAGGACGGTCGGCTGAACGACCCCGTGCTGCGTGAAAACTTCCTGACCCGCGTATTCGTGTACGCCAGCTGGCAAAAACTGCTGGCCGAAGGCCTGACCCGTCATCGCCTGCTGGCCTTTCATTCGCGCTACAAATACTTGTTGATGGCCCACAGCCCGGCGCACTACAAAAGCCTCGGTCACCTGCTGGGCAGCATGACCAAGGGCGCCAACCTGGATGAGTTGGCCAGTGGCTATTTCAGTGAGTTGATGACCGGCCTGACCAAATGCGCTACCCGAGGCACCCACACCAATGTGCTGCAACACATCAGTGGCTACCTCAAGCAAGCCATAAGCGCCGACGACAAACAGGAAATGCAAACCGTCATCGGCCAGTACCGCCACGGCATCGTGCCATTGGTGGTGCCGATGACCCTGCTCAAGCACCACTTTCGCCAACACCCGGACCGCTATATCGCGCAGCAGGCCTACCTGCAACCGCACCCGGAAAACCTCAGCCTGCGAAATGCGATCTAGACCATGAAAGCTGCCCTGCTAGACGAACCCGGCGAAGACATCGCCCAAGCCCTCGAGGACGGTTGGCTGCCGATCCGCGAAGTGGCGCGCCAGACCGGCGTCAACGCCGTGACCCTGCGCGCCTGGGAACGCCGTTACGGCCTGATCGTGCCCCAGCGCACGCCCAAGGGTCATCGACTGTTCAGCGCCGAACATGTCCAACGTATCCACACCATTCTCACTTGGCTCAATCGCGGCGTGCCGGTCAGCCAGGTCAAGGGCCTGATCGACTCCGCCCAAGCCCTTCCCGATGGCGGCGAAAATGAATGGCACACCCTGCGCCAGAACCTGGTGCAAGCCATCAGCGAATTGACCGAGCGCCGGGTCGACGATGCCTTCAACCAGGCCATGGCGCTGTACCCGCCGCGCACCTTGTGCGAGCAATTGTTGCTGCCGTTGCTCCAAGAGCTGGAACAGCGTTGGCAGGGCCAATTCGGCGCACAGATGGAGCGGGTGTTTTTCATGTCCTGGCTGCGCAGCAAATTCGGTGCACGCATCTACCACAACAACCGCCAGTTACACGGCGCGCCCTTGTTGCTGGTGAATCAATCAGACCTGCCGCTGGAGCCGCACCTGTGGCTCAGCGCCTGGCTGGCCAGCAGTGCCGACTGCCCGGTAGAAATCTTCGACTGGCCGCTGCCCGCCGCTGAACTGGCCCTGGCGGTGGAACACCTGCAACCGCGCGCCGTGCTGCTGTATTCGAGCAAGGCCCTCCACTTGTCAGCTTTCGCCAAACTTCTCAGCGGCATCCAATGCCCTACGTTAATCGTCGGACCAACGGTATGCATCCACCAGGCCGAGTTGGCGGTATTAAGCCGTGACATCCCTCAATTGTTCAGCGCCGAAGAGCCGTTGTCGGCCCACCAGCTACTGATCCAGCGTGGACTCGTTTAAATGCATCTGATCTGGCTGCGCACCGACCTGCGCCTACACGACAACACCGCCCTGGCCGCCGCAAGCCAGCGAGGCCCGATTGCGGCGGTGTACCTGATCACGCCCGAACAGTGGCTGGCCCACGACGATGCGCCGTGCAAAGTGGATTTCTGGCTGCGCAACCTGCAGGTGCTGAGCAAAACGCTCGGCGAGCTGAACATTCCCCTGCTGATCCGCACCGCAGCCACCTGGGATCAGGCGCCCGACGTGCTGAGCCAGCTGTGCCACGAGCTGTCGGTGGCGTCGGTGCACGTCAACGAGGAATACGGCATCCACGAAAGCCGTCGCGATGCGGCCGTCGCCAAGGCCTTGGAAGCACAAGGCGTGAGCTTTCACAGCTACCTGGACCAACTGTTCTTCCAGCCCGGCAGCGTTCTGACCAAAACCGGTACGTATTTCCAGGTGTTCAGCCAGTTTCGCAAGGTCTGCTACACCCGCCTGCACAGCGCCCTGCCCCGCAGGGTCGCGGCGCCAAAAGCGCAGGCTGTGCTCACGCTCAAAAGCGATCCGGTGCCCACGGCAGTCGACGGTTTCGAGCCGCCCAGCGAGGCCCTACGGGCGCTGTGGCCGGCGGGTGAGGACGAGGCCCGTCGCCGTCTCGATGCCTTTGCCGATCAGCAAATCAGTTACTACAAGGACGAGCGCGACTTCCCCGCCAAACCCGGCACCAGCCAGCTCTCCGCCTACCTTGCGGCGGGCGTGGTTTCGCCGCGACAGTGCCTGCATGCCGCACTGCAAACCAATGGCGGCGAATTCGAAAGCGGCGACATGGGCGCCATCACCTGGATCAACGAGTTGCTGTGGCGCGAGTTCTACAAGCACATTCTGGTGGGCTACCCCAGGGTATCGCGCCACCGCGCGTTCCGCCCCGAGACCGAAGCCGTGGCCTGGCGCAACGCACCCAAGGACCTCGCTGCCTGGCAGGAAGCCCGCACCGGCCTGCCGATTATCGATGCCGCCATGCGCCAACTGCTGGAAACCGGCTGGATGCATAACCGCCTGCGTATGGTGGTGGCGATGTTTCTGACCAAGAACCTGCTGATCGACTGGCGCGAAGGCGAGCGCTTCTTTATGCGTCACCTGATCGACGGCGACCTGGCGGCGAACAATGGCGGCTGGCAGTGGAGCTCATCCACCGGCACCGACTCGGCGCCGTACTTCCGGATTTTCAGCCCGTTGAGTCAGTCGGAGAAGTTTGACGCCGAAGGCGTGTTTATCAAGCACTGGCTGCCGGAACTGGCCGCGCTGAATAAAAAGGATGTGCACAACCCCGAAGCCGCCGGCGGCTTGTTCGGCGTGGCTGACTACCCGCGCTCGATCGTCGACCTGAAAAAATCCCGTGAACGTGCGCTGGCCGCCTTCCGCAGCCTGCCCTCGCGCCAGGCCGCAGGGGGTGAGTATGAGTGACTTCCTGCGCCGCTTCGCCCAGGCCTTTGCCACGCTGGACAAGCACAACCTGCACCTGCTCGACAGCCTGTACAGCCAGGACATCGCCTTTGCCGACCCGTTGCACGAAGTCCACGGCTTGCCTGCCATGCACCGTTACTTCGCCGACCTGTATAGCAACGTCAGCCAGTTGCGCTTTGACTTCCACAGTTTCGACCAGGTCGCCGAAGGCGAGGGTTACCTGCGCTGGAAGATGAGTTTTTGCCACCCGCGCCTGGCCAACGGTAAGGTGATCCGGGTGGAAGGCTGCTCGCACTTGATGTGGCGTGACAAGGTGTACCGCCACCGCGATTATTTCGATGCCGGCGCCATGCTGTATGAACACTTGCCTGTGCTGGGCAACGTTATCAGTTGGCTGAAAAGGAGAATGGGATGAGCCTGACACCGCCCCGCCGTTATTGGCTGACTGGCGCCAGCAGTGGCATCGGTGCCGCATTGGCCGTGGAACTGCTCAACAGCGGCGCCCATGTGGCGCTCAGCTCGCGCACCAAAGGACCGCTGGAGGCACTCGCCCAGCGTTTCCCCGGCCAAGTATTAGTGGTCGCCGGCGACCTGACCAACAGCCAGACCGTGCGTGAGATCGGCGAGCATATCGGCGTGGTCTGGGGGTCACTGGACACGGTGATCCTCAATGCCGGTACCTGTGAGTATGTGGACGCGCGGCAGTTTGATTCATCGATCATCGAGCACGTGGTGCGCACCAACCTGTTGGCCAGCAGTTATTGCATCGAAGCCGCCCTGCCACTGTTGCGCGCCGGACAAACGCCGCACCTGGTGGGTGTCGCCAGCGCCGTCACCTACCTCCCCATGCCGCGCGCCGAAGCTTATGGCGCCTCCAAGGCGGGCCTACGCTACCTGTTCGAATCCCTGCGCATCAGCCTGTCGCCGGAAAATATCGACGTGACCGTGATCAGTCCGGGCTTCGTCGATACGCCACTGACCGAACGCAATGACTTCCCCATGCCGCTCAGTTGGTCGGCAGACAAAGCCGCACGGCACATCTTCGCCAAGCTGGAAGAACGTCCGCTGGAGATCGCCTTTCCCGCCCTGTTTATCGCCGCCCTCTGGCCGCTGTCGAAACTGCCGAACCGCGCACAACTGATCATCGGCAAGCGCATGCTGCGCAGCCCGCCGCCGAAAAAGGACGACCTGTGAAGATCGCCATCATCGGCAGCGGCATTGCGGGGCTGACCAGCGCCTACCTGCTCAGCCGCCGTCATGACATCACCCTGTTCGAAGCGGGTGACCGCATCGGCGGGCACACCCATACCGTCAACGTGACGGTCGAGGGTAAGCGCTACGCGGTAGACACCGGTTTTATCGTGTTCAACGACTGGACCTACCCCAATTTCATCCGCCTGTTGGGGCAGATCGGCGTGACGTTCAAACCCACTGAAATGAGCTTTTCGGTGTGCGACGAAAACACTCGGTTCGAGTACAACGGCAACAACCTCAACAGCCTGTTTGCCCAGCGGCGCAACATCCTGTCGCCGGGGTTCTGGGGCATGTTGCGTGACATCCTGCGCTTCAATCGCGAGGCACCGCTGGACCTGCAAGAGCAACGCATCAGCGCCGACATGACCTTGGGGGATTACCTCGAAGCGAAAGGATATGGCCCGCGGTTTATCCTGCATTACATCGTGCCGATGGGTGCCGCGATCTGGTCGATGTCCTTGGTGGACATGCTCAAGTTTCCCTTGCAGTTCTTCGTGCGGTTTTTCAAGAACCACGGGCTGCTCTCGGTGAATAACCGGCCACAGTGGTGTGTGATCGAGGGCGGCTCAAGCAGCTATATCGAACCCCTGACCCACAGCTTTCGCGAACAGATACGACTCGACTGCCCGGTGCATCTGGTGGAGCGCGATGCAGAGGGCGTGGTAGTGCACAGTGCCGCCGGCACCGAGGCCTTCGACAAGGTGGTGTTTGCCTGCCACAGCGACCAGGCGCTGGCGTTGCTCGGTGACCCCAGCCAGGCCGAGCAGCATATATTGGGCGCACTGCCCTACGCCGACAATGATGTGGTGCTGCACACCGACACGCGCCTGTTACCCGAGCGCAAACTGGCCTGGGCCAGCTGGAACTACCGGCTCAACGCCAACCGGCAGACGCAGGCGGCGGTCACCTACGACATGAACATCCTGCAAGGCATCGACAGTGACACCACGTTCTGCGTCAGCCTCAACCAGACGCAAATGATCAACCCGCTGAAGATTCTTGCCCGCTACACCTATGCCCATCCGCAATACAGCCTGGCGGCGGTAGCGGCGCAGGCGCGTCGCGACGAAATATCCGGCGTGCGCCATACCTATTACTGCGGCGCCTACTGGGCCAACGGTTTTCACGAAGACGGCGTGGTCAGCGCCCTGCACGTGGCCCAGGCGTTTGGAGAAACCCTGTGAACAGCGCCCTGTACAGCGGCTGGATTGCCCATCGCCGGTTTGCGCCCAAGGCCCACGCCTTTCGCTACCGCATCGGCTTGCTGTACCTGGACCTGAGCGAAGAACACGAAGTAATGGGGTTGTCGCCCCTGGCCGGGCGCAGCCGCCTGGCCCCCTTTGGTTTTCGTCAGCAGGACTACCTGCGTGAATTGACGCGCACCGGCATGAGCTTGAGCGATGCCGTGCGCCAGGAAGTCGGCAAGGCACTGGGGCATACACCCCAGGGCGTAATCTGCCTACTGACCCAGGCCCGCAGTTGGGGCCTGGCTTTTAACCCCGTGAGTTTCTTCTACTGCTTCGAGGCCGACGGACGTCTGGCCGCGATCCTGTGTGAAGTGACCAACACCCCATGGCGCGAGCGCTACCACTATGTGCTGCCAGCCCAGGCCTTGAGTGCGGATGAGCATCAGCATTTTGCCGTGGCCAAGGCCTTCCATGTGTCGCCGTTCTTGCCACGCGACCTGGAATACCGCATGAGCTTCAGCCCGCCCGCTGCCCGGCTCGGCGTGCACATGGCCGACTGGCAGGGCACGCAAAAAGTCTTCGACGCCACCTTGAGCCTGCAAAAAGAACCGCTCAACCGCGCCAGCCTGCATCGCTACCTGTGGCGCTTCCCCTGGATGACCGCCAAGACCTGCCTCGCGATCTACTGGCAGGCCATGCGCCTCTTGCTCAAACGCACACCGATTTTTTCCCACCAGGCCGCCGATGGCGCCTCTCGCACCGCAGTCGGGTATACCAAGGATCGCCGCCATGAAATCCCCTAGCTTATCGGTCAAGGGCAACCGCCTGAACGTCAATGGCATGACCGCCGCGCTGTTGCGCAAGGCGGTACTGCGTCAACTCAGCCAGCTGCGCCATGGCCAGCTGGTGGTGATCGAGGAGGGCGAGCGGCAGGTATTCGGCGCACGGGAAGCGCACTTGCTGGGGGAAATCCAGATCGTCGATTCAGCCGTGTGGGGCCTGGTGGCGGCCAACGGTTCCATCGGCGCCGGCGAGGCGTTTATCCACGGCTACTGGACCAGCCCGGACCTGACCGCCGTTGTGCGCGTAATGGTCAGCAACCTGGACGTACTCGACGCAATGGAAGGTGGCCTGGCGCGCCTGGCGCGGCCGTTCACCCAGGGGCTGCACTGGCTCAACCGCAATACGCGCAAGGGCTCGCAGAAAAACATCGCCGCCCACTATGACCTCGGCAATGACTTGTTCGAGGAATTCCTCGACCCGACCATGATGTATTCGGCGGCGCAATTCCTGACCCCGGACGACACCCTGGAGCAGGCGCAGCTGAACAAGCTGGAACGCATCTGCCAAAAGCTCGCCCTCAAGCCCACCGACCACCTGCTGGAGATCGGCACCGGCTGGGGCAGCATGGCGCTCTATGCCGCGCAGCATTACGGTTGCAAGGTCACCACCACGACCTTGTCCAAGGAACAGTTCGCTTACACCGCACAACGCATCGCGGCCTTGGGGCTGCAAGACCAGGTCACGCTGTTGCTGCAGGATTATCGCGACCTTACCGGCCAATATGACAAGCTGGTGTCCATTGAGATGATCGAGGCGGTGGGCCATCGCTTCCTGCCGACCTACTTCAAACAGTGCGCGCGCTTGCTCAAGAGCGACGGCCTGATGTTGCTGCAAGCCATCACCATTCGTGAGCAACGCTTTGAACAGGCCAAGCGCAGCGTGGACTTTATCCAGCGCTACATCTTCCCCGGCGGCGCCCTGCCCTGCGTGCAGAACATGCTGCACATCGTCAGCCGCGATACCGATATGAACCTGCTGCACATGGAGGATTTTGGCCTGCATTACGCGCGAACCCTGCGCCTGTGGCATGAGAATTTTCGCCGCGCCCACGGTCGCCTCACCGAACTGGGCTACGACGAGTATTTCCTGCGCCTGTGGGAGTTTTACCTGTGTTACTGCGAGGGTGGCTTCATGGAGCGCACCATCGGCACGGCGCAATTGCTGCTGGCCAAACCTTCGGCGATCAACCCGCCGCTGCTCGGTCGCTTCAGTGCTTAAGACCCTGGCCAACGCCGCGCTCTTTCAGTGCGGCTGGTTTGCCTGCGTGCTCGGCGGTGACAGTGCATGGTTATTCGTGGGGCTGGCGGTGCTGGCCGTTCATCTGTTGTGGATAAGTTCGTGGGCCGCAGACGCCAGGCTGATCCTCAGTGTCACCGTCGTGGGCACGCTATTGGACACTGCGTTGCGCACGCTGGGCGTGTTTCAGTTCACCGAGCCGGGCCCGCTGATTCCCTTCTGGTTGATCCTGTTGTGGGCGTTGCTGGCAACGACGTTGCGCCATTGCCTGGCCTGGAGCGCCCGCCCCTGGTGGCGTGCGGCGGTACTGGGCGCATTCGGCGGCCCGCTTTCCTACTACGCCGGCAGCCAATTGGCGGGGGTGCAGTTTGGTTATGGCCTCGCCCCCACGATGGCGGCGCTGGCGCTGCTGTGGGCCTTGGTATTTGTGGGGTTGCATCGGTTGGCGCGTTGACGTCTGTCAGTCGTTTCACACCTGCGTCACCCGCTTGCCTTACACTGCGCGTCTATGACCAACATCCCCCACACTCAAATCGCCGAACCCACCGTCACCTGCTCGACGTGCGCGGCCTGCTGCTGCCAGCTGGAAGTGATGCTGATCACCGACACGGGCGTGCCAGAGCGTTATATCGACACCGATGACTGGGGCGGCGAAGTGATGCTGCGCCTGGACGACGGCTGGTGCGCGGCGCTGGATCGGGACACGATGATGTGCACGATCTACGAGCGACGCCCGCTGATTTGCCGGGAGTTCGAGATGGGAGCACCGGAGTGCCTGACCGAGCGCGAAGGGATTGCGACGGCCTACCGCTGATCGTTTGGTGAGTGGAGCTCTAAATGTGGGAGCGGGCTTGCTCGCGAAAGCGGTGTGTCAGTCAAACATGTAGCGACTGTTACACCGCTTTCGCGAGCAAGCCCGCTCCCACAAGGGTTCTCCGGTGTTACAGCGGCAAGGTGTAGTGCAACGAGTAACTCTCTACCCCATCGTTATTACTGCTGATGCCCGCATTGGAATAATGCGTAGCACGAATGCCCACCTCATGCCCACCCGCGAAGCGCAGGCCAAAGCCCAGGCGGTCTTCGAACTGGAAGGCCTGGCCGATGTTGTTGTCTTCCAGCTTGGTGCGCGAGAACACCGCCACCCCGATCCCAGCCTCGATGTAAGGCTTCACCGATTCGCCGGCAAACTCATACACAAAAACTGGCGAGAACGACAGGCTGCTGGCGCTGGCGCGCTTGTCGCCATCCCAATAGGTGTAGGCACCGCTCCAGTAACCGGTCAGACGACCGGTATCGCTTTGCCACCAGCTTTTGTCCCAGTCCGATGTCAGCCCCAGCCGATAGGTCATGGTCGAATCGCTCGTGCTCCCCACACCGAACTCCAGGCCGGCGGCCTGTGCCGAAACAGAGTGCCCCACTACAGCGGCCGCAATCGCGGCCAAACAGAACAAGCGCTTCATAAGAAACATCCTTTCCAAACGAAGTTATAGAATTTTTTACAGGCAATCTGGCTATAGAAGCTGGCGTGTAGTCAGAAGTTCCAGCTTATAACGCCGGTATTTCACGAATTTTTCACGAAGCGAAGCTTCGCACATCGCCCGGATATTTCCATAGTGTCGGTAGGATATTTCTTAAGTGATACACATCGCCGCTGGTCCAGAACTGCGCAGGTTCTGGATTGCCGTCGGCCAGCAACTCGCGCTCGCCCAGCAAACGCTTGAGCTGGCGGGCCACGGCGGCACCGGTGTCGATGAGAATGATGCTGGGGGGCAGCATCTGCGCCAGGAGTGGCTTGAGGAAGGGATAGTGGGTGCAACCGAGGATGATGGTGTCGCAGCCGGCGCTGAGCAGTGGTTCGACGTAACCCTGCAACATCTGGCGCAGGGCTGGGCTGGTCAGGTCACCGCTTTCAATCAGTTCGACCAGGCCCGGGCACGGCTGGGTGATGACCTTCACATCGGTAGCGAATCGGTCGAGCAACGCGGCGAACTTGGCGCTTTGCAACGTGCCGGTGGTGGCAAGCACCCCGACGACGCCACTGCGAGTGGCCGCGGCTGCGGGTTTTACGGCCGGCTCCATGCCTACCAGTGGCCAGTCAGGAAAATCCAGCCGCAGGTCGGCGACAGCGGCGACGGTCGCGGTATTACAGGCAATCACGAACGCCTTGGCGCCCTGCTCCCGGAAAAACGCCGCCACCCGCCGCGAACGCTCAAGGATAAATGCCGGGCTTTTCTCGCCGTAGGGGATGTGCCCGCAATCGGCCACATACAGCAGTGATTCGTGGGGCAACAGTTGCTGGATTTCGTCCAGCACGGTCAACCCGCCGATACCGGAATCGAACACACCGATCGGCGCGCCCTTAACCATGGTGCGTCCCGCACACGCTGCAGCCGGGGTCACGCTTGACGCGCAATTCGCGAAAACGCGTGGTCAAGGCATCGATAAGCAACAGGCGACCCACCAGCGGCTCGCCGAAACCGGCCAGCAGTTTCAAGGCTTCCAAAGCTTGCAGGCTACCGACCAGCCCCACCAACGGGCCGATTACGCCAGCTTCGCTGCAGGTGAGTTCGGTGTCGCTGCCGTGCCCATATAAACAGTGGTAGCACGGGCTGTCGGCGCGACGTGGGTCGAATACCGACAACTGCCCTTCAAGGCGAATCGCCGCGCCGCTGATCAATGGCTTGCCGGCGGCGACGCAGGCGGCATTCACCGCTTCACGGGTGGAGAAGTTGTCGCTGCAATCGAGCACTACATCCACAGCGTCTACCGCGGCGGCCAGGGAATCGACATCCAGCGCGGTACGGTGGGCAATCAGCGTGACATCGGGGTTGATCGCGGTCAGGCGGCGCAGGGCCGAGTCGACCTTGGTCTGCCCGACACTGTCGGTGTCATGGATGATCTGGCGTTGCAGGTTGGTCAGGTCGACGGTGTCGAAATCCGCCAGATGCAGCGCGCCCACACCGGCCGCTGCCAGGTACAACGCCACGGGCGCGCCCAGGCCACCGAGGCCGACGATCAATGCACGCGCGTTTTTGAGGCGCAATTGGCCGTCGATGTCGACATGCTGCAACAGAATCTGTCGGCTATAGCGCAACAGCTCCTGATCGGTCAGCACGGCCGACGCCCCAGGGTGATGCGCTCGTGGCCGCCGAGGTCGATACGACTGTGCACGTCCTCAAACCCTTCGCTCAACAGCAGGTCACGCACGGCCGGGGCCTGGTCGTAACCGTGCTCCAGCAGCAGTCGCCCGCCGGCATTCAGGTGGGCGGGGGCTTCTCTGATGATCAACCGCAGGTCGTCCAAGCCATCGTGGCCGGCCACCAGCGCGCTGGCCGGCTCAAAGCGCACGTCGCCCGCCGCCAGGTGCGGGTCGTTGTCGGCGATGTACGGCGGGTTGCTGATGATCAGGTCATAGGTGTGACCTTGCAGCGCGCTGAACCAGTGGCTGTTCAGCACGGTGGCGTTCTTGAGGTGCAGGCGCTGGCGGTTGCGCTCGGCCAGGGCCACGGCTTCCAGCACGCGGTCGACGGCGGTGACCTGCCAGGCCGGACGTTCGCTGGCCAGGGCCAAGGCGATGGCACCACTGCCGGTACCCAGGTCGAGGACCTTGGCGGGCGTGGCAGGCAACAATTCCAGGGCAGCCTCTACCAGCAGCTCGGTGTCCGGGCGCGGGATCAGCGTATGGGGCGCGACTTCCAGGTCCAGCTTCCAGAAGCCTTGCTGGCCGAGGATGTAGGCCACCGGCTCACCGCCGCGACGGCGCTGTAGGTAGCCGCCAAAGGTCAGCGCATCTTCGCTGCTGACGATTTTCTCGGGCCAGGTGTGCAGGTAGCTGCGGGATTTACCCAGGGCAGCGGCCAGCAGTAATTCAGCATCCAGGCGCGCAGTGGGCGAGTCCGGAAGGTCGGCGGCGCGCAGCAGGCTGGCGATGATGGTCATTTATTCACCTATCGCCGCCAATTGATCGGCCTGGTACTCAGCGAGTAACGGCTCGATCACCGCTTCCACGCCACCGGCAAGAATCTCGTCCAGGGAGTAAAGCGTGAGATTGACCCGGTGGTCGGTGACCCGGCCCTGGGCAAAGTTATAGGTGCGGATGCGCTCGGAGCGGTCGCCCGAGCCCACCAGCAACTTGCGCTCGCTGGCAATCGCGTTGGCGGCGGCGCTGGTCTGCTGGTCGTTGAGCTTGGCCGACAGCCAGGACATGGCCCGTGCACGGTTCTTGTGCTGGGAGCGTTCTTCCTGGCACTCCACCACGATGCCCGAGGGCAAGTGAGTGATGCGGATCGCCGAGTCGGTCTTGTTGACGTGCTGACCACCCGCGCCCGACGAGCGGTAAGTGTCGACACGCAAGTCGGCCGGGTTGATCTCGATGGCTTCCTGTTCGTCCGGCTCAGGCAACACCGCGACAGTACACGCCGAGGTGTGGATACGGCCTTGGGATTCCGTGGCCGGGACGCGTTGTACGCGGTGCGCGCCGGATTCGAACTTGAGCTTGCCGTAGACGTTATCGCCTTCGACCCGCGCGATGACTTCTTTATAGCCGCCGTGCTCGCCTTCGTTCTCGGACAGGATCTCCACACGCCAGCCGCGACGTTCGGCATAGCGCGAATACATGCGGAACAGGTCGCCGGAGAAGATCGCCGCCTCGTCACCGCCGGTCCCTGCACGGATTTCGAGGAACACGTTGCGCCCGTCATTCGGGTCCTTGGGCAGCAACATGCGCTGCAGGTCGCCTTCCAGCTCGGCCAGTTTTTCCTTGGCTTCGCGGACTTCTTCCACCGCCATTTCGCGCATGTCCGGGTCGCTGTCCTTGAGCAGCGCCTGGGCGCCTTCGAGGTCGGCCTGTACCTTGGTCAGGTGCTTGTAGGTGGCCACAATCGGCTCAACTTCGGCGTATTCCTTGGAATAGGCGCGGAATTTGGCTTGATCGGAGATGACCTCGCCGTCGCCAAGCAAGGCGGTCAGTTCTTCGAAACGGTCCTGGAGCACGTCCAGTTTATTGAGCAGTGACGCTTTCATTGCGGTTTTTTATCCGAAGAGCTTTCTGACGCGCCCTCACCGAGGGCAAAGAGTTCCTGGGCCATGGCCAGCGCATCGAGGCGGCCTTCGGCGGTAAGCTTTTTCAACTGTACGCTGGGTGCGTGGAGCAATTTGTTGGTGAGGCCACGCGCCAGTTGCATCAACACTTCCTCGGCGCTGCTACCGTTGGCCAGCAAGCGCTGGGCCTTGATCAGCTCCTCGTCGCGCAGGCGCTCGCCTTGCTGACGATACGCCTTGAGCACGTCCACCGCCGCCAACTCACGCAGGCGCACCATAAAATCTTCGGCGCCGGTGCTGACCATTTCCTCGGCGGCCTGGGCGGCACCCTGGCGGCTCTTGAGGTTTTCGGCGACCACTTCGTGCAAATCGTCGACGCTATAGAGGTAAACGTCGTCCAACTCGCCGACTTCTGGCTCGATATCCCGGGGAACAGCGATGTCTACCATGAAGATAGGTTTGTGCTTGCGCAGTTTCAATGCACTCTCGACCGCGCCCTTGCCCAAGATCGGCAACTGGCTGGCGGTTGAGCTGATGACGATATCGCTGCGCACCAGCTCGGCCGGGATATCCGACAACAACACGGCATGCGCACCGAACTGCTCAGCGAGGATGCTGGCACGTTCCAGGGTGCGGTTGGCAACGACGATACGCTTCACCCCCAGGTCATGCAGGTGGCGGGCGACCAGGGTAATGGTCTCGCCGGCGCCGATCAGCAGGGCCTGGCTGCGCTGCAAGTCACTGAAAATCTGCTTGGCCAGGCTGACCGCGGCAAATGCCACGGACACCGGGTTTTCGCCAATGGCGGTGTCGGTGCGCACTTGCTTGGCGGAATTGAACGTGGCCTGGAACAGCCGGCCCAGCAGCGGGCCAACGGTGCCTGCCTCACGCGCTACGGCGTAGGCGGACTTCATCTGGCCGAGGATCTGCGGCTCGCCCAACACCAGCGAATCGAGCCCGGCGGCCACACGCATCATGTGACGAACTGCCGCATCCTCTTCATGCACATAAGCGCTCGCGCGCAGGTCGTCGAGGTCCAAATGGTGGTAATCGGCCAGCCAGCGCAGCACGACATCCGCTGAAAGATGTTCCTGCTCTATATAAAGCTCGCTGCGATTGCAGGTCGAAAGGATCGCAGCTTCGCGACTGTCGGTGAGCCGGCAGAGCTGCTGCAAGGCCTCAACCAACTGCTCTGGCGTAAACGCCACGCGCTCGCGCACGTCTACGGAGGCAGTCTTGTGGTTAATACCGAGTGCGAGGAAGGCCATTCAATATCGCTGATGATGTCGGGAAGCCGACAATTGTCCTACTTCGAAAGATTCAGAACAACCACCGTCGTCTATTGTCCTAATGCCTTGTGTCTATAAAGGCACCCATTGAGTCTCGGTTATGTTTGGCCGAAGGCTTGTGTCATGATGATCCGACCGCAGGTTAGTCGTCCTCTTCCTATATGAATAGATCTTCCGCGTTGCTCCTTGCTTTTGTCTTCCTCAGCGGCTGCCATGCCATGGCACCCGTGTCGCCGGACGGTACCCCGCCGGTGGAAGACAGCACCCCAGCCCCTGAAAAGCCCAAGGTTTATTCCTCGTTCAAGGAAGAAACGGTGTACAGCCTGCTGACCGCAGAGCTGGCCGGCCAACGCAATCGCTTCGACATTGCGCTGGATAACTACGTGACCCAGGCGATCAACACCCAGGATCCAGGCATTTCCGAGCGGGCCTTCCGCATCGCCGAATACCTTGGCGCTGACCAGGCTGCGCTGGACACGTCGCTGATCTGGGCAAAAAACGCCCCGGACGACCTGGAAGCACAACGGGCGGCAGCCATTCAACTGGCACGCGCCGGGCGTTATGACGACTCCATGGTTTATATGGAGAAAGTCCTGCAGGGCAAGGGCGACACCCATTTCGATTTCCTCGCATTGTCGGCTGCCGACACCGACCAGGACACCCGCAATGGCCTGATGAAGAGTTTCGACCGCCTGCTGCAGAAACATCCGAAGAACAGCCAGCTGATCTTCGGCAAGGCATTGCTGCTGCAACAGGATGACGAAGCCGACGCGGCGTTGAAGCTGCTGGAGCAGAACCCGCCGGAAGAAGGCGAAATCGCCCCGATCCTGTTGCGCGCTCGCCTGCTGCAGAACCTCAACCGCGGCAAGGAAGCGATTCCGCTGCTGGAAAAAAGCATCAAGAAGTATCCGGACGACAAGCGCCTGCGCCTGACTTACGCGCGCATGCTGGTGGAACAGGACCGCATGGAGGACGCCAAAGTGCAGTTCGCCAACCTGGTCCAGCAATACCCGGATGACGACGAATTACGTTACTCCCTGGCGCTGGTGTGCCTCGAAGCCAAGGCCTGGGACGAGGCCAAGGGCTACCTGGAAGAGCTGATCCAGCGTGAGAGCCACGTGGATTCGGCGCACTTGAATCTCGGCCGCATCGCCGAAGAACGTAACGATCCACAAGCTGCCCTGCTTGAATACGCCCAGGTCGGCCCCGGCAATGACTACCTGCCAGCCCAATTGCGCCAGGCCGATATCCTGATGAGCAATGGCCGTACCGACGAGGCGGAAAAACGCCTGGCCGCCGCGCGGGATGCCGAACCGGACTACGCGATCCAGCTGTACCTGATCCAGGCCGAAACCCTGTCGGCCAACAATCAGGGCGAGCGGGCGTGGAAACTGCTGCAACAAGCCTTGCTGCAGTTCCCCGATGATTTGAACCTGCTGTACACCCGCGCCATGCAGGCGGAAAAACGCAATGACCTGGCGCAGATGGAAAAAGACCTGCGCCTGATCATCAAGCGCGACCCGGACAATGCCATGGCCCTCAACGCCTTGGGCTACACCCTGTCCGACCGCACCACGCGCTACGACGAAGCCAAGGTGCTGATCGAGCAAGCCCACAAGCTCAACCCGGAAGACCCGGCCGTACTCGACAGCCTCGGCTGGGTGAATTACCGCCTGGGCAACCTGGACGAAGCCGAACGCTTGCTGCGCCAGGCACTGGAGCGCTTCCCGGACCAGGAAGTCGCTGCCCACCTGGGCGAAGTGCTGTGGGCCAATGGCAAGCAGCGCGAAGCACGTCAGATCTGGGAAAAATTCCTCAAGGAACAACCTGAAAGCCCCGTCCTGCGCGGCACCATCAAACGCCTGACCGGCTCCGAGACCCTTTAAGCTTATGTTCTTGCGCCACCTCATTATTTTCAGTTTCATCGCCCTGCTCGCCGGTTGCGCGGGCTTCGGTGCCCGTGAATCCGTTGAGGGCCAGGGCAACCCGGCGCAATGGAAGCAACACAAGGACCAGCTCAGCAGCATCGATGGCTGGCAGATCGAAGGCAAAGTCGGTGTACGTGCGCCGAAAGACTCCGGCAGCGGTACCTTGTTCTGGCTACAACGCCAGGATTACTACGACATTCGCCTCTCCGGCCCGCTCGGTCGCGGCGCAGCCCGCCTGACCGGGCGACCAGGGCAAGTCAGCCTTGAGGTGGCCAACCAAGGCCGCTACGAAGCCACCTCCCCGGAAGAGCTGCTGGAACAACAGATTGGCTGGAAGCTGCCGGTGTCTCACTTGGTCTGGTGGGTACGTGGCTTGCCCGCACCTGACAGCAAGAGTCGCCTGAGCCTTAATGGCGACAGCCGCCTGGCCACCCTGGAGCAGGATGGCTGGCAGGTGGAATATTTGAGCTATGTGGAACAAAGCGGGTATTGGCTGCCTGAACGTATCAAGCTGCATGGCCCCGACCTTGATGTCACACTGGTGATCAAGGACTGGCAACCGCGCAAACTGGGGCAATAACGTGTCCGTACAAACATTGACCCTGCCCTCCCCGGCCAAACTCAATCTGATGCTGCACATCTTGGGCCGCCGTGAAGACGGTTACCACGAGCTGCAGACGCTGTTTCAATTTCTCGACTACGGCGATGAGCTGACATTCGCCGTACGCGACGATGGCGTCATCAAGTTGCATACCGACTTCGAAGGTGTCCCTCACGACAGCAACCTGATCGTGAAGGCGGCGAAAAAACTTCAGGAGCAATCCGGCTGTACGCTCGGCATCGATATCTGGATTGATAAAATCCTGCCCATGGGCGGTGGTATCGGTGGCGGCAGTTCAAATGCCGCGACCACATTGCTCGGGCTGAACCACTTGTGGCAACTGGGCTGGGATGACGATCGCCTTGCGGCCCTGGGCCTGACGCTGGGGGCCGACGTCCCGGTTTTCGTGCGTGGGCACGCGGCTTTTGCCGAGGGCGTTGGGGAGAAACTCAGCCCGGAATACCCCGAGGAGCCGTGGTATGTCGTGCTTGTTCCGCAAGTATCTGTAAGTACAGCAGAAATTTTTTCAGATCCACTGTTGACACGTAACTCTCCTCCCATTAAAGTGCGCCCCGTTCCCAAGGGAAACAGTCGAAATGACTGCTTACCGGTTGTAGCAAGGCGTTATCCAGAGGTACGTAACGCTTTGAATTTGTTAGGTAAATTTACCGAAGCAAAATTAACCGGCACTGGAAGTTGTGTGTTTGGGGGCTTCCCAAGCAAAGCTGAAGCTGATAAAGTCTCGGCCCTTCTTACAGAGACCCTTACAGGGTTTGTAGCAAAGGGAAGCAACGTTTCGATGTTGCATCGCAAGCTGCAAAGTCTGCTCTAAAGGAACCGAGTGTTAGGCACTCGTTGCAACAGATACAGGGGCGTCGCCAAGCGGTAAGGCAGCAGGTTTTGATCCTGCCATGCGTTGGTTCGAATCCAGCCGCCCCTGCCATTTTCTATACTCATCCAGGTTACCCCCAGCCTCTAGGTACTGCGCGTGTCCAAGATGATGGTCTTTACGGGGAATGCTAACCCCGATCTGGCTCGGCGTGTCGTACGTCAGCTGCATATCCCTCTCGGTGACATCTCTGTCGGTAAATTCTCCGACGGCGAAATTACAGCCGAGATCAATGAAAACGTTCGCGGTAAAGACGTCTTCATTATTCAGCCGACTTGCGCTCCGACCAACGATAACCTGATGGAACTCGTCGTGATGGCTGATGCCTTCCGCCGCTCCTCAGCGACTCGAATCACAGCTGTAATCCCTTACTTTGGTTATGCCCGTCAGGATCGCCGTCCGCGTTCCGCACGTGTGGCTATCAGCGCGAAAGTCGTGGCTGACATGCTCACCGTGGTAGGCATCGACCGTGTTCTCACGGTTGACCTGCACGCTGACCAAATCCAGGGGTTCTTCGATATTCCGGTAGATAACATCTACGGCTCCCCCGTATTGGTGGATGACATCGAAGACCAGCGCTTTGAAAACCTGATGATCGTGTCCCCGGACATTGGTGGCGTCGTGCGTGCACGGGCTGTTGCCAAATCCCTGGGCGTGGACCTCGGGATCATCGACAAACGCCGTGAGAAAGCCAATCACTCTGAAGTGATGCATATCATCGGTGATGTCGAAGGGCGTACCTGTATTCTGGTTGATGACATGGTCGACACCGCCGGCACCCTGTGCCACGCGGCGAAAGCCTTGAAAGAGCACGGTGCCGCTAAAGTCTTCGCCTACTGCACACACCCTGTGCTGTCTGGCCGAGCGATCGAGAACATCGAGAATTCAATGCTGGACGAACTGGTGGTGACCAACACCATCCCGTTGTCCGCTGCTGCTCAAGCCTGTTCGCGTATCCGTCAACTGGATATCGCACCGGTTGTTGCCGAGGCGGTTCGCCGCATCAGCAATGAAGAATCGATCAGCGCGATGTTCCGTTAAGGGTCAAACCTACGGTCTATCCCACTGACGAAAAGCGCCCCGCCCCGACATTCTGTTGGGGCGGGGCTTTTTTGCCCATGTCGAGTCTGGCGCTGGTCGCAAACGCCGCTCGATGATGGCTATTTTGGAGATACAACATGAACGACTTTACTCTGAACGCCCAAGCGCGTACTGACCTGGGGAAAGGTGCGAGCCGCCGCCTGCGTCACGCCGCCAACATCCCAGCCGTTGTATACGGTGGTAACAAGCCTGCTGAATCCGTGACCATCCTGGCCAAGGAAATCGCCAAGCTGTTCGAAAACGAAGCTGCCTACAGCCACGTTATCGAGCTGAACGTCGACGGCGCCAAGCAGAACGTCATCGTTAAAGCGATGCAGCGTCACCCGTCCAAGCAGTTCATCATGCACGCTGACTTCGTTCGCGTTGTAGCTGGCCAGAAACTGACCGCTATCGTGCCTGTGCACTTTGTTGGTGAAGAAGCTCCGGTCAAGAAAGGCGGCGAGATCTCGCACGTCCTGAACGAAATCGAAGTGACCTGCCTGCCGAAAGACCTGCCTGAGTTCATCGAAGTCGACCTGTCGGCTCTGGAAATCGGCGCTATCGTTCACCTGTCCGACCTCAAGGCACCTAAAGGCGTTGAGTTCGTCGCACTGGCTCACGGTGATGACAAAGCTGTTGCCA
Source organism: Pseudomonas pergaminensis (assembly GCF_024112395.2). Taxonomy (NCBI): domain Bacteria; kingdom Pseudomonadati; phylum Pseudomonadota; class Gammaproteobacteria; order Pseudomonadales; family Pseudomonadaceae; genus Pseudomonas; species Pseudomonas pergaminensis. The sequence continues at coordinate 871,118 of NZ_CP078013.2, read as the reverse complement.
ACGTTCACGCTCCACGCGTTGCTCCAGAAGCTGAAGAAGAAGGCGCTGCAGAGTAATTCACTCTGTATTGCCGGAGCTTGAGGAAACATCGCGGACCGAAACGTAGCGAGAAAGCGGGCGATGACGCGACGTTTACTCTTGAGTAAATGATGTAGTGTTGTCCACTTTCGCCGCACTCAGGTCTGGCGATGTTATCCACAACTCCAAAGGAAGGGCCCCTGTCGTGACTGCCATTAAACTGATCGTTGGCCTGGGAAATCCAGGCGCCGAATACGAACAGACCCGGCATAACGCGGGGGCCCTTTTTGTTGAGCGCATCGCCCACGCCCAAGGTGTGAACCTGGTGGCCGATCGCAAATATTTTGGCCTGACCGGACGCTTCCCGCATCAGGGTCAGGATGTTCGTCTGCTGATTCCCACCACCTACATGAACCGCAGCGGCCAGGCTGTCGCGGCGCTTGCGGGTTTCTTCCGGATCAAACCCGAGGAAATCCTGGTGGCCCATGACGAGTTGGACCTGCCACCCGGTGTTGCCAAGCTCAAGCTGGGCGGCGGGCATGGCGGGCACAATGGCCTGCGCGACATCATCGCGCAGCTGGGTAATCAGAATAATTTCTACCGTCTGCGGCTTGGCATTGGCCACCCAGGCGTTGCCAGTATGGTTTCAAATTTCGTCCTGGGTCGTGCGCCACGCGCCGAACAGGAAAAACTCGATGCCAGCATCGACTTTGCCCTCGGCGTGCTGCCGGATATCTTCGCCGGTGAATGGAACCGCGCGATGAAAAACCTGCACAGCCAGAAGGCCTGACTCTTACCGAGGGGAAACACCATGGGATTCAATTGCGGCATCGTCGGCCTGCCCAACGTCGGCAAATCCACCCTGTTCAACGCCCTGACCAAGTCCGGTATCGCAGCGGAGAACTTCCCCTTCTGCACCATCGAGCCCAATAGCGGCATCGTGCCTATGCCCGATCCGCGCCTGGAAGCCCTGGCGGCCATCGTCAACCCCAAGCGCATCCTGCCGACCACCATGGAGTTCGTCGACATCGCTGGCCTGGTCGCCGGCGCCTCGAAAGGTGAAGGCCTGGGCAACAAGTTCCTGGCCAACATCCGCGAGACCGATGCCATCGCCCACGTGGTCCGCTGCTTTGAAGACGAAAACGTGATCCACGTCTCCAACAGCGTCGACCCGAAACGCGACATCGAGATCATCGACCTGGAACTGATCTTCGCCGACCTCGACAGCTGCGAGAAGCAACTGCAGAAAGTCGCGCGTAATGCCAAGGGTGGTGACAAGGACGCTGTGGTCCAGAAAGGCCTGCTGGAGCAGTTGATCGCTCACTTCACCGAAGGCAAGCCTGCACGCAGCCTGATGAAGAACATGGGCGCTGACGAGAAGGCCGTGATCAAAGGCTTCCACCTGCTGACCACCAAGCCTGTGATGTACATCGCCAACGTCGCTGAAGACGGTTTCGAGAACAACCCGCTGCTGGACGTGGTCAAGGCCATCGCCGACGAAGAAGGCGCCATCGTGGTTCCGGTGTGCAACAAGATCGAAGCCGAAATCGCCGAGCTTGATGACGGCGAAGAAAAGGATATGTTCCTCGAGGCCCTGGGCCTGACCGAACCTGGCCTGAACCGCGTGATTCGTGCCGGCTACGAAATGCTCAACCTGCAGACCTACTTCACCGCTGGCGTCGAAGAAGTCCGCGCGTGGACCGTCAAGGTCGGCGCCACCGCGCCACAGGCTGCCGGTGTGATCCACACCGACTTCGAAAAGGGTTTTATCCGCGCCGAAGTGATCGCATACAACGATTTCATCCAGTACAAGGGTGAAGCAGGTACCAAGGAAGCCGGTAAGTGGCGTTTGGAAGGTAAGGAATACATCGTGAAAGATGGCGATGTGATGCATTTCCGCTTCAACGTTTAAACGCTAGCGCAACACCCATAAAGCCGACGCTCTGCGTCGGCTTTTTTGTGTGTATGATTTTATGGATCATGTTAAATACAAACTTTATCCTACATACAAGAAACAACTTACTCACCACCACTCCAGCCAACTAAAAAAACCAAAATAAACAAATTTTCCTACACTACAATACCCGGCTTTTTACCCGTGCACACGATGACAGCGTCGAAAAATTGCGCTCTACTTAGCAATTACGGCAGCGCTTTGAAATGTCAGTGGAGTAACAACAACTATGTCGGCCTCCTATCATCATGGATATGAAACAGATACGCCGCACTTTGAGGATCCTGATATTGAAAACACACTCAACGCTACGGCTACACGCAATATTGATATCCTGTTACTTGGGGAAACCGGTACAGGTAAAGACACGCTAGCCCTGCGAATTCATAATTTATCCGGACGACGTGGAAACTTTGTCGCGGTGAACTGCGCGGCTATTCCGGAGAGCCTTGCTGAAAGTCAATTGTTCGGCGTCAATACCGGAGCCTATACCGGTGCTGTGCAATCGCGGTCGGGTTTTATCGAGGCCTCGCACTTGGGCACACTTTACCTGGATGAAATCGACAGCATGCCGCTCGCGTTACAAGCCAAGTTGCTACGCGTGCTGGAATCCCGAGGCGTTGAGCGATTAGGCTCGACACGGTTCATTCCCGTGGATATGCGCGTCATCGCCTCCGCCCAGCAATCACTTTATGAAATGGTTGAACAAGGCGCTTTCAGGCGCGACCTTTACTTTCGCCTGAGCGTTGTCAGCATACATCTCCCCGCACTGCGCAACCGCCGCGAGCGGATCATACCTTTATTTCTCAAGATGGTTAGACAGGAGGCGGAATACTTCCATTGCGCAGCAGAGCGCCCTTCAGAAGCGCTGATCCAGCAGCTTTTATGCCACCCTTGGCGGGGCAACGCGCGCGAATTGCGATCCACGGTAAAGCGATTTGTGCTGGGGCTTCCCCCTTTCTCGTCCGTCTCTAAGACAGACTCATCCGATAACGAAAAAAACTTGAAACAGCGTCTGCAGCAAATCGAAAAAGTATTAATTGAGGAGTCATTGCGCCGTCACGCTCAGTGCGTGGATGGGAGTGCTGAGGAACTGGGCATGGCCAAGCGCACGCTTTACTACCGCATGAAACTACTGGAAATATCAGCCGACTGATTCCCAGCACACAAAAAAGAAACGCCTTGAAACACTCATCACCATCACCACCGGAACCTCTTTACGCACCCCCGCCACTCAAGCTATGAGTCTGATATCTGGTGCACTCAATACGCATCTAATATCAATAGACCAAACACCCAGATCTTTTTTCAATAACGGAGTGATCCTATGTCCAGTATTGGTTACACACCACCCTACAACCCAATTTATTCCAATTACGACGGTGGCGGCATCGGCGGTGACGAGAACGCAGACCTCAAGGCTTTAAGGAAAAAAGAGGCACGCGAGTCACTGATAGAAGGCATTGAAGCGTACAAGATTACTGAGCAGAAAAAGAACATCGACGCCATACGTTGATCGAACAACCGCCCTCGTATACGGACGAGGGCGGCCTTTTAGTTTTTCTCGCCCGAGGTACAGTATGGAAATAGAAAGCTCACTTCAGCTGGGTCATTCACTTCGCCCTACCATGAACCTGACTCAGGGCAGTACGCCACATCAAAACGAAGACGTGAATTTCTTTTCTTCACAGCTGGGACCTTCAACAAGGCACAACATCCCAACATCAACCACAGGTGTATTGGCTGACGCACTGCGGCCGTTGGAAAAATCGACAAGATCAATGAAAAATAGCCTGAAAGCCTTCAACTCTCAATTCAACGAAAAGGCTCGGCTTAACTACGCCTCTCACCTTTCAGACACAATGATAACGACACAAGTGCTGGTAAAGAGCGTAGGCAAAGGCGCGCAGCTCATCGATAAAATCGGCAATTTGCAGTAGGTAAACATGATTCACTCTCTGGCCACAGGGCTGGCTTTATCATTGGTAGTACTGCTCGCAGGGTGTTCCGATAGCGTTGAACTGCGTCGACAACTTTCCGAACAGGAAGCCAACGAGGTCATCGCAGAACTGGCGGACAAACATATACGCGCTCGAAAAGTCCCAGCCAAAGACGGAGATGTTGTTATCGTCAATGCCAGCGACATCAGCCGTGCCGTTCGCACACTGGAGGCCGCAGGACTACCCCGGATGGCTCGCGCCACAATGGGAGACACTTTCCGCAAGGAAGGGGTTATTTCCACTCCGATGGAGGAGCGCGCTCGCTACATTTATGCCCTGTCCCAAGAGCTGGAAGCCACCCTATCTAAAATCGATGGCGTCATCGTCGCCCGGGTACACGTCGTATTGCCCGAGCGTGTTGCACCGGGAGAACCTGTTCAACCGGCGTCTGCTTCGGTGTTTATCAAGCACGACCCGAGACTTGAACCCGACAATATCCGGGGGCGTGTACGCCGGATGGTTGCCAGCAGCATCCCAGGCATGACGACAGAAGTCGATAACTCACGAAAGCTGAGCGTAATTTTCGTACCTGCAGCGGCTTATCAAGAGCAGCAACGGCTGAGCTACTTCGGGCCGTTTCTGCTTCCCGAAAATGACCTGACGTTTTGGCGTGTGACTACGTCACTGACATTCATCGGCAGCGTGCTTGGGATACTGGCTGCAGTGATTTGGCATAGACACCGGCAAAGCCTGTTGGCGAAAGCAAGCAAGGCCACAGAACCTGATGAATGAGGCACTGGCGTGGGCGCAATGGTGGTTCTCCCCATGGAGCCAGGCCCATGAAGAATGGGACGAACTTAGCCAATGCTTAGGGCTCGATGATCTCTGGCGTGCTCAGCACTCGCGGGCCAGTGTGGCCCTGAACATCGCCCCCTGCCTCCCATTACCGCCTCAAGGCGCGGTTCTGCAACTGGCACTCGCATCAGCAGAGCAACTGCAGCAGATGCTGGCGCTGTTGGGTCATATTTGCCATCGGCCCGTCGATGGAGCCGTCAGCGACGCCCAGCATTTATGGTGCTTGCGCCTCTCCAAAGCAATAACCCTGGAAGCCCTGCTACCTGGCGACGCAGACCCTCTGCATCTGTTGCAGGCCTGGGTGGAGCCCGCCGTTTGGCAGCGCCTTCGACTGCGCTTCCCCCCACAGCGTGTGCGACGGCTGGAATACCAACAGCTTGCACTCGAAGACACACGTGGACGACTGGATACGCTCTGGAAAGCACTGGTCTGGCGAGTCATATCACCCAATGACGAAGATTTTCCGAGCTCATAAAACAAGGCACGAACATGCTATGCCGACGCAAGATTGAGTTATATGAAAAGGCCTCTGATCTGGCCCATGTCCTGATAAAGCGAGAAATACTCAGCCAGAGTACCCAAGCCTACGAACTGGTAGAGCGTGCGAAGCTACAGGCTGATCACCTGGTGAGTGAGGCCGTACAGCAACGTGACACCTTCCATGAACAGGCAAACCTGGAGTTCTGGCGAAGGGCAGATCGCGTGCTGGGACAGTGGGAACATCAGCGGCTCATCATGTGCGAGCAACTGGAGCGTTATGCAACTGCAATCACCAACGAAGCCTTTTGCCATCTGTTAGAGGAGGTGCCGCCTGCAAAACGCCTTACCGCCTTGATCAAACAATTGACAGCCAACCAACTCCCATCGGTCCAAGCCTGCCTGCTGTGCCATCCCCCTGAGCGAGAGGATCTTGAATGCAGCCTCGCTGCGTTGGACATAACGCTCTGGACCGTACGGCCTGATGAAAGAGTCAAGCCCCAGGCATTGGTATTGGAAACAACGGAGGGCGACTTCCACATCGACTGGCACACCCTGCGCGACATGCTGTTGATACAGGAGACCCCACCGTCGACTCCGAAGCCTTGAGCAGACGATAGTTCAATGCGCTAGTGGCAGATGGAACTGGTGGCATCTCGAGTGCCACATAGCAGGAACACACCATGAGATTATATTTATGGAAACCTCCGCGAGCCTGAGAAGCAGACTGTCAAAACATGCCGATCTTGAATCTAATCGGTTGGATAAACTCTTGAATAGTCCAGACACGCTGGACACAGACGTCGCTTTTTTTGAACAGGCCAAGGCACAGCGCCTGTCCATGTTTGCCTACAACGAGCACGTACGCGCCGAACACATGCTACTCAAAACTGCGCTCGACGGCGTCCAGTAAAGTGGATGAACTGATCACTCGCTGGTTGGGTAGTCATGAAGAGCAACTGTCGCTGTTCGAAGGCGACGACGAAATCATCCTGCGGCGTCAATTCGGATCGTTTCAGCTAAGCGTGCAACTGACGCCGCACTGCCCCGCCCAGTTCTCCTTGGAAACGTGGATGAGACTAGGGGAAGCCAGCCTCAATCATTTTCAGGGTGCGCTCGCCCAGGCTTCGGTCACCGGTGCGCTGTGGCTGGCTCAGTGCATACCGGACACACACCAGACGCGCCTTCTGCTCAATACCATCGAACAACTGCTCAACCAACGCGACACCTGGCGCGCGGTTGTCGCGCGCCAGGTTAAGCAGCACCTCAAACGCCCTCCCTCACCGCTACGCTCGCTGGCACTTTAGAAAGAGAATCCTAAATGGATAACAAGACTGACAAGCACTTAAGCTTGCTCCTGCACCTGCGCGAGAAACGCTCAAGAACACCGTACTGGCGCGGCCTGTTGATACTGCCCTGGTTGCTTGCCCCTACTGGAAACGCCTTCGCTGCCATCCCCCCGGAATGGAAAAACACCGCCTATGCCTATGCGGCCGAGCACAAGCCTCTTCGGGACGTACTCGAAGATTTCGCCCAGACCTTCGGCACCAAACTACAGATCGAGGGCCTGCTGGAAGGCAACGTCAACGGCAAAATCCGCGCGAATACGCCACAGTCGATGCTGGACCGGCTGGGGGTTGAGCATCGCTTCCAGTGGTATCTGTACAACAACACTCTGTTCATCAGCACGCTGGACCAGCAGCAGTCTGAGCGCCTGGAAGTCTCCTCCGAGACGATTTCCGACCTTAAGCAGGCACTGACCGACATCGGGCTACTCGATAGCCGTTTCGGTTGGGGCGAGTTGCCGGAAGACGGTGTCGTGCTCGTCTCCGGCCCCAAAACCTATATCGAACAGGCCAAGCAGTTCAGCAGTAAACGTCGCTCAACCGATGAGAAACAGAGCGTGCTGAGTTACCCGCTGAAATTCGCCAATGCCGCGGACCGCACGCTGGACTATCGCGGCGAAAAACTCATCATTCCCGGAGTTGCCAGCATTCTGCGTAGCCTGCTGGAGCCGCGCTCTACTTCTACGCTGGCGGGGCTGAGCCAACCACCCGCCCCCCAACCCGCTCTCCTGACACCCAACCTGCCCCGGTTGACCAACCCGCTGTTGGGCCAGATGCTCGGCGCAAATGGCAATACCGGGCAGTTGGATGCCAGCCCGACAATGACCGCGCGCGCACCGACATCTACAAGTCGAATCCGCGTCGAAGCCGATGTGCGCAATAACGCCGTGCTGATCTATGACTTGCCTGAACGCCAGGCCATGTACCGCGAGCTGATCAACCAGCTCGACGTCGCGCGCAAGCTGATCGAAATCGATGCGATCATTCTCGACATCGAGCGTACGCAGTTGCGTGAATTCGGGGTGAACTGGGGGTTCCAGAACAGCCGCTTCCGGGGCGGTGTCAACATGGCACCCGGCACCTCGTCGCAGCTGTCGATTGAAAACCGCGATCGTTTCTATGCCGATATTCGCGCACTGGAAGAAAAGGGACTGGCAACCATAGTCTCGAACCCTTCGGTGCTTACCCTGGAAAACCAACCAGCAGTAATCGACTTCAACCGCACCCAGTACCTCACTCCCGGCAGTGAATATGCATCCATTTTGCCCGTCACCGTGGGCACCAGTTTCCAGGTGGTCCCCAGGGTTACCACCAGTCGAGGCGGCCACCAGATCCATTTGGCAGTGGACATCGAAGATGGCAACTTCGACGAGAGCAACGCTGACCCCAATCACCTTGATGTACGCCGGGGCAAGGTCAGCACCCAAGCGGTAATGGCAGAAAAGCGTTCGCTGGTGGTTGGCGGGTTCCATGTCACTGAAAGTACCGACAAGCAGAGAAAGATTCCTCTGCTGGGCGATATCCCACTGTTGGGCAAGGCACTGTTTTCCTCGACCGAACGCCAGAACAATCGCCGTGAACGCCTGTTCATCCTCACCCCGCGCGTCATCGGCGACCAGGACGATCCGTCGCGCTACTTACCGCAAGCCGATCAGGCCGAGTTGCAGGCGGCCTTAGCCCCGCTGGCACGACGGTACTCTCCCCATCAGCCCGTCATAAAGCGCAGTGACATTACCACCACCCTGGCGCATCTGGTCAGTGGGGAAGTCCCCAAGGCTTTCAAGGCAGCACCAATGCCTTTGGGGCTGAACACCTTATGCAGCACCCGCAACCTGCTGTCACTGAACACCGAGCGCAGCCAGTGGTACGCAGGCCCGGAATACAACGTGGCGGTCGTGGTATTGCGCAACCAATTCAACCGCAACGTACGTATCGACGAGAAAGAGTGCAGCAACTCGCAGACCCTGGCAGTCACCGTGTGGCCGCGCGCCTGGCTCAAGCCAGGTGAAGAAGCCGAGGTATTTATCGCCATGCGTCCGGTGGTGAAGGATGAACACCTCAGTGTGCCCCGTCCGTCCTTGATCACTCCTGCTCAGAAGGCCCTGCCATGAAACTCAGACCTTTATGCGTCATCTCGATCGGCATAGCATTGCTCGTCAGCGGTTGTACGCCCACCTGCAAGGGTGATTCTTGCTCACGCCCGCAATCGACCACGGACAAGATGGTGATCTGGTGGCCGCCACAGATGCGCGTCGAGCCTGGCCCCGCCGGCGAGCGCCCGGACTACCAGACGGTGTCACTGCAGCGATGAGGCGCCCGGAAATGCCCGACGATCAACGCCAGGCGTTTCTGGATAATCTGGTGAGTGGCACTGCCACTCGCCTGTCCCTCGCACCCGGTATCCAGGTGTGCGCGCTGCGCGCCGGAAACCGCCCGGGTATTGCCCTGCAAGTCGCTCGCGAAGCGTTACAGACCGGGCAACAACAACGAATTCTAGAACGACGCTTTGAGCAAGCGCTGGCATTCGATGGGTGTTTTATTTACCTCGATGCCCAGGACGCACTGGTGATCTGGCACGCGCTGCCAGCAACCCACAGCACGCTGGACAGAATCCTCAGCCGGATGCTTTCACTGGCGAACCTGCAAGCCTTGGACCGCTGATCAACGCTGCTCAAGCTCGGGCAGTTCCAGGGTTTCACGCTTGGCTTCATCATCGAGTTCGCGCAAGGTGCGATAAATCACTGCTACCGCCTGCAGGGTCTCGCGGGGGATGCTTGCGCCCAGTTTTTTCGTGTAGAGCGTGCGGGCCAGCCAAACACATTGGATCACTGGCACGTCAGCTGCCTTGGCGCGCTGGATCAGTTTGCGGGCCTCGTCATCCGTGCCCTTGCTGACCAGCAAGGGCAGCGGTGTTTTACCGGGTCGGTAATACAAGGCAACGGCAAAGTGCGTCGGGTTGACCACCAGCATGTCGGACTCTTCCAGCTTTGGAAGCTTGACCTTGGGTTCTTCATTAGCCAATTGATACGCCAGCGAACGCCGCTGACCCTTGACGTGCGGGTCGCCCTCCATGTCCTTGTACTCTTTGACCACCTCCACCTGGGTCATGCGCATGCGTTTGGCGAAAAAGTGCTTCACCATCATCAGGTCGATAAGCGCCAATACCAGGAGCATGCCGAGGCAGGCGTGCAGCAAGTGCCGAAACAGCGCAATCAACGCCAGGATATAGCTCTGCAAATCACTGGTGGCCAGGTTGATCAGAGTGCCCAATGACGGCCAGATCACTACATACAGAATCAAGGCGATAAGACACGCTTTCACGATGCTCATCAGCAGGTTCATCAACTGTTGAGCGGAGAACATTTGCTTGACCTGACTGATCGGGTTGAGGCGGTTGAAATCCAGCTTCAGGGTCTCTGGTGCAAACAGCATCCCGAACTGCATCCAACTGCTGATCAGCTTGGCAGCAATCGCCAGCCCGGCCATCAGCAAGGCGAACGAGAAAAACACCACCATCCCTTCAAGCAGCACCTCCTCCAACGCTCGCGCAAAGGGCTGAGTCAGGCGCGACATCGGCAGCAGCATCAATTGCTGGAAGCGTTGCAGGCTGGTCTCGGCAGTGAACAAGGCAATCTCGCTGATAGCCGTCAGCGCCACCAGCTTTGCCACATCCTGGCTTTGGGCGACCTGGCCTTTCTTGCGTTGGTCACGCAGTTTCTTGGCTGACGCCGGGTGCTTCTTTTCGCCGGAATCGCTCATGGGATAGCGACCTTGATCAACAGCCTCAGTGAATGTTTAAGATCGCCCAACAGCCCCATGCGGCCGACGATCAAGTCCTGCAACAGCGCAAAGTAGAGCAGGAGAATACCAATCCCCGCCAGGCTCTTGACCGGTGGCGCCAGCGTACTCACTTGTAACTGTTGGCTGTAGACCCCCAGCAGCGCAATGCCGAACTCCAGCAACAGCAACGCTGCAATAAACGGCGCGGCGTAGAGCAACATGTGTGTAAAGGTATCGCCCAACAGATCGATGAACACGCTCATCCCATTCGCCGCCGGCAGCGGGAACCACACAGTGGGTGGCCAGATCAAGTAACTGTCCCAGATCACTTGGGTCAAGGACCCCAACCCCAGGCTCACCATCAGCAGGAAAATCGCCAACTGCTTGAACAAATGCCCGATCGGCGTCGCGTCCGGCCCCAGCGACGGGTTGAGTTGGCCACCGGCCAAGGCGCCACGCTGGTTATCCAGCAGAGCGCCCACCGACTCAAACATCCAGAACGGCATCGATAGCAGCACGCCCAGCAGAACGCCCAGGGCCACCTCCTTGAGCACTAACGCACCCAATAGAATCGCGGAGTAATCCTGGCCTGCCAACGCCGCATGGATACCCGGTGCAGGCATCAAGGCCAACACCATCACGATGGTATGGCGCGGCATGCCCTTTATATGCTGAAAACAGAACGCCGCCACCAGAATGCCACAGGGGTAGATCCGCGCCATGCCGATCAAAAGGCTGGGCAAATACTCGAGATAGAGCAGCACGGGCAGTGCCTCAGTTCAGGGCCGATCGGCCGATCATGTCAAAGGTCAGGTTGATCAGTTGGATCAACTCAACGCCAATCCAACGGCCGGTCATGATCAGCGTGATCCCCACCGCCACCAGCTTGATGCCGAAGGGTAGCGTCTGGTCCTGTACCTGCATCAACGCCTGCACCAGGGACGTCATGACCCCGACCACCACCGCGACGATCAACGGCGGTGCCGATAGCACGACCACCAGCAACATGCCTTGCTTGAACAGCACGATGGGTTCCATAAGCCACTCAGAGATAGGAGAGGAACAGACTGTCGAGCAATCGCGACCAACCGGACACCATCACGAACAACAGTAATTTGAGCGGTAGGGAAATGGTCATCGGCGAGACCATTTGCATGCCCAGCGCCAACAGAAGATTGGACACAATCAAGTCGATGACGATGAAGGGGATATAGATCAGAAAGCCGATCTCGAATCCCGCCTGCAGCTGCGACAGCACGAACGCCGGGATCAACAGGATCAAGTCTTCGCGCTGCACCTCTTGGGCCATCTGCGCGGGCCACAGGCGTGCGGTGTTTTCCAGCAGGTGTGTGAGCACATCCGCATCGACGTTGCGTAACATGAAGGCACGCAAAGGTTTGATGGCTTCATTTCCTGTCTGCAGGAACGTTTGTACGTTGCTCAGATCAAGCGGCGAAGCTTTGACACTTTCGGCGATTTCATACCCTACAGGCGCCATGACAAATAGCGTGGCCGCAAGCGCTATGCCATTGATGGCCATGCTCGGCGGCACCTGCTGCACACCGATGGCGTTACGGGTGATCATCAGTACAATCACGATCTTCAGGAATGCCGTGCAGACGATTAACAGCATGGGCATCAACGATAATGCCGCCAGAAACACGGCCAGGACTAAGGGGTCCAACCCCTGAAGTATCATCGGCCGAACATCACGCGAGACAGTTGCAACCCCAGGCGCCCATCGACTTCCACCAACTGTCCCAGGCCAATCGGTCGGTCACCGTAATAGAGGCCCGCCATGCCTGGCGCGTAACCGCCAATGCCCAACACCGCTCCCGGCGCGAGGTTTCGCAACTCGCCCAGGGTCAGGTTCAACGTGCCGCAGCGTATATTCAGCGCCATGCTCAACTCATCGAACGGCTCGTCGCCAAATATGTCCGTCACAGGCTCATCGCCCTCATCCCCGGAGTAGTGGGGAGCCAGGAATTCTTCGTCCACAGACGTGTCCTCGATTGAAGTAAGGGTCAGGCACAACGGCCCACTGTTATCGTCAATGCATCCATGCAGTCGTTGTTTGCCAACCTGTACATGACCGCTGCCCTGGGCTTGAAAAAAGCTCTGCTCAGGCACCAGCACATCTCCAGTCCGCAGGCTGCGTGCTTGCGCGATTGGTAACCGCAAGCGCCCGAGGGTGACTGCAATGGCCAGGCGGAACGAGGTGGGCATCGGCCCGGCTGTGGCACGCCATGGCCCGGCATCGCATAAGGCCAGGAAGCTCGCGGGAGCCAGCCACACATATCCCTCAACCCGGGATTGCCCCAGGCTCACACTGAGGCGGCAGCCGAATGCCTTGGGTGGTTCGGTCTCCAACAATCGCAGATAGCCCAGCAGGGTTTTCACCTGAGGACTCAGGTGATACTGGAACAATTCCCAGAACCAGGAGTCCGGATCGTTGCCCGTCGGGGCCAGCGTCACAGGACACTCACCCAGCAGGCTGAGCAGCGGCCCGGCCTCGGCAAGCGCCAGCACTCCACACACCGTTTCGAGGCACACCACCTCACCACGTGCAGGGGCGCGCCCGGGTTCGAGCCGCAGCTGACCACGCTGCCCGGCTACCTGAAACGGCATGCACAGGCCACGCCCCAGCCTGCGCCGGGCGGCAACTGTAATGCCATTGACCGAAGGTAATGTCAGCAACGGCACTAGCATGCGCAGCCGGCATTGGGCACAAACAGGCTGACCGGCTGTTCCAGCGTGAGTGCGAAGCGATCTTCACACTGTTGCCTCACGCTGCTGAGCCAACGCGCCGTCGTATCCTCTTGTGCCTCCAGGTCGATACTCCAGCTGTTTTGTTCACGGCGCACAGTGGCATTGATTCGCCCCAGGCGAGGCAAGTACAACACGGCCTGAAGCGGCCACTGCGAAGTGGCCAGCAGACGTGGCGCCAGTTGTTCGGCAAGCGCCTCGATCATCGCGGCACCGCCCAATAACTTTGATCCCGACAGGGAAGCCCCCCCGCCTGAGCCCTCACCGTCATCCGCCCACAACTGGTTGAACAACCGCGTCAACGCCTCAGGCACAACGCCTCCCGCTCCGAGCTCACGCTCCTCTCGTTGTTCACGCACCCGTGGGCGTTCAGCAGGTCTATCTGAAACCTGGGTCATACCGACTCCTGCACCAGTAAAAGGGATAACTCCTGAAGCTTTTCCACTTGTCGTAGGCACTCAGTGGCCTGTTTCTGGGCACTGCCGACGCAGGCCTGCTTCTCTGCTTGCTGGCCTCGCAAGACCTCCAACTCCCCGATACCCCGCCGGGTATTGGCAGACAAGCCGCGCTCCTGCGAGCCCCAGGCTTTCAGGTCCCGCAGGCTCAGTACCTGGCCCTGATGCTGGTTGAGCAACCGAGCACTCTGCTGGGCCTCTTCCAGTTGGGTCTGCTCAAGGGTGTCCTGGGCTTGCTGGATATGTGCAAGCAGGGCCTGCTGGGCTCGCTTCGCTTCACGCAAAGCGCGCTCGGCCCGGTCTGCCCGGTGACGGCGCAGGCGGCGCAGCGTTTCGACCTCACCTAGCAGCTCGTCAGAATGGGACATAAGCGGTCAGCTCCTTGAGTTGCTCCAGCGTCATTGCCATCGGGGAAGGCTCACGCAAGTCCTGACGCAGAAAACCATCGACGGCCTGGCGGCTGTCCACTGCCAAGTCGATCAAGGCATCGCTGCCTGGCTGGTATTCCCCCAGCTTGAGCATCAGCTCGATCTGCTGATACGCCGACAGCAACCGTCGCAACGCGGTACCCGCCTGGATATCCGCAGGCTCGGCGACATTGCTCAGGATCCGCGACAAGCTCGCCAGCACGTCCACCGCGGGATAGTGCCCACGCTCGGCCAACTTACGAGACAGCACGATATGGCCGTCGAGCAGCGAGCGAACCTCATCAGCCACCGGGTCGTTCATCGAGTCCTGCTCGATCAGCACCGTATAGATCGCCGTGATCACGCCGTCCTTGGTCAACCCGGCGCGCTCTACCAGCCGTGGCAACAGGCTGTAGACCGAAGGTGGCAGGCCGCCGCGACCGAGGGGTTCGCCGGCGGCCAGGCCGATTTCGCGCTGGGCCCTGGCGAAACGGGTCAGGGAGTCGATCAGCAGCAACACACGTTTGCCCTTGCGGCGAAATCCCTCAGCCAATGCGGTCGCCGTGAAGGCCGCTCGTGCTCGCTCCATGCTGGAGCGATCGGACGTGGCACACACCAACACCGCCTTGGAGCGCAGCTGTTCATCCAGCTCATGATCGAGAAACTCGCGCAGCTCGCGGCCCCGCTCGCCAATCAGGCCGAATACGATGACATCGCACTCCACGTTACGGGCGATCTCGGCCAACAAGGTGGTTTTGCCGCAACCCGCCCCGGCGAACAGGCCCACACGCTGGCCTTCGCCCAGCGTTAGCAGGCCGTCGATCGAGCGCACCCCGGTAGCGAGCGCGCGGTGGATGCGTGGCCGCTCGGTGGGCAACGGCGCCTCGCACAGCACCGCGCTGGTATCGGGCAAGTCGGCCTCGACAAACGCGCTGGGCCCCTCTCCCGCAATCGGTCGCCCGAAACCATCCAGCACCTGGCCCAGCAGTGCGTCGCTGACCTGTACCCGATGGGATACCCCCAGGCGCTCGACGCCGGCACCCACCTGCACGCCTTCCAGGTTGCCCAGCGCACTGAGTACGGCATCCTGTTGATCAAAACCGATGATCTCGGCGAGCATGTAGTCGCCCGGCTTTTTCTCCACTTGGCACAGATCCCCAATACGCGCCTGGGGCAGTCGGCACTGCAATAACATGCCGTTGACGCGCTGGATGCGCCCCCGCACGGTAACGGGTGCGAAAGTGGCCAACGACTGGGCCTGGCGCTGTTGCCAGGCATCGAGGCGCGCTTGCATTTGCGTATTCACCAGCGCACCTCATAACGCTGCACGCCATCGAACACCACTTTGCTGTTGTCGATCAGTACCAGGCGCAGGCCATCCACCTCATCGCCAATAAACAGCCGGCTACCCTCTTCCAGGACCACATGAGCATTGGGCCCGCCCACGATCTGCACAATCTTGAACGGCAAGGCTCCGTCGCGCGCACGCACACGGCTGATCACCGGTATGGCATTGTCGTATTGCTCGCCAAAACGGTTGAGCATGCGCGCGACCAGCTCTACATCATCCTGGGAAACGTCGCCATCAAGCACGACCTGGCCATTGATCACCTGCAAGTTGACGCGCTGGCTCAGCTCACGTTCGCTGAGCATTTTCAACAGCTGTTGGCGCACTTCAAACGGTGAGCCCAACGCCTGCTTCTGCACCACAGGCGGCGTCAAGGAAGCCTTGGCCTCAGGCTCACCGTTGAAGGCCATACCCACCACGATGAAGATGACCGTTACCGCCAACACGAGGCTGATCAGGCGCTTTTGCTGGGAATGGGAGATAGTCGATAATTTGAGCCCCCGCGCCGGCTCATTGACGACGGGCGACGCTACCGTTGCTGGGGCGGGTGATCGGGGCCAGGGTTCATCGGCCAGGCTGACACACAGCCGCACGGCCCCCACCGAAAAAACGGTATCGAGCGCCAGGCACGGAATCTGAGCCAGCACCCGACCATCAGCCCCGCGCAGCAGTCCGGCTTCGGCCTGCACCGACCAGTTCGCGTCGATGAGCCTCAGCCGTGCATGCTGCTCGGCGATGCCAGGGTCGCTCAGCACCAGGTCTGCATCGCCATGGGCACCGATGCTCCACTGCTCACCAAACAAAGGCAGCGCAGCCCCCTGGTGCCGTCCATCAAGCACGCGCAACTCGAACATCATCAAGTCCTCATGCCACCGCTCCGCGCATCAACTCGTCCTGCCCCAAGTCGAACCGCCCAAGCACTTTGACCTTGGAGGTACTGCTCAGCTCGGCAAAGGACAGCACCGGCACGTGATTGAATTCCTCCAGCAACAAGGTGCGCAGTGGACTGCGCAAGTCCTGCGCAACCAGCATCACGCTCTTGAGTTTGGGTCGTAGGGGAAAGGCTTGATTGAGCAGGCTGACCAACGCTGCACTGTGTTCATCGTCGAGTGCGAAAAACACCCCCGTCTGGGTCTGGCGCAGCGCCTCGCGCAGGATGCTTTCAGTCTGCGGCGACAGCAGCCAGGCATGCAGGCCTTCGGCTTCGCTGTACTGATGGTAAATCTGTGCCTTGAGCGCAATGCGCGCATAGTCGGCCAGTGCGTCCGGTTCCCGCTCATGCTGACCGTATTCGATCAGCGACTCGACAATCAGCCGCACTGCCCGCAATGGCACACCTTCGCTGGCCAGGCGTTGCAACACCGCCGAAAACCGCGATAGCGGCATGATCCGTTGCAGCTCCTGGACCAATTCCGGCTGGTTGTGCTCCAGCCAACTGAGGATCGACTTGCTCTCCTGGATCCCCAGGAACTGCGGCCCGCTGAGCATCATGGCCTGCTTCATACGCTCAACGATCAGGCTCGCCGCAGTGAAGCGTTCCAACTGGGGATCATCGAGCAACGGATCATCCGGCGCCAGCCAGACCCACCCCTGTTCATCGCGCTCTGCCAGCCCCGCGATGGCATGTGCAGGCTCAACCGTCAGCGCCTTTCGCTCAACTGCCACCAGGCTGACGACCGAGGCCCTGACCATTGGCACCTCATGCACACAAAAGCGCATTTCATCGTCGGCCAGCGAGTCATCGAGCTCTACCTCGAACGGCGGCAGTGTCAGCCCAATATTGGCAACCAGCGCATTTCGCGCCTGGCGAATCGCGTGGATAAGTTCCGTCACTTGCGGCGTGCCTCGCAACGCTGGAGAGAATTGCAGTAGGTAGGGCCTTGAAGGATCGAACCCTCGCAAGTCCTCACTGCCGTTCTCTTCGGGACGCACCGCTTCAGCCGCTTCGGCTTCAGGTTGTTCCTGCCGTTGACGCTGACGCATCAGGTAATACCCCAGGCTGCCAGTGACCAACGCGATCAGGATAAACACCAGGGTAGGCATGCCGGGCACCACCGCAAAGGCGAGCATTCCTACCGACGCAATCATCCAGCTCTTGGGCTCGCTGGTCATCTGCCGAGCAATTTCGGCGCCCATGTTAGTGACACCCCTGCGCGCATCCGGCGCTACACGGGTGATGATCATGCCGGCGGTGAGTGAGATCAACAGCGCGGGAATCTGCGCAATCAGGCCGTCGCCGATGGTCAGTACCGAGTACAGCGCCATTGAATCGGCGGCACTCAAGCCATGCTGGAACATGCCCGTGGAGAACCCACCCAACAGGTTGACCACAACGATGATCAAGCCGGCGACGGCATCCCCCTTGACGAACTTCATGGCGCCGTCCATAGCCCCGAACAATTGACTCTCGCGGGACAACTGCTCGCGCTTGTCCCGCGCTTGCGCGCCGTCAATCAAGCCTGCACGCAAGTCGCTGTCGATGGACATCTGCTTGCCAGGCATCGCATCCAGGCTGAAACGCGCCGCCACTTCGGCGACCCGCTCCGAGCCTTTGGTGATCACCAGAAAGTTGACCAGGGTCAGGATCAGGAAGATCACCATCCCCACGGCCAGGTTGCCGCCGACCACAAAATTGCCGAAGGCCTCGACGATGTCACCAGCGTCCTGCTCCAGCAGGATCAAGCGCGTCGTCGCAATCGACAGCGCCAGGCGAAACATGGTGGTCAACAGCAGGATCGACGGGAAAGATGAGAACGCCAGGGGCCCCGGCAGGTATAGCGCCAACACGATCAACAGGCACGAGATGCAGATGTTGAGTGCAATCAGGATGTCCACCAGCCAAGTCGGCAGCGGCACAATAAAGATGAACACAATGGCCATCACCACCACGGCGCCCAGCACTTCGGCGCGCTGCGCGACCTTTAGCAACACGCGGTTGATGACCAACAGCACTGTCACGCCTGGGCCTCCAGCACACCTGAAAACCGTGCAGGATTGCGGGTAGCCCGGTCTTGCTCCCCGATCACCACCCGTAAGCAACGCAGGGTATCTGCACGTACTCGACCATCAAGCCATAGCGCCAATGGCAAATCGTGGAGCACCGGACAAAGCGCATTGAGTGCCAACAATGGCAGGGCGCTTGAGTTGCCCTGCAATTCCATCCCAAGCCGAAGGATTCCATCAGCATCAAGCCCACTGCCCGTGAAACCCAAAATGCGCTGCAGTAGCGCTACCTTGTCATGGTCGACTTTCAGGTCTTCGATCAGCTTCTGACACCCGTTCAGCGTCCCGCTCAGTTGCCCACAGCTTTGCAGCCCCAGTAACAAGGTACGCAGTAGCGGTGTAGGCATTGACGACACCTTGGCCGCAATATCGTCCGCCAAAGCCTTTCGCATCAACATGAGCCCGTCGGCAAACCGTTCGCTGCCGTATAAGCCCAGCAGCGCCTGCATCATCGTCGGCAGCGACTGCCGCATGACCACACTGGCGTAGTAGAGCGTACGCAGTGCCTGACGCTCCTGTGGGTCGACACCAGACGCTTGCATCGCCACGGCAATGTTCAGGCCGGCCTGGATCTCCCTTTCGTAGAGCACTTTCAGCTTAGCAATGGCAACACGTGCCAGGGCCGCTTCGGCGGGACGCGACCCAATGTCCGCCTGGGCCGCCACATGCTTGAGCACCACGAACGCACGCGCGGGGTCTCCTTCGGAAAGCTTCAGCGATGCTTCAAACCCGCCCTCGCCCCCCCGCCTCAGCGCCTCCCTGACCATCAACGAAATCATTGCCAGGGTCTTCTTGGCCGGATGCCCCAACTGCCGATAAAGCTCCGCTATCTGTTCGACCGGGGAGACGCGTGCGCCCATCTTCCGCTGGCTCAGCGGCAGGCTATTGCTTGCCACTTCCTGGCTGAACAGGTGAGCAAGAGTATCTACGCCGCTGGTGGGCTGAGGCGTCGGGGCCTGGCTGACGGCAAGCTGATCCACGGGCCGGATCGACTTAACCTCGGGGGAGAGTTCAACTTTCATGGACAGCCCTGTACGGGAAGAGTGTTTCCCTGTGTGGCAAGACCTGCCCATCTGGTTCCATCGAAAAACACTTGCACGGCTAAATTGAAAAGACTTGCACGCCCCATGGCAGCTCTATGCAAACCCCTGCACAACATCTCATCATTTCAGGATATTTACCTATATAAATCAGTAAGTTGAAAAAATTTCTCCTTGGCACAACCAGTGCAAACGAGGTCCCCGTCGACATCCTTTCGACTGCGTCTACACCAAGGAAAAAATCATGAATATCCCTATTGAAGCTTTAGCGCACCTCGTTGGCAGCTCGCCTCAATTCATGCTTCACCTGACAGACGACCAGCAAAAAAAACTGCGGCGCTTCATTCACAAGCGCGTACTCAACCCGGAAGATGCAGACGACCTGCTGCAACTGACGTATCTGGAAGCCTGGCGCAACCGCGAGCGTTTCAGCGGCAATGCCACGCTCAGCACCTGGATGTGCGGTATCGCGCAAAACCTCATACGTAATCACTTCAGGCGCCTGTATGCCAAGCCTATGCATTGCGAATTTGACGAGTCGCTGTGGCATGGCCAGGAGGAGAACCACAACCTGGATTGGGAATTTGAAATCAACCGGCGCCTGGAAAAAACCCTGAACGCCATCGACCACCTACCGGCAGAAATGCGCAAGACGCTCTACGCCTCCCTGGAAACCGACGGCAGCTACCAGGACACCGCCGACGTACTGGACATTCCTATTGGCACCGTGCGCTCACGCCTGTCGCGAGCCCGCGAGCAACTCAAGCGCGCCACGCATAACTCGTCGTATCCTTGAAGTCGGCCTCGCGTGGGGCGGCAGGGATATCTGCCCCACGCGATCAGGTTTTTGCGGGGAGGCGTCGGGATTAATCAGGAACCACTCGTCGCCCGATCCGCTGATTTCGCTTAAACAGTTGAAAGCGTAGATAAAAATTCAAAATAAATACTTGACGCATTGGCGTTCTACGCGAATAATGCGCGCCACTTGGCTACATAGCTCAGTTGGTTAGAGCATAGCATTCATAATGCTGGGGTCCGGGGTTCAAGTCCCTGTGTAGCCACCAAGTACTAAAAACGGCTTACCGAAAGGTAGGCCGTTTTTTTATGCCTGAAGAAAAGTGCTGGGGCATACTCGCAGCGATTCTCCCCGACTAACCAGCCTGAGCCCGACAGGAACCCACTCATGAGCTTTGACGTGTTCGCGGTCATCCTGCTGGGTGCCGCTCTCCACGCGACCTGGAACGCCGTGGTCAAAGGCGGCGGCGACAAGCTGCTGACCACATGCATGATCACCGCCTTCGCCTCGCTGATCGCATTGGTCGTTATTCCATTCCTGGCGCTACCGGCAAGAGAAAGCTGGCCGTTCATCGGTGCATCGGTCATTTTGCAGGTGCTGTATTTCGTCTTGGTTGCCTCGACCTACCGAATCGCCGACATGAGCCAGACCTACCCGATCATGCGCGGCACTGCGCCGTTACTGGTGGCAGCTGCGAGTGTGCTTGCACTGTCCGAGTCGTTGTCAGCGTTTGCATGGAGCGGCATTGCAGTGATCTGCATCGGTATCCTGAGCATGGCTGTCGCCCCCTCGACGAGCCCGCGAAAAGGGCTGGTCCTCGCCTTGATCAATGCGGGGGTCATTGCCGGCTATACCCTTGTCGACGGTTTGGGCGTGCGCAAGTCCGGCGCCCCTGCGGCGTACACATTGTGGATTTTCCTGCTGACCGGGCTACCGTTGGCCGCCTGGGCCCTGGCCACCCAACGCGGGGTGTTCTGCCGCTACGTCATCCGTCACTGGCACCTCGGCGTGGTGGGCGGGGTCGGCACGGTTGCGTCCTACGGACTGGCGCTTTGGGCAATGACGGCGGCCCCGATCGCCACCGTTTCAGCGCTCAGGGAAACGTCGATCCTGTTCGGCGTGATCATCTCCGCGCTGATACTCAAGGAGCAACTGACGCGCACTCGCGTGGTTGCCGCCTGCATCATTGCTGGCGGGGCGATGGTGTTGCGATTGGGCTAAACCCGCGTTACCAAGTAGGATCACGCCCTCAATCACACTCAATGGAACCAGTGTTGGATGACCATCAAGCCCCTGCACCTTGCACTTGCATTGTCAGCCCTGCCATCGCTCGCCAGTGCCGCGTCCGAAGGCTTGGGGAAGGTCGATCAAGCCAGTTTGATGGTCCTCGCCGGCCCGGTGCTGACCACCTTCGCCACGCTGGGCACCACGTCCCATCCGCTCGATATGCTTGAGTCGGCCAAGGGGGACGCCCTGGCCTTCATCGGCTCGGACGGGAATATCCGTGGCGCACGCTTTGAGCTCGCCGTGAGGACTTACCACACGTCTTACCCGGCGCCTCACATGAGTGATATGCAACTGGCCCAAGCGATCGCCGTGACCGAGGCACACCAACCGGAGGCGCGATAGCCTGTTGCGGGTGCTGGCCAAATTTGACCGGCTCGGCGATAGCGAAGTGTTTCAAAGGACAACAGATCATTCTCAAAATGAACGGAGTTCCGCGCGTGTTTTCGATTTCCCGCCATCAACTGTCGGTAATAGCCGCAGCCCTCGCCCTGGCTGCCTGCAACACGTCTGTCTACGAACAGCCACCCGCACCGGAATTGGGATCGGGTTATCGCACCGACCTCACCCCCCAACATGCCGAGCGCCATATGGCGGCGGCGGCCAACCCGTTGGCAGCCGAAGCCGGTCGCGAGATGTTGCGCAGGGGTGGCTCGGCAATTGATGCAGCGATTGCAATGCAGGCGGTATTGACCCTGGTGGAGCCGCAGTCATCCGGCATTGGCGGTGGCGCGTTCATCATGCTGTGGGACGGCAAAAACGTTCACGCATATGACGGCCGTGAGACCGCCCCGGCCGGGGCCACCGAGCGCTTGTTCCTGAAGGCCGACGGCAAGCCGATGGCGTTTCCCGAGGCGCAGATTGGCGGGCGCTCGGTTGGTACGCCTGGAGTATTGCGTGCGCTCGAAATGGCGCACAAGAAGAGCGGCCACCTGCAATGGGCCGAGCTGTTCGAACCTGCGATCCGGCTGGCGGAACAGGGCTTTGCGATTTCCCCGCGCCTGCACAGCCTGATTGCGGCTGACCGCTATATCCCACAATCGCCTGACATGGCGGCGTACTTTTTGAACGCCGATGGCACGCCGAAAGCCACCGGAACTGTGTTGAAAAACCCCGCGTTGGCCAAGGTGTTCAAACGTATCGCCAAGGAAGGCCCGGACGCGCTGTACCACGGGCAGATTGCCGAAGAGATCGCGCGCAAGGTGCAGGGCCATCGCAATGCGGGCAGCCTGTCCCTGGCGGACTTGAAGGGCTACGCCGCCAAGGAACGTACACCGCTGTGCACCGACTACCAGCAGTGGAAAGTCTGTGGCATGCCGCCACCTTCATCGGGTGGCGTCGCCATCGCGCAAATCCTCGGTACATTGCAGGCCTTGCAAGCCCGCGACCCAGGCCTGGGTATCGCAGCGATGCGACCGCTGAAAAGCTCATCGCCAGCAGGCCTTGAACCAACACCGGAGGCAGTACACCTGCTCGCTGAAGCGGGGCGCCTGGCCTTCGCCGATCGCAGTCTGTACCTCGCCGACGCCGATTTCGTCCCCGTGCCGGTTGCCGGCCTCGTCGCACCGGACTACCTGGCCAAGCGCGCCGCGCTGATCGGCGAGCGCAGCATGGGTATCGCCAAGCCGGGCGTCCCCGCAGGCATCCAGGTGGCCTACGCGCCGGATCGCTCGCCGTTGCGCATCTCTACCTCGCAAGTGGTGGCCGTGGATGACCGGGGCGGCGCCGTGTCGATGACCACCACGGTGGAAGCGGCATTTGGCGCCCATGTGATGGTCCAGGGTTTCTTGCTGAACAACCAGATGACCGACTTTTCGTTTATCCCTGAAGAAAACGGCCAACCCGTGGCCAACCGGGTCGAGCCTGGCAAACGCCCGCGTTCGGCGATGGCGCCGACCCTGGTGTTCGACCGCAAGAGCGGCGAGTTGCTGGCCACTGTCGGCTCACCCGGCGGCTCGCAAATCATCGAGTACGTGAGCAAGTCCCTGGTGGCAATGCTCGACTGGAAACTTGACCCGCAAGCGGCCATCAGCCTGCCGAACTTCGGCAGCCGCAATGGCGCAACCGAGCTGGAAACCGGTATGTTCAGCCCCATGCTGAAACAGGCGCTCAAGGACAAGGGCCATGCGCTGAGCGAGATCGATATGACCAGTGGTATCCAGGCCATCGTGCGCACGCGGGATGCCCAGGGCAAGGTGTCACTGAGCGGCGGTGCCGACCCTCGGCGTGAAGGCGAAGCGGTTGGCGACTGAACACATCAATCAACGGAGAAAGCGCTCGTGCAACAGGCAGATAATCTCGCCGCCATCCCTGGCGTCGACCACGGTTTTTGTTCGATCAATGATCCGCAGCGCCCGGCAGACGTGTTCATCTGCAAGCAAGTGCACAGCGCTTCGGTGATTGAGTGGCAGGCGGACCAGGTGAGCAACACGGTCGAGGCAGACGGGGTGTGCACGGGTGAGCATTACCCCATCGCGGTAATCACCGCCGATTGCCTGCCCCTCCTGATTGCCTCGAAAAACGCTGAGAAGGTGGCTGCGGTGCACGGCGGTTGGAAGGGGTTGCAAGCCGGGATTGTGGCGAATGCCATACAGCGTTTTGCCGATGAAGGAATTGCCATCGACCAGTTGCAGGTAGCGATCGGTCCCTCGATCAAGCCGTGCTGTTATGAGGTGAGCCGGGAGTTCATTACCCAGTTTCAAACTGAACAGGGCCACTTGTGGCGCGATGGTCAGGCGCCCTGGAGCCAGGTCCAACCGGCGCCGCTGCTGCGCCCCGAAATTGCCCCGCCCACTGCGAGGCAAGTTGCAAGTGCATGGTTTGACTTGAGCGGATATGGCGTGATGTTGCTGCAAGCGGCAGGGATTCGGCGTGAGCAGATCGAGGTGAGTGAAGTGTGCACCTACTGCACCTCCCCCACCTTTGCCAGCTATCGTCGCAGGACGCATCACCCTGAGGAGCTGAAGACATTGATCTATTCGTGGATTGCTCGCTTCAACGACTGATCTTCAATCCCTTGCGCCCCGCATGCCGCTCCAGCGCCAGCTCGATCAAGCGGCTCACCAGTTCGCTGTAGCTCATGCCCGCCGCCTGCCACAGCTTGGGGTACATGCTGATGCGGGTGAAGCCGGGCAGTGAGTTGATTTCGTTGATCAGCACTTCGCCGTCGTCGGTGAGGAACACGTCGACCCGCGCCAGCCCCGAACAGCCCAGCACCTCGAACGCCTCCAGGGCCAGCCCACGGATACGCTCGCTGGCCTCGTGGCTGATAGCGGCCGGCACCACCACTTGGGCAGCCTGGCCGTCGATGTATTTGCTGTCGTAGGAATAGAAACCGCTGCTCACCACGATCTCACCGCAACCGCTGGCGATCGGGTTTTCGTTGCCCAGCACGGCGCATTCGATTTCACGGCCCTTTACCGCGGATTCCACCAAGACCTTTTCATCAAAGCCCAAAGCCAGTTCAACAGCAGCGTGGTATTCGGCTTCGTCGCCGACTTTGCTCACGCCCACCGAAGAGCCCTGGTTGGCCGGCTTGACGAACATCGGCAAGCCGAGCTTGCTCACTGCCGTGTCGAAGGCTGTACGCGCGGCGTTGCTACGGGTCAGGGTGATAAACGGAGTCACGGCAATGCCGGCGTCGCGCAGCAGGCGCTTGGTGATGTCCTTGTCCATGCACACTGCCGAGCCGAGGACGTCGGAGCCGACGAAAGGCAGGTCAGCCATACGCAGCAGGCCTTGCAGGCAACCGTCTTCGCCGAGGGTGCCGTGGACGATGGGGAAGATCACGTCGACATGTTCCAGCAAGCCGGTGCCGGAGGTCTCTACCAGTTGCTGGCTGGCCTTGCCAGGCACCACGGCCAGTTCGCGATTGGACTGGTTGAGGGCGATAAGGGCCGGGTTTTCCTGGTTGAGCAGGAAGTTCGAGGTGTCATTGAGGTGCCAATGGCCGGCCTTGTCGATACCGATCAGCACCGGTTCGAATCGTGAGCGATCCAACGCATCGACGATGTTACGCGCCGATTGCAACGAGACTTCATGCTCCGCCGAACGGCCACCAAAAATAATACCTACCCGCACCTTGCTCATGACCCGGCCTCACTGTTGAAAGTAAGGCTTCTTAACACGGGCCGTCAGCGGTTCGCCACCAGATGTGCACCGAACAGCACGTAGCAGCCCCCGGCAAAGCGGTCGAGCCACTTGCGCGAACGGCTGTAGAGCGTGGCCATGCGCTCACTGGAAAACACCAAGGCCACGCTGGAATACCAACTGAACGATAAGGTGGCCATGGTGATCACCGCCAGGGTCAGCAGCATCGGTGAAGGCGACGGCGGCATGGTGGACGCAAAGATGGTGGCAACAAACAACGCCGCCTTGGGGTTGGACAAGTTGCCCAGCAACCCCAGGCGCCAGGCGGAAAACAGCGAACGGCGCGCTTCATCCGGCAGCACGTTCTGGCCCATCGCTGGCGCCGAGCGCTTGAACAGCTTCAATCCAAGGTAGATCAGGTAGCAGCCGCCGATGATCTTGAACGCGAGGTACAGCATGGGGGCCGCCGCAAACAGCGACTTAATGCCCAGGCCACCCGCCAGCCCCCACATGACGGTACCCGTGGCCACACCCGCTGACGCCACCACACCATGGCGGCGCGAACAACTGGCAGCCAATTGCGCTGTGTTGAAAAAATTGGGCCCGGGCGTCACCACCGCGACGGTCCAGAGCAACGCCAATGATAACAATGGCGCGGCGTACGGCAGGTTGGAGAACAGCATCGGACGGTCCTTCTTGCGATGTGGGTAGCGGCTACTGGTCGGCAGCAGGCCCGGGAATGTGGACAAGCAAGTCACCTGGCTGGCAATCCAGATAGGCGCAGATGGCATCCAGCGTCCCTAGCCTTACCCCCTTGACCTTGCCTTGTTTAAGCAACGACAGGTTCTGTTCGGTAATTCCGATGGCGGCCGCCAGGTCCTTGGATTTGACCTTGCGCCGGGCAAGCATAACGTCCAGCTCGATCACGATGGGCATTTGAATCTCATACAAACGTGCGGTTTTCGGAATCCACTTCACTGGCCTGCCACAGGATACGCGCGATGACCGCGATGCAGGCGGCCAGAAACAATGCCACAAAGCTGGGTGCCGTCACACTCAAGGTGATCAACCGTTGGCCGACAGGTTCGTTCATCGTCACCCACACGCTCAACAGCGGCTCACACAAAAAATCCAGCAAAACCCATAAAGCCACCGCCTTACCGACCTTGCCCAAGTGCAACGCCGCCGCGCTGGAAAAATACTCGCCCCGCGCATAACTTTGGAACAGTTTACGCAATTGATTCAGGCCCGACGCCAACGCCAGCAAGGGAACGCTGGACAGCAAGATGCCACCCAGTGTCTGCCAGACAGGAAACAGTGCCACCTGAGCGGCGCGCCCCTGGATCTGGCGGTCGCTCAGCGCGAAACCAAACCCCAGCCCGTCGGCTGAAGAGCTTAGCACCGGAAACCACCACACCGCGGCGTTAAGGAGCAGCATTGTAACGATCAGCAGCAGCGTGATCAGGGACATGCGCTGGCTGAGTTGGGCAAGACGTTGGGTGTTCATAAACAACCTCGCTGAATAGATGTCGAGGCAAAATAACGAATTAATTATCGTAAAACAATAATTTTTTAGCGCAAAAACAATACAAACCTTGAGCTGCACGTCGAATCGGCTGCACAATCGTTCAAGACCCTGCCAGGCAATCTGTCGAATACGGGGTTAACGTGTTTCCATCTCTATTTTTTGTGACAAGTCACCATGGGCAAACCCACCGCCACCCTCGACTGGCTGCACCGCGCCCCACATGCCAGTGGCCTGGACCGTATCGAGGCGTACTTTGCCGGCTTCGCCTTCGACCCGCATCGCCATGACACCTACGCCATCGGTCGCACGTTGAGCGGCGTGCAGAGCTTTCACTATCGCGGCGACATGGTGCACAGCCTGCCCGGTACGACCATGGTGCTTCACCCCGATGAAACCCATGACGGCCACGCCGGCAGCGATGAAGGCTTCAAGTACAGGATGATTTACGTCGAACCGGCGCTGATCCAGCAGATCCTCGGCGGCAAGCCGTTGCCGTTTATCCCCAACGGTTTATCCACCGATCCACGGCTGTTCCGCGCCAGCGAAGTGTTGCTGCAGAACCTGGACAACCCCATCGACCCGCTGCAGGAACAGGACGCCCTGTTCGACCTGGCCCACGCGCTTAGCAACGTCTCGGGCGGGATCGTCAGCCGCAAGACCTTCGACTATGTCGCCGCCGAGCGGGCCCGTGAGTTTATCCACAGCGCCCTGGGGCGCAGCATCACCCTGGATGAAATGGCCGACCACGCCGGCCGCGACCGCTGGGCCTTGTCGCGGGATTTTCGCTTGCTGTTCGGCACCAGCCCCTACCGCTACCTGACCATGCGCCGGCTGGACCTGGTGCGCAGCCTGCTGGCCCAAGGCCAATCACTGGTGGACGCGGCGATGACCGCCGGCTTTACCGACCATAGCCACATGACCCGGCAATTTCGCAGCACCTACGGCATGCCGCCGTCGCGTTGGGTGAAGATGTCAGACCGCTTCCAGGCCCGCTGACTCGGCAGGTTGCCTGAGGCGCAGCGCCAACACCGCGCCTGCCAGGGCAATCGCTGCGCTCCACCACAACGCCCGTTCGATGCCCCCCGCGCTCGCCACCGACACCAGCACCGCCAGCCCCAAGGCCCCGCCGATCTGCTGGCTGGTGGAGGCCATCCCCGCCGCCACGCCCTGCTCGCCCGGACGAATGCCCAGGCCCGCTGCCACCCACATCGCGGTCCAGGTCATGCCCTGGCCGATGCTCAGGATGAAAATACCCGGCAGCAGCGACCAGAACCCCACGCCGGTCGGCAGTGCCCAGACCACCAGCGCAATGCCCACCGCCCCGGCCAGTTGCCCACTGACGAGGGTGTTGCGCAACCCCAGCCGAACCAACGAACGCTCCGCCAGCCAGATGCCGAACGTGCACACCAGAGTCGCCGGCAAAAACGCCAGCCCCGCCTGCAACACGCTGTAGCCGTAGACTTGCTGGTAATACAGCGCGAGGAAGTAGTACTGCACGCCAAAGCTGCTCATGAACACTGCCGTCAGCACCATCGCCATGCGCAACTCGCGGTAGGCAAACAGACGCAGCGGCATCAGCGGGTCGCGGCCACGGTGTTCGATCCAGGCGAACAGCCCGAGCAGCGCCAGCGCCAAGGCGAGGCAGCCGAGGGTGGACGGCGCCGCCCAACCCCATTCCGGCCCCTGCACCAACGAGAACACCAGCAAGCTGCCACCGACGGTGACCGTCAACGCACCACTGACGTCGAAATTGCGCCCTCGCGCCTGTTCACCATCGGCGGGGATCCAGTACCGCGCCGCCCAGGCGCAGCCGCCCGCCAGGGGCACGTTCACCAGGAACACCGCTTCCCAGCCCCACACCTGGGTCAACACGCCACCCAGCAGTGCGCCCAGCGCCAGCCCGGCCGCCGACGCCGCGCTCCACACGGCGAACGCACGGTTGCGCGCCGGCCCTTCGGCGTAGTGGGTGTTGATCAGTGCCAGGGTGGCCGGGAACAGCATCGCGCCACCCACGCCCTGCACCGCCCGCGCCAGGACCAGCAACACTGCGCTGCCGCCCAGCACCGCCGCAAGGGACGCCAACGCATAGAGCGACTGCCCCACCCGGTACAAACGGCGCTTGCCGAGCAAATCCGTGGCCCTGCCACCCAGCAGCAGGAATCCACCAAACGCCACGCTGTAGGCACTCACCACCCACTGCAACTGCTGGGCAGAAAAATCCAGGTGAGCGCCGATCTGCGGCAAGGCGACAAACACGATGGTGGCATCCAGCGCGATGATCAGTTGCGCCGTGGCCAGCAACGCCAGCATCCAGCCAGAGGGTCGAGAGGGAGACATCACAACGTCCTGTTCGAAAAAGAGAGACCGCCAGTGTCTTTCATGCCAGATAGATGATAAATACGGATATTACCCTTTCAGTAATGACTTTAATCATGGATCTGAACGCTGTTCGCCTATTGGTCCGCGTCGCCGAAACCCGCAGTTTTACTCGGGCGGCTGGCGATCTGGGGTTGACCCAGTCCGGCCTGTCCCGCGCCATATCGCGCCTGGAGAACGAGCTGGGCGTGCGCCTGCTGCAACGCAATACGCGCAGCGTCAGCCTCACCCCCGACGGGCAAATGCTGTACGAGCGCAGCGCACCATTGCTGGCGGAATTGGCCGAAGCCGAGAAGCTGATGCTCGACCGACGCAGCACCCCTTCCGGCCTGTTGAAGATCAGTACGCCGTCGCTGTTCGGGCGCAAAGTGGTCATGCCGGTAATCGGCGAATTGACCTTGCGTTACCCCGAGCTGCGCATTGAGGCGGTGATGACGGACCGCCTGGTGGACATTGTCGACGAAGGCTTCGATGCCTTGCTGCGCACCGGCGAGATTCAGGACCAGCGCCTGATCGCCCGCGCCCTGCCGCCACTGCGCTGGGTGACCGTTGCCGCGCCGGCTTACCTCGCACGTTTCGGAACCCCCACCCGTGTGGATGAACTCAACGACCACCACTGCCTCACCGTGCGCAATCTGCGCAGCGGCCGCATGGTGGACTGGCAGTTCATGATCGATGGCAACGTGCAGGACGTGAGTGTCGAAGGGCGACTGATCTTTGATATCGGCGATGCGCTGGTGGATGGCGCCGTGGGCGGCTTCGGCATCGCCCAGGTGATGGACTTTGCCGTGCGCGACGACCTGGCCGCTGGGCGCCTGGTGCCGATATTGGAGGACGTTGCCGGGCGCAGTCGGGCGATCTCACTGGTCTATCCGCCGTCCCGGCAGTATTCGCCCAAATTGATGGCCTTCGCCGAAGCGCTCAGCCAGGCACACTGGTAAACCTGTAGGAGCCGGCTTGCCCGCTCCCACAAGGGCCTATCAGGTCAGGGTTTTGCCGATGATGGGCTGGCCGATGGTCAGGAAGTTCCCGCCCGCCACATGGTGCAAGGTGCGCAGCTCGTCATGCCCTTCGAAGTGCCAGTGGCCGTCGCTGAACACGCGCTCGTCAGCATAGGCTGCGACCACTTCACCCAGGAACAGGTCGTAGGTTTGCTGGTTGTGGGGCTCGGGCAGCAGGCGGCATTCCAGCCAGGCCACGCAGCCTTCCAGCAGCGGTGCTTCGGTGTGTTCGCCGTTGAATACCTGCAGGCCGTAAGTGGCGAATTTGTCCGTCTCGGAACCGGTGATGTTGCCCACCGTTTGCACAAGGTCAGCCTGGGCCGCGCACGGCACCTGGAGCACAAAGGTGCCGGCGCTTTCCAACAGTTGGCGAGTCCAGGTGGCTTTGTCCAACACCACCGCGACTTTCGGCGGCTCGAAGTCCAGCGGCATGGCCCAGGCGGCCGCCATGATATTGCGCTGTCCATTGTGCGCGGCGCTCACCAGCACGGTGGGGCCGTGGTTGAGCAAACGGTAGGCCTTGGACAGCGGAACGGGGCGACGGTGGGTAGGGCTCATGGAAGGTCGACTCTTCGTGCAAGAAAGCACCTACGATACCTGAAGCCCTACGCTTAACTCGACAGTTGGTTGGCGAACTGGCCGACCGCGCTGACCACCTTCTGGGCACCGTCCTGGATTTCCACGATCACCGTGCCCGCCTCGGCAGCCAGGGCCAGGCCTTGCTCGGCTTGCAGACGGCCATCGTTCATCAGGGTCACAGCATCGCGGGCCATGTCCTGGTTCTGGCGCACCACGCCGACGATCTCTTCGGTCGCCTTGCTGGTCCGTGATGCCAACTGTCGAACTTCATCGGCCACTACGGCAAAACCACGGCCCTGCTCACCGGCGCGCGCCGCTTCGATAGCTGCGTTGAGTGCCAGCAGGTTGGTCTGCTCGGCAATGCCGCTGATGGTCTTGACGATGGTGCCGATGACCTGGGACTGAGCGTTCAGCGCCTCGATGCCGTCGCCGGCCTGCTGCATGTGCTTGGCCAGGTCGCGCATCACATCCACGGCCTGGGTCACCACGGTGGTACCGCGCTGGGCGCTGTTGTCGGTTTGCAGCGAGGTGCTGTAGGCAATGTTCGCCGCTTCGGCGACCGCCTGTTCCTGGTTGACCTGGTCGGTGATCACTGTGGCGAACTTGACCACTTTGTACAGCCGGTCATTGGCGTCCAGCACCGGGTTGTAGGTCGCTTCCAGCCACACCACACGGCCATGGCTGTCGACCCGCTTGAAGCGTGCCGCGACGAATTCACCGGTGTTCAGGCGTTTCCAGAAGTCCTGGTATTCGGTGCTGTTGTATTCCTCCGGCTCGCAGAACATCCGGTGATGCTTACCCTGGATCTGCGCCAGGCTGTAACCCATGCCGCCGAGGAACCGATCATTGGCGGTGAGCACGTGGCCACCGAGGTCGAACTCGATCACGGCCGTCGAGCGTACCAGGGCGTTCATGAGGTTTTCATGCTCGCGGGAGGCTTCGATCGTGCGGGTGAGATCGCTGGAATAAATCGAAAAATGCTTGATGCGCCCATCGGAACTGCGCACCGGCTGCACAATCGAGCGCAGCCAGGCTTCCTGGCCATTGCCACGCATCAGGCGCACGGTGCCTGCGAAGTGTTGACCGCGCACCAGGGCGTTCTTGAAGCGTTGCTGGAACTCATCCCGACGAACGTGGGCCGGCTCCAGATCTTCGATCGCGCGCCCCAGCAGTTGACCATTCTGGTAGGCCAGTTCCTGCAGGAAGTTAGCGTTCGCCCACTCCACCCGGCCTTCGGCGTCCAGCGTCAGGCACAACATTTCACTTTCCAGGCTCTCCTTGACCTGATTCAAGCTGGACAATTCTTCGCGAAGAGCCGCCAGCTCCTGCTTCAAACGGGTGTTGAACATGGGGCACCAATGACCAAATGGGGGAGATGAACCTGACCTGCATCGGCGCTACCCGCATTTTCTTAAGCGGGCTTTAATCCCCAAAACAACTATATTTTTGGATCCATTAACTG
Organism: Pseudomonas pergaminensis; assembly: GCF_024112395.2. Lineage (NCBI taxonomy): Bacteria > Pseudomonadati > Pseudomonadota > Gammaproteobacteria > Pseudomonadales > Pseudomonadaceae > Pseudomonas > Pseudomonas pergaminensis. The sequence goes on along the minus strand of NZ_CP078013.2, from coordinate 838,614 downwards.
CCGTTATTTCGGCACACCCCCATCACCTGATATTCAAGAGTAGAGAGCTTGCCGCTGGAGTCCTCATAGGTCATGCGCGACGGCACCGGGTTGCACGAACGGATCGGCGGCGTAACGTTGACCACCTTGGCAATGTCCAGTGTCATGCCATAGCGGTACGCCTGCACCTGGGGTGCCGGCTTGCCTTTCTTGGCTGCGTAGTCGGCCATGGCCTTCTCGTTGCGTTCCATCATCAACGCGAACGTTCGATCACCCCCGCCCTCGGCCAATGCGCCAAAAGACAGGATTGCAGTTAGCACACCCAGACCCACGGTATAAAAGTTCATGGTTAGTTCCTCGACTGAAGTTCAGTGCCGAGACTAACCAACGAACCCTGACGCCACCTTCACTAGAACATTACTTATTTGTTAGATAACGCTGAGTTTCCAGAATTGTAATGTGCGCGCCACGTCTTCGTTATCCACGGTTTGCAACTATCAGCCCGGGCTACATCAATAAGAACGCCCACTCCCATAAGAAGCTGATAACTGCCAATACCCAGGAGCGAACCATGCGTATCCGTCACTACAGCTTGCCCCTGTCACTGTGTGCCGCCTTGCCGCTGGCTGCGGTGGCCGTGGAGGACAAGCCCGAAGGCTTTATCGAGGGCAGCAGCTTCAATGTGCTGGCGCGTAATTTTTACTTCAACCGCGATGACCGCAAGGGCCAGTCCAGTCCCACCGGCAACGGCTATTCCGAAGCCTGGGCCCAGGGTTTGATTGGCAAATTTGAATCCGGCTTCACCCAGGGCTTCGTGGGGTTTGGCCTGGACGCGTTCGCCATGGTCGGCGTGAAACTCGACTCAGGCACCGGTCGCAGCGGCGGCAAGGGTTCGTTCGGCATGTTGCCGGTGGACAGCGAAAACCACCCCGAGGACAACTACAGCAAAGTCGGCGGTGCGGCGAAATTGCGTGTGCTGGATACCGTGATCAAGGCCGGCGACGTATTCCCGCTGAACCCGGTGGTGGCCTACGGCGATTCGCGCGTCTTGCCGGAAAGCTTCCGGGGCGTGACCGCACTAAACACCAGCCTTGAGGGCCTGACCCTGCAAGGCGGACGTTTGAGCGGCATGAGCCAACCGACCGAAAGTGGCATGAACAAAGGCTTTGCGACCTTCTACGCGGGGCAAGTCGACTCGCCCTGGGTCGGCTATTTTGGCGGCGACTACACCGTCAACAAACACCTCAGCGTCAGCCTCTACAGCAGTCGCCTGAAGGACGCCTGGGACCAGTACTACTTCGGCAGCGCCGCCAGTTATCCGCTGAATGACGACATCTCGCTGTTTGGTGACTTCAACTACTACAAGGCCGTGGACGAAGGTCAAAAACGCCTGGGTGAGTTCGACAACAACATCTGGAGCGCCAGGCTCGGAGTGAAGGTCGGCGCCCACAGCCTGGCCGTATCGCACCAACGCAACAACGGCGATGACGACTTCGATTACCTGCGCCAGTCGGACTCGATCTTCCTGAACAACTCGATCCAGTACAGTGACTTCAACTCGCCCAAGGAGCGTTCGTGGATGGTGCGCTACGACCTGGACATGCAGGCCTTCGGCATCCCCGGCCTGTCGTTCATGACCCGCTACGGCAAAGGCACCGGCGCCGACTACAGCCATGCCAACGCGGTGTACATGCGTCGCGATGCGGCAGGTGACCCTCTCACCGATCAACGCCGCTGGGAGCGGGATATCGAGGCCAAATATGTCGTGCTGGCTGGCAACTTGAAGGACTTATCGTTGCGACTGCGACAGGCGACCGTGCGCTCCAGTGCATTTGAGTCGGACCTGGAAGAAGTTCGGCTTATTGTCGAGTACCCCATCGCCGTACTGTAAAGCCAGCCCATTACATTCACTTGCCGATGCACTACACCTCTTCACAGGTTGAAGTCTGTCAGAACTGTAATATCAGGCTCACCTTCGCGTTAAGTTGCACTTTCTACACTGCACATCGAACACATCTCATCTCTGCAGCTTTTGTGTAGCTCCTTTGGAACAGAGATGAATTTTTACGCCCCAGCCGGGGCGTTTTTTTTGTGCGCAGGCTCTGTGACGAATCGTCGCGCGCGCCTGACGTGGCTTGACCCTAAAGCTACTTCACCGTTCAGGCTGCGCTTTTGATGACGTGGCCTACAGACTACCCCGCCTCGCTATGAGGCCATGCCCTTTTCGTTTTCTTTGAAGGTAACTCCCCATGCGTATCCTTGTGGTTGAGGACGAGCAGAAAACCGCCGACTACCTGCAGCAAGGCCTGACCGAAAGCGGTTATGTCGTCGATTGCGCCGCCAGCGGCATTGATGGCCTGCACCTGGCCCGGCAACACAGCTACGAATTGGTAATCCTTGACGTCAACTTGCCCAACACCGACGGTTGGGAAGTGCTGGAGCAACTGCGCCGCGACGGCAACCAGCGCGTGATGATGCTGACCGCACGCGGGCGGCTCGCCGACAAGATCAAGGGTCTGGACATGGGCGCCGATGATTACCTGGTCAAGCCCTTTGAGTTTCCCGAGCTGCTGGCCAGGGTGCGTACCCTGCTGCGACGCAGCGAACACATCCCGGTGCCGGACGTGCTGCGGGTCTCGGACCTGGAACTGGACCCGCGCCGGCATCGCGCCTATCGCGGCAACCGCCGGATCGACCTGACCACCAAGGAATTCGCCCTGCTGCATGTGCTGATGCGCCAGGCCGGCGAGGTGATGACTCGCACGCAAATCATCTCGCTGGTGTGGGACATGAACTTCGACTGCGACACCAATGTGGTGGAGGTTTCAATCAGCCGCCTGCGGGCCAAGGTCGATGACCAGAGCGAAGTAAAGTTGATCCATACCATCCGCGGCGTGGGTTATGTGCTGGAGGCGCGCCCATGAGGACCAGCAGCCTGTCGATGCGCCTGGGGTTGACGGTCAGCCTGATGGGCGCCGGGTTGGTTGTGCTGCTGGCGACCCTGGCGTTCCTGGCGCTGACCCATGAACTGGACAAGCTGGCGCGCAAGGGCCTGGAAAACAAAATGGAGCAACTGGCCCATACCCTCGGCCAAGGCCTCGATGAACATCGCATCACCAACCGCCCCCATTCGCTGCTGGACCTGGTGATGGGCCACGACAACATCTACCTGACCATCATCGGTACCCGGCGCGATGCACCGGTACTCCTCAGCGTCGGCGCCAAGCCCCAACAACCGCTGCTGCTCGATGTGCCCACCGGCAAAGACCTGGCCTATCTGAACTGGGTCGACAGCCAGGGCAATCGCATCCTCAGTGCGACGCGCCTGATGCCCCTGCAAGGGGGCGAGTACGTGCGTGTGCTGCTGTCGCTGGACCGCTCCGATGATGAAGCGTTGCTCAGTGCCTACCTGCGCTCCACGGTCATCGCGCTGCCGATGCTGCTGATCCTGATCGGCATGGGCGCCTGGTGGCTGGTGCAACGCGGGCTCGCGCCCTTGCAGCAGTTCAGCCGGGTGGCAGCCAAAGTCAGTACCCAAGACCTGACCCATCGCCTGTCCCTGGACAACCTGCCCAAGGAGCTAGGCGAGTTGGCCGAGGGCATCAACGTTATGCTGCATCGCCTCGACGCCGGGGTGCAGCAACTGTCGCAGTTCTCCGACAACCTGGCCCACGAACTGCGCGCGCCCTTGACCAACCTGATGGGCAAGGCCCAGGTGACCTTGTCCCGCGAACGGCCCTCGGCGGAATACAAGGCCGGCCTGGAATCCTGCACCGAGGAAATGGAGCGCCTGTCGCGAATCGTTTCCGACATGCTGTTCCTGGCCCAGGTCAGCCACCCCGCCGCACGCGCCGGGTTTGCCCCGGTGTCATTGGCGCAGGAGGCCCGGCGGGTGATGGAACTGTTCGCCCTCAGCGCCGAGGACAAACACATTACCCTGAGCCTGCGCGGCGACGCCTGGGTGATGGGGGATCGCCTAATGATCCAGCGCGCCATTTCCAACCTGCTGTCCAATGCCATTCGCCATACCCCCGAGGCTTCCAGTGTTTTGTTGCTGGTGGAAAGCTACGACCAGAGCGTGTCGCTGTCGGTCGGCAATCCGGGGCGCGGCATCGAAGCCCATCACCTGCCGCACCTGTTCGAACGTTTCTACCGGGCCGACAGCAGCCGCACCCGGGCCGAAGGCGGCACCGGCCTGGGGCTGGCGATTGTGCAGTCGATCATGCGCCTGCATCAGGGGCACGCCGACGTCAGCAGCCAGCCGGGCCGGTTTACACGGTTCAGCCTGGTATTTCCTCTTCCTTGCGATGCGCCCACTGATACAACGCCGGTAGCACCAGCAACGTTAGCAACGTAGACGACATAATCCCGCCGATCACCACCGTCGCCAGCGGCCGCTGCACTTCGGCGCCGGTGCCGGTGGCGAGGGCCATGGGGATAAACCCCAGGGACGCCACCAATGCCGTCATCAGCACCGGGCGCAACCGGGTCAACGCACCTTCGTGGATGGCCACCGACAACGAACGCCCTTCCTCGCGCAGGTTACGGATGAACGCGATCATCACCAGCCCGTTCAGCACCGCCACACCGGACAAGGCAATAAAACCCACCCCGGCCGAGATCGACAGCGGAATATCGCGCAGCCACAGCGCCATGATCCCACCGGTCAAGGCGAATGGAATGCCGGTAAACACCAGCAGCCCGTCCTTGAGGTTGTTGAACATCATGAACAGCAAGCCGAACACCAGCAACAACGCCACCGGCACCACGATGCGCAGCCGGTCGGACGCCTCCTTCAATTGTTCGAACTGGCCGCCCCACGAGGTCCAGTAGCCCGCCGGCACTTTCACCTGGGCGATGAGCGCGGCTTCGGCCTCTTCCACGAATGTGCCGATATCCCGCCCACGCACGTTGGCACTGACGATCACCAGGCGCTTGCCGTTCTCGCGGCTGATCTGGTTCGGCCCGAGCACCAGGTCCAGGCTCGCCACCTGGGACAAGGCGATAAAGCCCAACTGACCCGACGCGTTACCCGGCACCGGAATCAACAGCCGCGACAGCCCGTCGATATCGGTGCGCAGCGCGTCGGACAAACGCACCACCATGTCAAAGCGCCGATCGCCTTCATACAACGTACCGGCCTGACGCCCTCCGACAGCGACGGCGATGGTGTCCTGCACATCCCCCACGTTCAGGCCAAATCGCGCGGCCTTGTCGCGGTCGATATTGATGGTCAGCACCGGCAGGCCAGAGGTTTGTTCCACCTTGACTTCGGAGGCGCCACTGAGCTTTTGCAAGGTCTCGGCAATTTGCCCGGCGGTCTTGTTGAGCACGTCCATGTCATCGCCGAATACCTTCACCGCCACATCACTGCGTACGCCGGAAATCAACTCGTTGAAACGCAGTTGGATCGGCTGCGACAACTCGTACGCACTGCCCGGCACAATCGCACTGGCGCGCTGGATGTCGGCAATCAGCGCCTCGCGGGACTTGCTCGGATCAGGCCATTGGTCCTTGGGCTTGAGCATCACGTAACTGTCGGAAATATTCGGCGGCATCGGGTCGGACGCAATTTCCGCAGTGCCGGTACGCGCAAATACCCGCTCGATTTCCGGCACCTGGGCCATCAAGGTTTTTTCCAGCTGCTGCTGCATCTGCACCGATTGCGTCAGGCTGGTGCCCGGCACGCGCAAGGCCTGCTGGGCGAAGTCACCTTCACTGAGGCTGGGGATAAATTCGCTGCCCATGCGGCTGGCGACAGCGCCCGAGGCGACGATGGTCAACACGGCGAGGCCGAATACCAGCGGACGACGCGTCATGACCCAATCGAGCACCGGTGCATAGACCCGGCGCGCGCTGCGCATGACAACGTTTTCTTCTTCCTTGACCTTGCCCGTGACGAACAGCGCAATCGCCGCCGGCACGAAGGTCACCGACAGAATCATCGCGCCCAACAGGGCGATCACCACGGTAAATGCCATGGGGTGGAACATCTTCCCGGCCACCCCGGTGAGGGCAAAGATCGGCAGGTACACCACCATGATGATCAGTTGCCCGAAGATCAGCGCGCGCCGCGCTTCCTTGGCGGCGGCGAACACTTCATGCAGGCGCTCGCTGCGGGTCAGCAGGCGACCATGGCGCTGTTGCGCGTGGGCCAGGCGGCGGATGGCGTTCTCGACGATCACCACCGCGCCGTCAACAATAATGCCGAAGTCCAGCGCGCCAAGGCTCATCAAGTTGGCGCTGACCTTGTTGGTGAACATCCCGGTAAAGGTGAACAGCATCGCCAGCGGAATCACCATCGCGGTGATCAGCGCAGCGCGGATATTACCGAGGAACAGGAACAGCACCGCCACCACCAGCAATGCACCTTCGAAGAGATTTTTCTTCACGGTGGCGATGGCTTTTTCGACTAGGTTGGTGCGGTCGTAGACGGTGACCGCGACGACGCCTTCGGGCAGCGACCGGTTGATCTCTTCGAGTTTTTTCGCCACCGCCTGGGACACGCTGCGGCTGTTTTCGCCGATCAGCATGAACACCGTGCCCAGCACCACTTCGCGGCCATTTTCCGTGGCCGCGCCGGTACGCATCTCACGCCCGATCTCGACCTGGGCCACGTTGCGCACGCGGATCGGCGTACCGTCCGAGCTGGTGATGACAATATTGGCGATGTCCTCAATGGACGCCAATTGCCCCGGCGCACGGATCAGTAATTGCTCGCCGCTGCGCTCGATGTAGCCGGCGCCGACATTGGCGTTGTTACGTTCAAGCGCCGTGACCAGGTCATTCAAGGTCAGGTTGTAGGCGGCCAGGCGCTTGGGGTCGGGCGCAATCTGGTATTCCTTGGCAAAGCCGCCAATGGTGTTGATCTCGGCCACGCCCGGCACGTTGCGCAGTTGCGGCTTGATGATCCAGTCCTGGATCACCCGCAGATCGGTCGGGGTATAGGGCGTGCCGTCGTCCTTTAGCGCGCCGTCCTTGGCCTCCACGGTCCATAGGAAAATTTCTCCGAGGCCGGTGGAAATCGGCCCCATCGCGGTTTCGATGCCGACGGGTAATTGCTCGCGCGCCACCTGCAGGCGCTCATTGACCAATTGGCGGGCGAAGAACAGGTCGGTGCCGTCCTTGAAAATCACCGTCACCTGGGACAGACCGGACCGCGACAGCGAACGGGTCTGCTGCAAACCGGGCAAGCCGGCCATGGCTGTTTCAATGGGAAAGGTGATGCGCTGTTCGGTTTCCAGCGGCGAAAAACCGGCCGCCGCCGAGTTGATCTGCACCTGCACGTTGGTGATGTCGGGCACCGCGTCGATGGGTAACTTCTGGTAGCTGGCGATGCCGACACCGGCCATCAACAGCACTGCCAGCAACACGATGATGCGCTGCTCGATGGCAAATTGGATAAGGCGCTCAAACATGGGGAATCACTCGCAGGATCAATGGGCGTGCTCGGCCGAGCCTTTGCCCAGTTCAGACTTGAGGATGAAGCTGCCGACCGTGGCCACCTGCGCCCCGGCATCCAGGCCCTGGCGTACTTCGACGTAGCCGTTTTCGCTCGCGCCGAGTTCCAGGTGACGGGTGACGAACCCGTGTTCGGTGCGCACAAACACCGAGGGTTTGTCCTCGACAGTCTGGATCGCCTCTTGGGGTACGGTGACCTTGGCCTGGAACGTGTCCGTGGCCAGTTGCACGCTGACAAACAAACCAGGGCGCCAGGCGTCATCGGGGTTGGGCACGCTCACGCGCACGGTGGCGGTGCGCGTCTGCTCGCCGAGCAGGTTGCCGACATAGGCCACGGTGCCGCGCACGTCGGTGCCCATTTCCGTGGAGCTGACGGTCACCGGCTTGCCCACCCGTACCTTGTTCAAGTCCTTGGGAAACACGCCGAAAGTCACCCACACCTGGGACAGGTCCGAGAGCGTAAAGGCGTTGGTGGTTTCACTCACCACTTCGCCAACGCCCAGGTGTTTTTCCACCACCACACCGGCAAAGGGCGCACGCAGTTCATAGCGATTGCCACCCACCAACACTGCACTGCCACTCAAAGCCGTCATCTTCTGGCGGGCGTTGTTCAGGGCGATTTCGGCTTCTTGCAGGGCCTGGCGAGCCAGCAGGTAATCCTGCTCGGCGGAGATTTTGTCCTGCCACAGTTGACGCTCTCGCTGGAAGGTGGTGCGGGCCAGTTCGACCCGGCGCTCACTGGCGGCCAATTCGCTGCGCTGATCGGAAATCTGCTGGCTGGCGATCACCGCCAACAACTCACCCTGCTTCACCGACTGGCCCAGGTTGACCTTGACGGCCTCCACCACACCCGCCGCACGCGGGACGATGTGGGAGGTGCGGTCTTCGTCGAAGCGTACTTCCCCCGGCAGCACCAGCAGCGTGCTGATCGCACGAGGTTGAGCCTGGGCGATCTGAATGCCGGCGGCCTGAATCTGCTGCTCGGTGAGTTCAAGTTCGCCTTCTTCTTCATCGGCCATCGCGAAGCTGGACAGCATCAGGCTCAAGGCGACGGCAAGCGCCACGCCATGTGTGTTGTTCATAAAGGACTCCAGGAAAAATCAAAACCGGGCGAGGTCGCCGTAGATCCGTTCGATGCGCACCCAGGCGTCGGTGGCCTGGGCGGTGGCCGTGAGGTATTGGGTGCGGGCTGCGATCAGGGTGCGCTGGGCGTCAAGCACATCGAGGAAGCTGAACTTGCCCATCTCGAAACCGCGAGTGGCGCTGTCCACCGCCAGTTGAGCCGCAGGCAGGATCTGCTGGTTGAAGGCGCGCACTTCGGTATTCGCGGTTTGCCACAGGTCGAGGGCTTGCCGGGTTTCGGTGCGCAGGCGCAGTTCGGCGGCGTTGCGCAGGTCGCGAGCCTGGTCGGCGCGGCGCGTGGCCGCCAGCACGTTGCCCTGATTGCGGTTGAACAGCGGGATCGGCATCGACACGCCCACCAGGTTCACGCGCTCGCGCACGCTGGCGTCGTATTGGCTGCCGATGGACACGTCGAGGTCGGGAATGCGCTGGGCTTTTTCCAGGCCCACGCTGGCTTCGTTTTGCAGAATGTTCAGTTCGGCCAGGCGCAGTTCAACGGTTCGCTCAAGACGATCGAGCAACTGTACGGCTGGCGGCAAGGACGGTGGGAATTGGTTTTGCGAGGCGACGGCCTGGAAGTCCGGCACGGCGCTGCCGGTGCTGGCGGCCAGGCGGCGATAGGCATCGGTGAGGCCTATCTGTGCACGGTTCAACTCCAGGCGTATTTCCGACGATTGCACCTGCGCGCGCGTCGCTTCCACCGGCGAGGTTTTGCCCGCCGTGACGCGACCGTTGGCGACGACCAGTCCACGCTCGGCCACCGCCATGGAGCGCTGTGCCAGGTCGAGGCGTTCCTGGGCGCGCAAGGCACCGTAATAGCTGTCGATGACGTCCGCGCGCAGAAGGTTGCGGCGCTGTTCCAACGTCAGCGCGGCAGCGTCCTGGGCACGGGTGGCGACGTCGATGCGCGCGCCGCGCTTGCCGCCCAGTTCCAGGGTTTGGCTGAGCTTGATGGAGGTGGTACGAGAGTTGCGCCGCGTGTCTTCAGCATCCCAGGAAGCCACCGGGTTGGGGATCAGGCCGGCCTGTTGACGTGCGCCTTGGGCGATGTCGATTTCCCATTGCGCGGCCGCCAGGTCAGGGTTGTTGGCGAAGGCGGTTTGCAGGGCAGCGTCGAGGGTCAGGGGTTGTGCACCGACCCCTTGCGCCGTCGCCAGAAACACGACGACCGACCACAGAAATGTTCTTGCACGAATTGGCATAACGAGAGTTCCAGGCCCATGAAATGGCGGATAAATCCAAGCCGGGGCACTGTAGCTTTCGGTACTTATCAGAGCGGTGTGCAGAACATTACAAATCCGTTAGACAGGGTCAGGCATGCACGTCGTCATGTTCGTCATGCGCAAAACCGTCGCCTTCGATCTGGATGGTCGCGTGGGAAATATCGAATTGCTCATGCAGCAGTTCCGTCACCGCGGTGAGGATTTGTGGTTCCGTACTGAGCGCCGAATCCGCCACCAGGTGGGTGCTCAGCACATTCTTGCCGCTGGTGAGCGCCCAGATATGCAGGTCGTGTACATCCTTGACCCCACGCACACCGCGAATAGCCTGCTCCACCTGGTCGATATCAATACCGTCCGGCACCCCTTGCAGCAGCACATTCATGCTGTCCTTGAGCAACGTCCAGGTACGGGGCAACACCCAGAAACCAATGGCCGCCGCGACCAGCGAGTCGACCCAGCCCCAGCCTGTGTACAGGATCACCAGCGCCGCGATGATCACACCGATGGAGCCAAGCATATCGCTCCAGACCTCCAGGTAGGCGCCCTTCACATTCAGGCTTTCGCCGCTGGCGGCGCTCAGCAGGCGCATGGAAATCAGGTTGACGATCAGCCCCAGCACGGCGATCACCAGCATGCCGGTGGACTGTATCTCGGCGGGCGCCTGCAGGCGCTGGTACGCCTCGTAGAGGATGTAGAACGCAACGACGAACAGCAGCAACGCATTGAATGCCGCGGCGAGGATTTCGAAACGCGCATAGCCGAAGGTGCGCTTACGATCAGCCGGGCGTTTCGCAACCTGGATCGCCACCAGGGAAATCGCCAGCGCCAGGGCGTCGGTCATCATGTGGGCGGCGTCGGACAGCAGCGCCAGGCTGCCGGTGACGAAAGCGCCAATGACTTCGGCAATCATGAAACTGCCCGTCAGCCCCAGGGCGATCCATAACAGACGTTCGTGGCCGGCGCGTACTTGGGCGTGGCTGTGTCCTGCGCTCATGGAAAATCCTCGTGATGGTCAGTGGTGCGCAATCATAGAGCGATAGGCCAAATCCCCCGCTCCAGGTTGCAGGATTGTCATTGTGGCGCCAGCCCGGCGTTAATTTTTGATCGCACCAAAAGTGCACATGAACGCTCTGGAACAGTTGTATCAGGTATGCTTTTCGAGCAGGAAACAAAAAGAAACATATTTCCCAACCTGTTCGATAAGGAGTCCCGTTTTGGAGTTATCGACTGCCGCGTGGATGGTTCACGACACCCGCCTTATGTTCTGTGTACTGCTGGCCATCGCCAGCATCATTGTGCTGATCAGCGCGACCAAGTTGCCACCGTTCCTGTCGATCCTGATTGGCACCTTTATCGCCGGAGTCGGCGCCGGCCTGCCGCCAGAAGAGGTGGCCAAGGCGTTCAGCAAAGGCGCCGGGGCGATCCTCGGTGAAGCGGGGATTATCATCGCCCTGGGCTCGATGCTCGGCGCACTGATGGCCGAATCCGGCGCGGCCGACCGTATTGCCACCACCCTGCTCGGGCTGGGCAAGGGCAAGTCATTGCCGTGGGTAATGGCGCTGGTAGCCATGGTGATCGGCTTGCCGCTGTTCTTCGAAGTGGGCCTGGTGATGATGGTGCCGATCATCTTTGTGATGGCTAAACGGTCGAACCAGCCGCTGCTGAAAATCGCCATCCCGGCACTGGCGGGCATGACCACCCTGCACGCCCTGATGCCACCGCATCCAGGGCCGCTGATTGCAGTGGGCGCGTTGCATGCGGACCTGGGCCTGACCATGTTGCTGGGCTTCTGCCTGGCGGTGCCGGCGGTGATCCTGGCGGGCCCGATCTACGGCAACTGGCTGTCCAAGCGCCTGCATGTGGATGAACCAGCCGACATTGGCGCGCTGTTCAGTGCGCCACCCAAGGCGCCGCGCCAGCCGGGTTTCGGCGTGTCGCTGCTGATTATTCTGTTGCCGGTGATTCTGATGCTGGGCAGCACCCTGGCCAAGGTCGCGTTGCCAGCCGAAAGCACCGTCGGCCTGACCTTGAAGTTCCTCGGCGAGCCGTTGATCGCCCTCGGCCTGGCCGTGATTGCCGCCGTGATCTGCCTGGGCTGGGCCGCCGGCATGCCGCGTGCGGACGTTGGCAACACCCTGCGCAAAGCCCTCGCCCCCATCGCCGTGTTGCTGCTGACCATCGGCGCCGGCGGCGGCCTCAAGCAGACCCTGTTGGACGCCGGCGTCAGCCAGACCATCAGCAAGGTCGCCGAAGGCGCACACATGCCCTACCTGCTACTCGCGTGGCTGATTGCAGTTGCGCTGCGCCAGGCCACCGGCTCGGCCACCGTCGCCACCACCACGACCGCCGGCATCCTCGCACCGATGATGGCGGGCCTGGCCGCGACACAGAGTTCACTGGTAGCACTGGCGATCGGCGCCGGCTCGGTGTTCTTCTGCCACGTTAACGACGCCGGGTTCTGGATGGTGCGTGAGTACTTTGGCCTGCAGCTGAAGCAGACGATCTGGGTGTGGTCGGTGCTGCAGACCATCGTGTCAGTCGTGGGGTTGGTGGGTACGTTGTTGATGTGGCACTTCTTGACCTGAAACTAGGCAGCCAAGGTGTGGCGCTTTCCAAACAGCGCCACACTCACCACGCCCACCGCCCCCATCACTACGCAATACCCCACGCAAATCCACGGGCGGGTCGGCATCAGTGCAATCAGCAGCAGCGGTGTCGTACTGGCCCACAGCGCGTAGGCAATGTTGTAGGTGAAGGATATCCCTGACACCCGCACGTGCGCCGGAAACAGGCCGACCATCACCGAAGGTACCGCGCCCACCACGCCACAACTGAGTCCCGCCAGGGCATACGCCGCCCCCAGCCAGACGCCGCCGTTGATCAGGCTGGCGTATAAAATGCCGACCCCCACCGGCAGCAGCAGGCTGTAGACCAGCACCGCGCGCCAGGCGCCAATGCGGTCGACCAGCAAGCCGGCCAGTACGCAGCCGATATTCAGGAACACGATGCCCAGGGCGCTCAAGGCGAAGGTGTGGCTGGGGCTCATGCCGAAGGTTTTCTGCATCATGGTCGGGGTGATGACCACCAGCACCACCACACCAGAGGTGAGCACGCAGGTGAGGATCATCGCAGGCAGCAGCACGGCACGATGGTCGCGCAGCACGGTGCGCAGTGGCAGTTCGGCAGCGGCCTGGCGGCGAGCCTGCATTTCGAGGAATACCGGGGTTTCGCTGAGCCAGCGGCGCAGCCACACGCCGATCACACCGAATACGCCGCCAAGCAGGAAGGGGAGCCGCCAGGCATAGTCGAGGATTTCGGCTGGGGTGAAAACTTGCGCCAGCAGGGTCGCGGTAAGCGCGCCGAGCAGGTAGCCGAAGGTCAGTCCGGCTTGCAGGAACCCCAAGGCATAGCCGCGATGGTGGGTGGGTGCGTGCTCGGCGACGAAGGTCCAGGCGCTGGGCACTTCACCGCCCACTGCGGCGCCTTGCAGCACGCGCAGCGCCAGCAGGATCAGCGGGGCGAAATAACCGATTTGCGCATAGGTGGGCATGATCCCGATGAGCAGGCAGGGCAAGGCCATCATCAGGATACTCAGGCTGAACACGCGCTTGCGCCCCAGGTGATCGGCAAAGTGCGCCATCAGGATGCCGCCCAACGGGCGTGCCAGGTAGCCGGTGACGAAAATGCCAAAGCTCTGCAACAGGCGCAGCCACTCGGGCATTTCCGGCGGGAAGAACAGTTGGCTTAAGGTCAGCGCGAAAAACACGAAGATAATGAAGTCGTAGATTTCCAGGGCACCGCCCAGGGCGGCCAGGCCCAGGGTTTTGTAGTCGGAGCGGGAAAAACGCTGCGCCTGTGGGGAAAAGGTGGCAGTCATGTGATGGCTCGGCAGACAAACAAAATGGCGTGCAGGTTATGAGTTGAGCCCATTGAAGGCAATCACGGCAGATATATTTGTTTTCCTCATGGATCGATGAAGATAACTGCATTCCCATATCAATGGCCGTAGCGGAACATGCCGTAAAACTGCCAACACCATAATAAATACAAGAGGAAAGACTCGTGGCCGATGCTATCGAAGAAAGCCGCTATGCTCGATTTGCCCTGCGCTGTTCCAACTTCGCCGAACGCTGGTTTCCAGACTCCTGGGTGTTTGCCGCCCTCGCCGTGATCATCGTCGCCGTGGCAACCCTGGGCATGGGTGCCGCGCCGACCGAAGCGGCCAAAGCCTTCGGCGATGGGTTCTGGAGCCTGATTCCATTCACCATGCAGATGGCCTTCGTGGTGATTGGTGGGTATGTGGTCGCCAGTTCGCCGCCTGCGGTGAAACTGATCGACCGTCTGGCGCGTATCCCCAAGAACGGCCGCTCCGCCGTGGCTTGGGTGGCCTTGATCTCGATGGTCGCCTCATTGTTGAACTGGGGCCTGTCCCTGGTATTTGGCGGTTTGCTGGTACGGGCATTGGCGCGTCGCACTGATTTGCGCATGGATTATCGCGCGGCCGGGGCTGCGGCCTATCTGGGCCTTGGCGCTGTGTGGGCGCTGGGGTTGTCGTCGTCGGCCGCGCAGTTGCAGGCCAACCCGGCCAGCTTGCCACCGTCGATTCTGTCGATCACGGGGGTGATCCCCTTCACCGATACCATTTTCCTGTGGCAATCCGGCGTGCTCTTGCTGGCGTTGATCGTGGTGTCGCTGATCATCGCCTACGCCACCGCCCCCGGCCCGAACAGCGCCCGCGATGCCATGGCTTGCGGGGTCGACCCGGCCTTCAACCTGCCCAAGCTGCAAGCTCCCACCCGCCCGGGTGAATGGCTGGAACACAGCCCGTTGCTGACTATCCTGCTGGCGCTGCTGGCGGCTGGCTGGCTGTTCCATGAGTTTTCGACCAAGCCGGCGATCAGCGCGATCTCGGGGCTGAACACCTATAACTTCCTGTTCATCATGACCGGTGCCCTGCTGCACTGGCGCCCGCGCAGCTTCCTCGATGCAGTGGCCCGTGCCGTTCCGACCACCACTGGCGTACTGATCCAGTTCCCGCTGTACGGCTCGATCGCCGCGCTGATGACCGTGGTCAAGGGCGGTGACGGCCAGACCCTGGCGCACCATATCTCGACCTTCTTCACCTCCATCGCCTCTCACGACACCTACGCGCTGCTGATGGGTGTGTACTCGGCAGTGCTGGGCTTCTTTATCCCGTCGGGCGGCGGCAAGTGGATTATCGAAGCACCGTATGTGATGCAGGTGGCCAATGACCTGCAATACCACCTGGGCTGGTCGGTGCAGATCTACAACGCAGCCGAAGCGCTGCCGAACCTGATCAACCCGTTCTACATGCTGCCGTTGCTAGGGGTGCTGGGCTTGAAGGCGCGGGACTTGATCGGGTTCTCGTTCGTGCAGTTGCTGGTGCACACCCCGCTGGTGTTGTTCCTGCTGTGGGCGCTGGGGACGACGTTGACGTATTTGCCGCCGGTGATGCCTTAAAAGCACCTTCTGATGCAACGCGTGGGGTTGTCCTACTCCAGACAACGGCAACCCCCGACTCCTCTCGCCAACACCTTTGATTAACCTGACTCGGACTCCTACTCACCTAGCACCAAGGAAACTCCGATGACGCCCCTATCCAAATCACTGGAAGAGTTGATCACTGATATTTACCAGGACGGCAACGTGTCGTTCACTGAGTACAGGGCCTTGCGAGACGATGCCGATCGCCGCATGGCGGCCGTTATCAAAGAGTTCGGCCAGCACAACAACGTGACCGCCTTTCAAAAATCGATCGACGTGACCATGCAGTTATTGCAGACCAGCGTGATCGATGCAAAAAAGGCCAAGCTGACCGATACGGGCGAGGCCATCGTCAAAGATGCGGTGACGGCTCAGGTGGAGTACCTGCGTGCAGGCAGCCAGTTGGCACTGCGTCTGCTGTAATCCTCCGATTCAAATCGCTGTCTTCGTTCCGTCACATTCCGTTGCTACCGTCCTGCGAAATATCTTGCAACAACTCGCCAAGGACTCCCCGCAATGAGTGACGAGCACGAAGACCGCCCTACCCCCGATTCCGCCGACCAACCGCCCGTAGACACCAGCCGTCGGCGTTTCCTGGGAGGCGCGGCGGTGTTGGGGATCGGTGCGACCCTGAGTGCCTGCGGCAATACCGGCGAAGTACCGGGCAAGCCGGTGGCGCGGCCACTGACGCCGCAAGAGCTGGACAAGGCCTTGCACGACCAGGTGAAAACCGTGGTGGTGATCTATGCCGAGAACCGCAGCTTCAACAATTTGTTTGCAGATTTCCCCGGTGTAGAGAAACCACTGTCGGCCCTTTCTGTCGCTGACGTCCAGCAACGCGACCGCGACGGCAGTGTGCTGTCCACCCTGCCTCCCACCTGGGGCGGCGTGTTGCAAGTCGGCCCGCAAACGGTGGACGGGGTGACCTACCCCAGCGAGGTGCAATTCCAGGAAAACCTGCCCAACGCGCCGTTCGCCCTCAAGGGGCCCAACGGCGAAGACCTGCCCCTGAGCCTGGTCACCCGCGATTTGTGGCACGTGTTCTACCAGAACCAGATGCAGATCAATGGCGGCAAGAACGACGGTTTCGTTGCCTGGGCGGACTCCGGTGGCCTGGTGATGGGCCACTACGCCCAGAGCCGGTACTCCCTGCGCCTGTGGGACGTCGCCAAGGAGTTTGTGCTGTGCGATAACTTCTTCCAGGGTGCGTTCGGTGGCTCGTTCCTCAACCATCAATACCTGATCAGCGCCACCGCACCGTTTTACCCGAATGCCGCGCAATCGGTGGCCAAGGCGCAGATCGCCACGCTGCAAAGCGATGACCCCACCGACCCGCGCCTCAAGCCGCTGGACAAGTCCCCGGCCAGCGCGATGACCGGCCCGCCACAGTTCGGCCCTAGTGCGTTGACCCCGGACGGTTACGGCGTGAACACCCTGGCGCCGCCTTACTGGCCGACCTGGATCCGCGACCCGGAAAACCCGGATTACTCCAAACCCGACCTGCCCAACGTGCTGGTGCCACAAACCCACGAGCACATCGGTGACAAGCTGTCGAAAAAGAATGTCGACTGGGCCTGGTACGCCGGCGCGTGGCAAGCCACCTTGGACCAGTTCAAGGACTCGGGCGGCATTCCGAAGATTCCGAACTTCCAGTATCACCACCAGCCATTCAACTACTTCAAGCAGCAGGGTCCGGAAAATCGCGCCGAGCGTGACAAGCGCCTGCGCGATGGTGGCTTGGGGGATGAGTCGAGCACCAACAAGTTCTTCGCCGACGCCCAAGCCGGCAAACTGCCCGCGGTGACCTTCTACAAGCCTCAAGGCAACCTGAACATGCACGCCGGTTATGCCGACGTGGCCTCTGGCGACCGCCATATCGCCCGCGCCCTGAAAGTGCTGCAAGAGAGCCCGCAGTGGAAAAACATGGTGGTGGTGGTGACCGTCGATGAAAACGGCGGCTGGTGGGACCACGTGGCCCCACCCAAGGGCGACCGCTGGGGACCGGGCACACGGGTCCCGGCGATTGTGGTGTCACCGTTCGCACGCAAAGGCACGGTGGACCATACGGTGTACGACACTGCCTCGATCCTGCGGTTGATCACCCGGGTGTTCCAGCTGGAGACCCTGGACGGCCTCAAGCAGCGGGATGACGCCATGATCGCCCGTGGCCAGAAGCCCATGGGTGACTTGAGCAATGCCTTGCAATTCAACCTGTAGGTTTTCTTATCCAATAGCGACACGCCGGGTGATTTAGTGCGCGGCTTTCCTGGTCAGCCGCTACTGTGTGGAGGTGGGCTTTCATCCCGCGCAGACGGGCTTTCGCTGACAAGGAAACAATCATGTTTAAACCGACCAGGCTGTCCTTCACCCTGGCCGCACTGATGGCGAGTGCGGTCGTACAGGCCGACATCGAGGTGCCGCTGGGGAACACGCAGCGTGTGACCCAACTGTTCGCCTACCCCAATAACTGCAACGTGATCTGCTTTCGGCCATGGACGCTGGAACAGACTGCCGAGCACTATCTGAACCAGAGCCTGCAACGGGATGGATACAGTCGGGCGAAAGTCAGCGTCAAGACCCGTGACGGGCAAGTATCCGCCACGTTCAGCGGGGTACCGGAGAGCTATGGCCAACCCCTGACCACGTTGCTCAATACCGCCGATCTGGCCTACCAGGGCGCCAGCAAGCTCAACAGCGATGGCAAGTGGGCCTATAACTGGTACCTGTTCCTGCCGCTGGGCATGGCCCTGGAAAACCGAAAAAGCATCGAGCTGCTGCATTTCCCGCCGGATTATTCCCTGACCCAGGCCCAGGATTACCTGGAATCGGCCACCACCGACCGCTGGGCCACCTTGCTCACGGATAACGGCATCCCGGCCACCGAAACCCCGGCTTACCAGACCATCATCGATATCGCGCCCATTGCCGCGCCATCCAACGCAGGCAAGGACCTGGAAACCGTCTACAGCTATTTCACCGATTACCAGACGCGCATGGTCCAGGAACTGAGCCTGTCGGCCAAAGGCGCTTTGCCCATGGTTGCGTTCGGCGCGCCGGTGCGCAGCTGGATCAAGCAACAATACGGGCAGACCGTGAACGTGCTGAGCCTGGCGCAGATCAGCCCGACACCGGGCCAAAGCGTGTCGGTGCTGGGCGCTAACCACCCAAGTTACATTTGGTATGCCGCAAGCCCCGACACCTACGACGGTAACGAGCAGAAAGCCGATGAGGCCGGTTTGAAGGTGATGGGCCAGGATCTGAGCGCCGCATGCTGGCAGGCCGGGATGGGCCAGAAACCAGCAAGCGATCCGAATGTATTGCTCAAGGCATGCATGAACACCTGGCAAGTCACACGCAAGGAGCAGACCTGTGAGTTGTTTTATACCTCGGTGCGCAACTTGTCCCCGGAAGAGGCAAACGCAAAATGCGCCACGCCCGCCATCAAGACGCAGTTGAAGCAACTCAAGAATGCCGCCCCCACCCCAGCCATTGCGGCCCCGGCGTTGTAATTCGCACAAAAAACCGTCGATTTCTACTGTCAACATTGACAGTAGAAATCGGCACCATCTTCAGCGAGTCTTGAGCGGCGTTCATCAGCTGCAAGACCGGTAGTCAGACACCACCCGCAGGTCGATGCAGCCTAAACCAGGAGAGTTATGAAAACTCAGGCCATGGATAAGGCTAAAACTGCTGTGAGTGACTGCCTTTACCCTTTCAAGTCCACGCTCGGACCGGGCTACCCTTCGGTCGAGCAATTCGAAGTGGTGCAGAATATTGAAGGCGTGGGGGTCGGAATCAAGGCACGCACGGCCTTTGACAGCCGTGTGTGCATCGCCAAAATCTCCGGCTATGCCCTGAACGAGCGACGCCTGCACACCTTGCAGCTATCGTCGCGCACCCACCTCTACGACTGTTGGTTCAGTGGCCTGTTTTCACATTCATGCAAACCGAATGTGTTTCTCGACCTGCACTATCTGGAGGTCTGGACCCTGCGGGACATCCGTCCAGGCGAGCTGCTGAGCATGGATTACACCATGACCGAAGACGTGCTGTTCCGGCAGTTCGCTTGCCAATGCGGCGAGCTGAACTGCCGGGGCTGGATTACCGGTCACGACGAGCTGCTAAGCGCCGAGGGCCAGGCGTTCATGGCCCAGTGGCGCGAGCGCAAACGCCCTTAGGCTTCACCCAGCGGGCGCAGGCGATATTGCGGCGGCAACTGCTCGAAACCACTGATGGTGGTGTTCAAGCTCTTCCAGCGGCCATCCTTGATGCCGTAGATGCAGCCATGGATCGACAGGCTCTGCCCACGGTGCCAGGCGTTTTGCACAATGCTGGTGTGACCGACGTTGGCCACTTGCTGGATCACGTTCAACTCGCACAGGCGGTCGACGCGCTCTTCTTCCGTCGGCAGCTGGGCCAACACGTCGCGGTTTTCGTAGTAGAGGTCACGAATGGTGCGCAACCAGCCATCGATCAGGCCGAACTGACGGTCTTGCATCGACGCGCGCACGCCGCCACAGCCATAGTGGCCGGTGACCAGGATGTGTTTGACCTTGAGCACGTCCACTGCGTACTGGATCACCGACAGGCAGTTGAGGTCGGTGTGCAGCACCACGTTGGCCACGTTACGGTGTACGAACAGATCACCGGGCAGCATGCCGACGATCTCATTGGCCGGTACCCGTGCGTCGGAACAGCCGATCCACAGGTATTCCGGGGTTTGCTGGCGGGCGAGCTTGGCGAAGAATTCGGGATCTTCCTGTTTGATCGCGTCCGCCCAGCGTTCGTTGTTATCAAGCAGGTCTTGTAGTTCGTTCATCAGGGAAAGCCTCAGGAATGATGCGCAGTTTTGTGACTGACAACCCCACGTCCAGGTCACGCCCTGCCGGTGAATAACAAGCGTGAATTAGCTTGAATCTTTGGGCCGCCCAGCCTGTCCACACACTATAAGCCCCACAGTATGAGGATTGGCCATGACTGAATCACGACGTCCCTACGGCGCTACGCAGCCTGAACCCATAGATGACAATGAGGACCGCATGGGCTCGATGCGCGAACTGGATTTTGACGAAGAAGAACCGACGGCGGAGATCGGCGATGAGATCCCTCGTCGCGAACGTGAACACCGAATGCCCGACGAACGGGTGCGTGAAGCAGGTCTCACCGGCGCGTCCACAGATGATCACGAGCCGACTGATGATGATTTAAGCCCGGAAACGTTGATCCGTGAGGATGGTGCTCGCGATGCCCGTGAAGAAGGCGAGGATAACCCGGCGGATTACGACCTGAGCATCGTCGATGAAGATGAAATTGGCGGGGGTACTGGGTTGGATGAGGCCGAACTGGCGGATATCGACCCGATAGACGGTAAACCCTGATACACCTTCGCCCAGACTATTAACCCCGACCTGTAGGAGCCTGGCTTGCCGGCGACGGCGATCTCGAGGACGCCATCGCCGGCAAGCCGGGCTCCTACGGTTTTGGACGGTGTTTAATCGACCAGGGTGCAGGCCATCACGACCGCATCTTCGCGGCCACCGACGGCGGGGTAATAGTCGCGCCGGCGGCCAATTTCATTGAAGCCATAGCGCTCATACAGGCGAAACGCGCCGGTATTACTGTCGCGCACTTCCAGGAAGCATTCACGGGCATTGGCGGCATAGGCGCGGGACATCAGATGTTCCAGCAACGCCAGGCCGAGGCCGCGGCCCTGGTTTTCCGGCTTCACGGTGATATTCAGCAGGTGAGCCTCGTCGAGGATGATCTGCACCACGCCATGCCCCACCTGCTGCTCACCTTCAAACATCAGCCAGATCTGGTACTTACCCAACCCGTCGAGAAATATCCCACGGGTCCAGGGGTGGCTGAACGCGGCGTATTCGATTTTCAGCACGGCGTCGAGGTCGGCCTCGGTCATCGGGCGGAAGGATAAAGCCTCACTCATCGGTCGTTTTCCAGCGCGCCATCAGCCGGCGCATGGCTTGCCAGACATCAGCCTTACGCTGTGGCTCTTCCATTAATAATTCCAGGCCCGGCAGGGCCCATACCGAGCCCAGGCTTTCGACCTGGAGCTCGCGGTACCAGGCTTCGGCGTTGGCTTCGCCGGCAAATCGCACGGCGGGCAGGCCGATCAGCCACAGGCACACACAGGGTTCGTCTTCCAGGCGTGCCGATACAAAGCCTTGCACAAAATCCCTCGCGGCTTCCGGGCCCTGGTCCATGTTGCCGCGCACCAGCAGCGGCCAGCGCACCGGGTCGCCGACGATTTGCGGGCTGTCGGGCAGGCCGGCGGCACGCAGCATGTCTTTTAGCAGCATGTAGGCGGGGTCGCGGGTCTGGAAGCGTTCGCCGGTCGGCAACTCCACCAGCAGCAGGCAGCGCCCGGCCCGCAGCAATTGCAGGGCAAAACGCGGTGGCGGTACCACCGGGGCCTTGACCACCGGCGCAGCCTCTTCGACCACCTTGGCCGCCTTGGTGACTGGCGCGGGACGCGGTACTTCGATCTTCGCCCGTTCCACCACCGGGCGCGTTTGCGGGGTGGGCTCGACCACCGCCACGGGCGCGGCCGCCTCTTCCCCCGAAGACTCGAACGCCTCGTAGGGCTCAAGCGCCTGCAACAGCTCCGGCCGCGACGGCGCGGCAAACGGCAGTTCGGTGCGGGGCAGCCAGTTGACCACCTGCATGGCGGTCAAGTAAGCGCGACGTCGGGACTCGATAAGCACAGCTCGGCCACTTGTGGATAACTAAAGAGCGGGGATTCTACCGCTGTTCGGTAACAATCGCCCACTGCGTACTGACCGGCTGTGGATAAATCCCGCGTCCGATGCAGTACAATCGCGACTTTTAATCGCCAACCAGCCGGCCATTCCCATGATCGAACCCAAGCGCGTCCTGCGCGCCCTCGCCGAACACTGGGCCTTACTTGAGCCACTGTGCGAACACTTCGACCAAGGCACCCTGAGCCTGGGCGAGCTGCGCGCACAACTGGCCGCCCAACAACTGGACAGCACGCCCCAGGACATCACCAGCCTGCTGGACGTGTGGATTCGCCTGGATATCCTGGTGCCTGTCGCCAAGAGCCCGAACCGATTCGAGCTCAATGCGCAGATCCACGACTTCCTGGCCTATCTTCGCAAGGAGCACCGGCTTGGCCTGTGCCTGGAAATCGAAGCCTACCTGCGCCACCTTGAGCGCCTGGCCGGTTATATCCAGGACGCCTTCGACATCCGTGATGGCCACGACCTGGCCCGCCAGCTGCGACTGCTGGATATGCGCGTGCGCGACGTGCTGAAAAAGCTCGCCAACGACGAGCAGGCCCTCGCCGCCGTGGCCGACCGGGCCAAGACCAGCGATCGGCAGATCCCGCTGCGCCAGCGTTATGCCGAGGTATTGGCGACCTGGGACGAATACGTCGAACCCATGATCCAGCTGGTGAACGCCGACGGCGCCTTCGAGCAAGGCGTGCGCAAGGTAGAAAACGTGCTGCTGCGCATGCTCACCGAGCAACAGCGCCTCGGCCACTTGGTGGACGACGACATGCTGCTGCGCACCCACGCACGCATCCTCGAAATGCAGACCAGCGCCCAACTGACCCTGCGCCATGCTCGCGAGCTGTTGCTGCCGCTGCGCGAAGAAGCGCGCCGGCACAATGCCGTGACCCGTGGCGCGGCGCTAGCCTTGTCGGCCATCCGCCGCAAAGGCCTGGACGCGGTGCCGCAAGCGGCGATGCCGATGTTCACCCGGCCGCAAAGTACCTTTCTCGGCAGTGCCAGCCAAGTCGAGGCGTACGTGTATGCCCTGGCGAATTTCGAGCCGAAACCGGCACGTTTCCCCAAGGCGCACAAATCCCACAAGGGCGACGCCCAGCGCGCACCGCGCACGGTCAAGGAGATGCTCGAGCGTTGCGAAGACGCACTGCCGATGCCAGACCTGATGACCTGGTTGCTGGAGCAGGAACCGGACGGCGCCACCGACGAATTGCTGTACTGGTTCTCACGGCTGTCTCGCGAAAAACGCTTCAAGCGCGAACGCCTGGAGCGTCGCGATTACCACACACACGAGCACCAGGTCAGCCTGCGCTCGTTCGCCCTGCTCCCGGCCACGCCCGACGCCGCCGAGAATTCTGCGAGCACCGCTTCTGTAAGGACTTCGCATGCATCTTGATCTATCCGAACTGTCCCAGCTGGCGCCGATCTTTCGCGAGCTGTTCAAGGGTTACCACGTCAGCCGCCGCGACCCGGAGCTGTACGCGCAACTGTCGAACTTCCAGGACCAGTACCGCACGCTGTTCAGGGCCTTGGGCTTTGAGCTGGTCTGCGATACACGGGGTTTCTACTATTTCGTGCCGGACTCCGCCATCGCCAGCGCGCAGGTGAACAAGACCGCCCAGCGCCTGGCACTGTTTACCTTCATCATCGTCGAGCACTTGGCCGACCAAGGCCGCGACCCGATTGCCGTGCTCGACGGTGGCAGCCTGGGCCGTGATGAGCTGCCGTCGCTGCTGGAGAAGTACCGCGACCTGTTTATCCAGGCCGAGGTGCAGACCCAGGAAGAACTCGAAGAAAAAATCATGCGCCGCATGACCCAGCTGGGCTTTGCCAGCGAAGACAGCGGCGTGTACCGCTTCCTGCCGCCGATGCACCGCTTCCTCGATGTGTGCCTGTCGGTGCAGCAAGACCGCGACCTGGCGGCCAGCGTGCACAGCGTGTTGCCGCTGCCGGCACCGGTGATCATCGACGAAGACAGCGATGAGAAGCTGCTGAAAACCGATGACCCACTCGACTTGAGCGACTTCGCGGATGAAAGCGAAGAAGACGCACTGGCCCGTGCGATTGCCGAAGAACAGGAGACCGATGCATGAGCAAGGAACGCTACGGCATCCGCCGCTTCGCCCTATTGAACACGGCCGGTTACAGTCTGGGTTTGTTCCCGCTGGAAGAACCGCTGTCGGTGTATGGCGCGAACAACCTGGGTAAATCCGCGTCGATCAACGCCTTGCAGTTCCCGATCCTGGCGCGCATGTCGGACATGAGTTTCGGCAAGTACACCCTGGAACAATCGCGGCGCTTCTACTTCGCCACCGACACCAGCTACATCCTTGTCGAAGTCTCCCTGCCCCACGGCCCGCACGTAATCGGGGTGGTCGGGCGCGGTCCGGGCGGTGGTTTCGGTCACCAGTTCTTTGCCTATGCCGGCAAGTTGGACCTGGCTCACTACCAGAAGAATGACACCTGCCTGCGCCAGAAAGAGCTGTTCACCAACCTGGAGCGCGAAGGCCTGAAAGCCTACGAACTCAAGCCGGATGAACTGCGCCGTTTGCTGGTGGGCGGCCATACGTCGATCCCGCTGGACCTGACGTTGATCCCGCTGCGTTCCACCAGCGAGCAGAGCCTGAAGACGTTCCGCGCGCTGTTTATCAACCTGCTGCACATGCGCGAAATCACTGCGGCCAAGCTCAAGCAATTGTTTCTCGATGCCTTCGAACACAGCTTGCGTTCCGGCAGTGTCGATTACATCGCCGCGTGCGAAGAAGCCTTCCGCGATGTAAGGCGCATGGAGCAGGACTACAACTCCCTGGTCGCCGCCGGCCCGCTGGTAGAAGCGCTGTCCAATGGTGTTCGCCAGCGCGACGTGTTGCGCGGTAAATTGCATCGCCTGTCGCCGCTGCTGGATTCGTTGCTGGGCACCTGGTCGGACTACGCCAGTGCACGCAAGGAAGAGCTGACCATCCAGGCCGAGCACTACCGCAACGAGCAGGACGCACTGCAGAACGACCAACGCGGCGGCACTCAGGAGCTGATGCGCCTGGAGCGTGAGATCAGCGGTATCCAACGCTGGTTGGGCGAGCTGTCGGTGCTCAAGCACCGCTTTGCGTTAGTGGATGACGTGAAGGTGCTGGAGCAACAACTGCTGGCAGCCAAGGACGCGCACGATGAATTGGCGGGCGCGCTGGCGCAGTCGCGGCAGTTCAGCGCCGAGGATCTGGACGAGCGTTTGCGCGACCTTGAAAAGCGCTTGAAGTCGGTCAAGCAGCAACTCGACCACGCCGACAACAACAGCTACGCCAAGCTACGGGAAGAGTTCTCGCAGCAGGACGTCGAACGTCTGATGCGCCTGTTCAACAGTTCGTTGTTCAGCCTGCCATTGGGCGAGCATGGCATCACGCTGGACGAGGATGGCCAGTGGGTCAAATCCCTGGAGCAGATCCTCGATGGCTTCAAGGGCGAACGTTTTGAAGTGCCGGGGCTGTCCATCGATATTTCCCACATTGAGCCGCCAGCCTTGCAGGCCTTGGCGGATCGTGCGGCATTGCGCGACCAGAAAGAGCGCCTGGAAAAAGAACTCAAGCAGTTGAAAACCCAGCAGGCCGTCGCGTCTGACCGCGCCGCGAGCAAGACCCAGACTGAAGCGCTGTACCAGCAAGTGCTGGATGCGCAGAAGGCCCTTGAAGACTTCCGCCGTACCCAAACCCTGAGCGCGGAGGAAGGCGAGAAGCTGGAAAACCTGGCGCAGATGGAAGCGGCGCAGGATGAGTTGAAGCGCTCCAGTGATGCCTTCACTGAACGCGTCCAGCAACTGTCGGCCAAGCTGCAACTGGTCGGCCGTCAGATCGGCGACATGGAAGCCAAGCAGCGCACGCTGGATGATGCGTTGCGCCGTCGTCAGTTGTTGCCGGCAGACCTGCCGTTCGGTACACCGTTCATGGACCCGGTCGACGACTCCATGGACAACCTGCTGCCGCTGCTCAACGACTACCAGGACAGCTGGCAAGGCTTGCTGCGCGCCGATGGCCAGATTGAAGCGCTGTATGCACAGGTGCGCCTCAAGGGCGTGGCCAAGTTCGACAGCGAGGATGATGTTGAGCGTCGCCTGCAGTTGCTGATCAACGCTTATGCACACCGCACTGACGAGGCCCTGACCCTGGGCAAGGCACGGCGCGCGGCGGTGACCGACATTGCGCGGACCCTGCGTAATATCCGCAGCGACTACGACAGCCTCGAGCACCAATTGGCGTTGTTCAACCGCGAGATCAACAAGCGTCAGGTCTCTAACCTGCAAAGCTTCCGCATCGTGCTGGCGCCGAACAAAGAAGCCCTCAAGCATATCGACCAGATCATCCACAGTGCCGGTCAGTATGAAGAAGGCGAAACCCTCTCGGTGTTCGACCTCAGCCAGAGCGCCGAGCAGGACAACAAGAACGAAGAAGCCAAGGAATACCTGGCGCGCCTGGTGGCCGCCAACCATAACCAGTTGGGCCTCAAGGACTTGTTCGAGCTGGCGTTCGAGATCACCAAGGTACATGGCCAACCGGTGATCCACACCGACATCGATGGTGCCGCGTCCAACGGCACCACCATGACCATCAAGGCGCTGACCAACATGTACTTGTTGCTGCACTTGATGGACCGCGACCAGGCCGGGCGTGTGCGTTTGCCGTACTACCTCGACGAAGCTGCGGACATCGACGAGAAAAACCAGGCGGCGCTGCTGGAAACCAGTTTGCAACTGGGCTTCGTGCCAATCCTGGCCAGTGTGAAACCGCAGGTGTCCGCCCAAGTGGCGATCGACCTGGAAGGTGGCAGTGGGCCGAACGGCATCTATATCGATGAGGCGGACTGGAAGTACATCCGTCGTCACGATGTCGTGAAGGCGACGATGAATGAGCCGGAGTTGGACGAGGTTTAATCCACGACGCTGAAATATGAAAAGGCCGCGATCTTATGGATCGCGGCCTTTTTTATGGGTTTGAATAGTGTGGTGCTTTTGAGGGCCTCTTCGCGGGCAAGCCCGGCTCCCACAGTTGACCGAGTTTTTCCCTGTAGGAATGCGGTCGAGTGAGGGAGCCGGGCTTGCCCGCGATGGCCGCGCCTCGGCCTATTTGCCGAGCGGGATTTTAGGCGCCCACGTCAGCCATTCATCTTCAAACTTGTCGAACAGCGGGAAGGTTTGTTGTGGCCTGGCGGCATTGCCCATGCGCTCGCCGTCCGGTGTCGCGAAGGCGATGCCACCGGCAACCAACGTCTCCAGGGACTCAGTACGCACGGTAGCGCCTTTGAACAGACCGAAGTCGAGGCCAAAGCCACTGGTGTTCCAAAAGCGACTGCCGCTGCGCACGAGGGGTGCGTACTTGGGTTCGATCAGAATATGGATCAGGACACGGTCAGCGGTTTGGCCCAACTCATAGCCTGTCACCTTGCCCACGGTGACTTCGCGGTAGGTGACCGGTACGCCTTCCTTCAGCGAGCCACGGCGTGCGGCGCTGAGTGTCAGGCTCAGGCCAGCTTCCTGGTGGACGGCCTCGGGAGGCTGGTCCAGCGCGACAAAACTCTTTTGCGGGCCGGCGTTTTTCGCGGCCGGTTGCACTTCGATGTATTGCCCGGTGACCAGGGTTTCCAGGTTGGAGGTTTTCATCAGGCCCAACTCGGGCTTGACCACCCAGAACTGGCTGCCGACGCGGGCGATGCGGTCCGCTACCTGGGTGATACGCGCACTGAGCAATACCGACTGCATGTCGGCACTGAGGTCAACACTTTCAATCTTGCCCACGTCCAGGCCTTTGAAGCGCACCGGTGTGCCAGGACGCATGCCGTCGGCGCGGTCGACCTTGATGGTCACCAGGGTACCGTGTTGGTTGGCGGCTTCGCGGTCGGCAAACAGGCGGAAACGTGGGATGCGTTTTTTCAACGGAACGTTGGGCTCCGGCGTTTCGAAGGCGATGCCGCCGGCCATCAGGCTGGCCAGGGATTCACTCTTCACCTGAATGCCGCCAGTGAGGCCGCCGGTCAGGGTGACGCCGCTGGCATTCCAGAAGCGCGTCGAGCCATTGACCAGGTTTTCGTATTCCTTCTCGATGTGAACGCCGATCACCAATTGCTTGTTCTTGCGCGAGAACTGGTAGCTCTGCACCGAGCCGACCTTGACCTGTTTGTAGAGGATCGGGCTGCCGACATCCAGGGAACCGAGGTTGTCGGTGAACAGCACCATGTGCAGGCCTGGAGAACGCAGATCCAACGGTGGTGCTTTGGCGCGCGCGACGAATTCACGCTGGGGAGCGCTGCCTTTGTCACCCGGGCGAATGGC
Source organism: Pseudomonas pergaminensis (assembly GCF_024112395.2). NCBI lineage: Bacteria > Pseudomonadati > Pseudomonadota > Gammaproteobacteria > Pseudomonadales > Pseudomonadaceae > Pseudomonas > Pseudomonas pergaminensis. Next base: position 810,244 of record NZ_CP078013.2, on the reverse strand, counting down.
GATGTAGTTACCTTTTACCAACGCTTCAAGCCCGGTGATGCCTGCCAGGGAGATGGAAGGCTTGACGACCCAGAACTGGGTATCTTGCACCAGGTAATCTTCGGCCAGCGGGTCGAGGGTCAGCTCCGCGTTGGCGCTGGACAGGTCCGGATCAATCTTCAGGGTTTTCAGGCTGCCGACCTGGATGCCTTTGTACATCACAGGTGTGCGACCGGCCTGCAGGCCTTCGAAGTCGGTGAGCTTGACCTTGACCTTGATACCGGCCGCAGCGGCGTCGAAATCTTCGTAGAGCCGAAATGGCAGGCTCGGGTCAGTGGGTGGGCTGTCCTTGCGGTTCTCTGGCGTGGCGAAGGCAATGCCGCCGGCGACGATACTGGAGAGGGACTCACTGCGGACTTTCACGCCGGAAAGGTTGGCGTCGATGCTGATGCCGCTGGCGTTCCAGAAACGCGTGTGTTTGCGCACCAGGCTGGCATAGGTCGGTTCGATATAGACTTTGATCTCGACAGTGCTCTGGTCTTCGGAGAGCAGATAGCTTTTGACCTGGCCCACTTGAATCTGCTTGTAGAACACCGGACTGCCACGGTTGAGGGAGCCGAGTCGGTCGGCCTTGATCGTCAGGTGCAAGCCTGGCTTGGCGTCAGATAAGGGCGGCTCTTCGGAGAGTGCCTTGAATTTGCGCGTGGGCTCACCGTCGCCTGGGCTGGCGGCGATGTAATTACCCGAAACCAGGGTTTCCAGGCCGGTGATGCCGGCGAGGCTGACGCTCGGTTTGACCAGCCAGAAGCGGGTGTTGGTCTTGAGGTATTGTTCGACGTCCTTGTTCATCTCGATGGTCGCAATCACCCCGCGATTGTTACCTTCATCGTCCAAGGCCAGGGCCTTGACCTTACCCACCGGCATGCCTTTATAGACAACTTCGGTTTTGTTGACCTGGATACCTTCGCCGCTTTCAAAGCGTACCTGGATATCGATGCCCTGCTGGGAATAGGCACGCCACCCCAGCCAGCCACCGATGATCAGGGCAATCAGGGGCAACACCCAAATAGCCGACCAGTTGGAGGCTGGGCGGGTTTTAGCTTTAGGCAAATCACTCATGGTCGTCGTCCGACTCCGTGTTATCCCAAATCAGTCGGGGATCGAAAGTTACTGCGGCAAGCATCGTCAAGATCACCACACTGGCGAACGCTGCAGCGCCGAGATTGGCCTCGACACTGGCAAGTCGCCCAAAGTTTACAACCGCCACCAGGATGGCGATCACGAAGATATCCAGCATGGACCAGCGGCCAATGAATTCGATAAAGCGGTACATCACTATGCGTTGTTGCGCGGATAGCGGCTGGTGACGCTGCACCGAGAACAGTAGCAGACCGATGCCTACCAGTTTGAACGTCGGCACGAGGATACTGGCAATAAACACGACCGCCGCAATAGGAAACATACCGTGCTGCACCAGCTGGATCACCCCGGCCATGATCGTACTGGGATCACCCTGCCCGAGGGAGTTGATGGTCATGATAGGCAACAGGTTAGCGGGGATATACAGAATAGCTGCCGTGATCAGCAACGCCCAGGTGCGGGTGAGGCTGTTGGGACGGCGGGCATGGATCAGCGCACCACAACGGGTACAGGTTTGCTCGTCGGTATCCGGTTCTTGCTTGTTTAATTCATGGCATTCGGTACAAATCAGAATGCCCGCATCAATCGCCCGCATGATCATCCTCTCCTGACAACGCTTGCCAGATCTGGTGGGGCGACATCACCACCTCAAGTAACACTTGAACCATTAGCAGGCTGACGAAGCAGACCAGACCCAGGCCAACAGTGATGGACGCCATGTCGGCAAGTTTCACGATCGCCACCAGCACGCCCATCAAGTAAACCTCCAACATCCCCCAATCTTTCATGTGATGGTAGATGCGGTACAGCAGCAGTCCATAACTGCGGCCGACCTTCCAGCGGATGCTGAGTAGCACTGCCAATTGGCAAAGCAGCTTTAGCAAGGGGATACCCATGCTGCACAGGAAGACAACCGCAGCGACGCCCTGCATGCCTGTATCGAACAGACCGACGACGCCGCTCCACACGGTGTCTTCAGAAGACTGCCCGAGTAGATTGAGCTGCATGATGGGTAGAAAGTTCGCAGGGATGTACAACAGCAGTGCAGCCAGAACCAAGGCGAGACTTCGCTCAACGACATTGTGACGGTGAGCATATAGCTCGTAACCGCAACGGGGGCATTGGGCTTTTTCGCCAAGGGCGAGCACTGGTTTGCGCATCAGCAAGTCGCACTCATGGCATGCCACCAGGTCGTCCAGTGGTAAATCCGATACCTCAAGGGCATCAACCGGATCGGACATAAATAGGGCTCGGACTCTAAAAAAGGTTAGGTGCCTATTCTAGTGTTCTGATTCAGAAATAACTGTGCAAATTTGTCGGGGGGGGATTCGCGCTGATTGAGTTTTCGACCGCCCAAAACAAAACCCCTGTTTGCGTTAGCAAACAGGGGTTCTGGAATTTAATCTTGACGATGACCTACTCTCACATGGGGAAACCCCACACTACCATCGGCGATGCATCGTTTCACTACTGAGTTCGGGATGGGATCAGGTGGTTCCAATGCTCTATGGTCGTCAAGAAATTCGGGTACTGAGTCGTGGCCAGCTGGCCTCGCTTCAGCAAATTGGGTATGTGATAGCTTTCGGTGTTTTGTGAGCGTCGAACTTTCGGTTCATTTCGTCTTCACACACCGCAATCTGATGCTCGTTAGAGTAGTCAAATTGCTTGGGTGTTATATGGTCAAGCCTCACGGGCAATTAGTATTGGTTAGCTCAACGCCTCACAGCGCTTACACACCCAACCTATCAACGTCGTAGTCTTCGACGGCCCTTCAGGGAACTCAAGGTTCCAGTGAGATCTCATCTTGAGGCTAGTTTCCCGCTTAGATGCTTTCAGCGGTTATCTATTCCGAACATAGCTACCCGGCAATGCCACTGGCGTGACAACCGGAACACCAGAGGTTCGTCCACTCCGGTCCTCTCGTACTAGGAGCAGCCCCTCTCAAATCTCAAACGTCCACGGCAGATAGGGACCGAACTGTCTCACGACGTTCTAAACCCAGCTCGCGTACCACTTTAAATGGCGAACAGCCATACCCTTGGGACCGGCTTCAGCCCCAGGATGTGATGAGCCGACATCGAGGTGCCAAACACCGCCGTCGATATGAACTCTTGGGCGGTATCAGCCTGTTATCCCCGGAGTACCTTTTATCCGTTGAGCGATGGCCCTTCCATACAGAACCACCGGATCACTAAGACCTACTTTCGTACCTGCTCGACGTGTCTGTCTCGCAGTCAAGCGCGCTTTTGCCTTTATACTCTACGACCGATTTCCGACCGGTCTGAGCGCACCTTCGTACTCCTCCGTTACTCTTTAGGAGGAGACCGCCCCAGTCAAACTACCCACCATACACTGTCCTCGATCCGGATAACGGACCTGAGTTAGAACCTCAAAGTTGCCAGGGTGGTATTTCAAGGATGGCTCCACGCGAACTGGCGTCCACGCTTCAAAGCCTCCCACCTATCCTACACAAGCAAATTCAAAGTCCAGTGCAAAGCTATAGTAAAGGTTCACGGGGTCTTTCCGTCTAGCCGCGGATACACTGCATCTTCACAGCGATTTCAATTTCACTGAGTCTCGGGTGGAGACAGCGCCGCCATCGTTACGCCATTCGTGCAGGTCGGAACTTACCCGACAAGGAATTTCGCTACCTTAGGACCGTTATAGTTACGGCCGCCGTTTACCGGGGCTTCGATCAAGAGCTTCGCGTTAGCTAACCCCATCAATTAACCTTCCGGCACCGGGCAGGCGTCACACCCTATACGTCCACTTTCGTGTTTGCAGAGTGCTGTGTTTTTAATAAACAGTCGCAGCGGCCTGGTATCTTCGACCGGCATGAGCTTACGGAGCAAGTCCTTCACCCTCACCGGCGCACCTTCTCCCGAAGTTACGGTGCCATTTTGCCTAGTTCCTTCACCCGAGTTCTCTCAAGCGCCTTGGTATTCTCTACCCAACCACCTGTGTCGGTTTGGGGTACGGTTCCTGGTTACCTGAAGCTTAGAAGCTTTTCTTGGAAGCATGGCATCAACCACTTCGCTAACTAAAAGTTAGCTCGTCATCAGCTCTCGGCCTTAAGATCCCGGATTTACCTAAGATCTCAGCCTACCACCTTAAACTTGGACAACCAACGCCAAGCTGGCCTAGCCTTCTCCGTCCCTCCATCGCAATAACCAGAAGTACAGGAATATTAACCTGTTTTCCATCGACTACGCTTTTCAGCCTCGCCTTAGGGACCGACTAACCCTGCGTCGATTAACGTTGCGCAGGAAACCTTGGTCTTTCGGCGTGGGTGTTTTTCACACCCATTGTCGTTACTCATGTCAGCATTCGCACTTCTGATACCTCCAGCAAGCTTCTCAACTCACCTTCACAGGCTTACAGAACGCTCCTCTACCGCATCACTTACGTGATACCCGTAGCTTCGGTGTATGGTTTGAGCCCCGTTACATCTTCCGCGCAGGCCGACTCGACTAGTGAGCTATTACGCTTTCTTTAAAGGGTGGCTGCTTCTAAGCCAACCTCCTAGCTGTCTAAGCCTTCCCACATCGTTTCCCACTTAACCATAACTTTGGGACCTTAGCTGACGGTCTGGGTTGTTTCCCTTTTCACGACGGACGTTAGCACCCGCCGTGTGTCTCCCATGCTCGGCACTTGTAGGTATTCGGAGTTTGCATCGGTTTGGTAAGTCGGGATGACCCCCTAGCCGAAACAGTGCTCTACCCCCTACAGTGATACATGAGGCGCTACCTAAATAGCTTTCGAGGAGAACCAGCTATCTCCGAGCTTGATTAGCCTTTCACTCCGATCCACAGGTCATCCGCTAACTTTTCAACGGTAGTCGGTTCGGTCCTCCAGTTAGTGTTACCCAACCTTCAACCTGCCCATGGATAGATCGCCCGGTTTCGGGTCTATTCCCAGCGACTAGACGCCCTATTAAGACTCGCTTTCGCTACGCCTCCCCTATTCGGTTAAGCTCGCCACTGAAAATAAGTCGCTGACCCATTATACAAAAGGTACGCAGTCACAGAACAAAGTCTGCTCCCACTGCTTGTACGCATACGGTTTCAGGATCTATTTCACTCCCCTCTCCGGGGTTCTTTTCGCCTTTCCCTCACGGTACTAGTTCACTATCGGTCAGTCAGTAGTATTTAGCCTTGGAGGATGGTCCCCCCATATTCAGACAAAGTTTCTCGTGCTCCGTCCTACTCGATTTCATGACTAAGAGATTTTCGCGTACAGGGCTATCACCCACTATGGCCGCACTTTCCAGAGCGTTCCGCTAATCTCAAAGCCACTTAAGGGCTAGTCCCCGTTCGCTCGCCACTACTAAGGGAATCTCGGTTGATTTCTTTTCCTCAGGGTACTTAGATGTTTCAGTTCCCCTGGTTCGCCTCTTGCACCTATGTATTCAGTACAAGATAACCATCTTATGATGGCTGGGTTCCCCCATTCAGACATCTCCGGATCAAAGTCTGTTTGCCGACTCCCCGAAGCTTTTCGCAGGCTACCACGTCTTTCATCGCCTCTGACTGCCAAGGCATCCACCGTATGCGCTTCTTCACTTGACCATATAACCCCAAGCAATCTGGTTATACTGTGAAGACGACATTCGCCGAAAATTCGAATTTCTCAATTAAGAGAACTCACAAATTTTACCTTAGCCTGATCCGTTACCAGTGAAAGTAACGTTCAGTCTATCTTTCTATCACATACCCAAATTTTTAAAGAACGATCTAATCAAAGACTAGAAATCAACATTCACCATCACTTGGATGGAATGCTCATTTCTAAGCTTTCAAAACTTTCAGAAGCAGTAGTGGTGGAGCCAAACGGGATCGAACCGTTGACCTCCTGCGTGCAAGGCAGGCGCTCTCCCAGCTGAGCTATGGCCCCGTATTTCTACAGGCGTTTCCCACACAAAATTGGTGGGTCTGGGCAGATTCGAACTGCCGACCTCACCCTTATCAGGGGTGCGCTCTAACCAACTGAGCTACAGACCCAATTTCGGGCTGCTTCTTATCGTCTTCTTCAATGAATCAAGCAATTCGTGTGGGAACTTATGGAGCAGCTGATGTCGTCGATTAAGGAGGTGATCCAGCCGCAGGTTCCCCTACGGCTACCTTGTTACGACTTCACCCCAGTCATGAATCACACCGTGGTAACCGTCCTCCCGAAGGTTAGACTAGCTACTTCTGGTGCAACCCACTCCCATGGTGTGACGGGCGGTGTGTACAAGGCCCGGGAACGTATTCACCGCGACATTCTGATTCGCGATTACTAGCGATTCCGACTTCACGCAGTCGAGTTGCAGACTGCGATCCGGACTACGATCGGTTTTATGGGATTAGCTCCACCTCGCGGCTTGGCAACCCTCTGTACCGACCATTGTAGCACGTGTGTAGCCCAGGCCGTAAGGGCCATGATGACTTGACGTCATCCCCACCTTCCTCCGGTTTGTCACCGGCAGTCTCCTTAGAGTGCCCACCATAACGTGCTGGTAACTAAGGACAAGGGTTGCGCTCGTTACGGGACTTAACCCAACATCTCACGACACGAGCTGACGACAGCCATGCAGCACCTGTCTCAATGTTCCCGAAGGCACCAATCTATCTCTAGAAAGTTCATTGGATGTCAAGGCCTGGTAAGGTTCTTCGCGTTGCTTCGAATTAAACCACATGCTCCACCGCTTGTGCGGGCCCCCGTCAATTCATTTGAGTTTTAACCTTGCGGCCGTACTCCCCAGGCGGTCAACTTAATGCGTTAGCTGCGCCACTAAAAGCTCAAGGCTTCCAACGGCTAGTTGACATCGTTTACGGCGTGGACTACCAGGGTATCTAATCCTGTTTGCTCCCCACGCTTTCGCACCTCAGTGTCAGTATTAGTCCAGGTGGTCGCCTTCGCCACTGGTGTTCCTTCCTATATCTACGCATTTCACCGCTACACAGGAAATTCCACCACCCTCTACCATACTCTAGTCAGTCAGTTTTGAATGCAGTTCCCAGGTTGAGCCCGGGGATTTCACATCCAACTTAACAAACCACCTACGCGCGCTTTACGCCCAGTAATTCCGATTAACGCTTGCACCCTCTGTATTACCGCGGCTGCTGGCACAGAGTTAGCCGGTGCTTATTCTGTCGGTAACGTCAAAATTGCAGAGTATTAATCTACAACCCTTCCTCCCAACTTAAAGTGCTTTACAATCCGAAGACCTTCTTCACACACGCGGCATGGCTGGATCAGGCTTTCGCCCATTGTCCAATATTCCCCACTGCTGCCTCCCGTAGGAGTCTGGACCGTGTCTCAGTTCCAGTGTGACTGATCATCCTCTCAGACCAGTTACGGATCGTCGCCTTGGTGAGCCATTACCTCACCAACTAGCTAATCCGACCTAGGCTCATCTGATAGCGCAAGGCCCGAAGGTCCCCTGCTTTCTCCCGTAGGACGTATGCGGTATTAGCGTCCGTTTCCGAACGTTATCCCCCACTACCAGGCAGATTCCTAGGCATTACTCACCCGTCCGCCGCTCTCAAGAGAAGCAAGCTTCTCTCTACCGCTCGACTTGCATGTGTTAGGCCTGCCGCCAGCGTTCAATCTGAGCCATGATCAAACTCTTCAGTTCAAACATCTTTGGGTTTTTAAGAAACCCTAAACTTGGCTCAGCAATCGTTGGTTACATCTTTGATTTCTCGCGGAGTAACTTGTGATGCTGATAATCTTGTTGACTATCAGTCTGACTCCACAAGCACCCACACGAATTGCTTGATTCAGTTGTTAAAGAGCGGTTGGTTAAGATCTTTCGTCTCAACCGAGGCGCGCATTCTACAGCAGCCTCATTTGCTGTCAAGTGATTATTTTCAGAAGTTTTCGAAGATTTCTTCAACAACTTCAACCACTTGCGCTTCCGATCTCTCGTTAGCGGGAGGCGAATTCTACAGCGTTACACGCTGCTGTCAACACCTCTTTTTCTCCGCTTTCGACCGAGAAGATCGAAACGTTAATAGAGCCAAACAACACTGCTCTACCAACTCCTTCTGGGCTTCGATGACCTGAAGCAAATCGCTGTCGAATTCTGCGTAACTCTTTGTTTACCAAGGAGTTTTCCGTTTCGACTGCGCCGGAAGTGGGGCGAATTATAGACTTCCAGAATCTGCCGTCAACACCTTTTTTCACATTTCTGTCATATCGGTCAAAAAGGCCCCAAAAACGCAAAAGCCGGCCCCAAGGGGCCGGCTTTCTAGCCAACCTTACAAACTAGGGAAGGCAAACTGAGACGCTTCATGGCTGGCCCGTTGCGGCCAACGCTGGGTAATCGCCTTACGACGGGTGTAGAAACGCACCCCATCCGGCCCATAGGCATGCAGGTCGCCAAACAGCGAACGCTTCCAGCCACCAAAGCTGTGATAGGCCACCGGCACCGGCAGTGGAACGTTAACGCCCACCATGCCCACTTCAATCTCGTCACAGAACAGCCGCGCCGCTTCACCGTCACGGGTGAAGATGCACGTTCCGTTACCGTATTCGTGATCATTGATCAGTTGCATCGCCGCTTCCAGGCTAGCCACTCGCACCACACACAGCACCGGCCCAAAGATCTCTTCTTTGTAGATACGCATTTCAGGCGTCACATGATCAAACAGACTGCCACCCAGGAAGAACCCCTCCTCGTGGCCCGCAACGCTCAGACCGCGACCATCAACCACCAACTTGGCGCCCGATGAAACACCGTCTTCTATATAGCCGCTGACTTTATCCCGAGCCTGCCCGGTCACCAGCGGCCCCATATCCAGCCCGCAAGAGGTGCCCGCACCGATCTTCAATGCCTTGACCTGCGGCACGAGCTTGGCGATCAACGCATCCGCCACCTGGTCGCCCACGCACACGGCCACCGAGATCGCCATGCAACGCTCGCCGCAGGAACCGTATGCCGCGCCCATCAGAGCACTGACGGCGTTGTCCAAATCCGCATCCGGCATCAGTACCGCGTGGTTCTTCGCCCCACCCAACGCCTGGACGCGTTTGCCGCGCCTGGTTGCTTCGGAATAGATGTACTCGGCAATCGGCGTCGAGCCCACGAAGCTCAGCGCTTTCACTTCCGGTGCTTCGATCAGCGCATCCACCGCGCCCTTGTCGCCGTGCACCACGCTCAACACGCCTTTAGGCAGACCGGCCTCCTGCAGCAGCTGTGCGATCAATAGCGTCGAGCTTGGATCACGCTCCGATGGCTTGAGGATGAAACAGTTGCCACAGACGATCGCCAGCGGGTACATCCACAACGGCACCATCGCCGGGAAGTTGAACGGCGTGATACCAGCCACTACACCCAGCGGTTGGAAATCCGACCAAGCATCAATGTTCGGCCCTACGTTACGACTGTACTCGCCCTTCAGAATTTCCGGCGCCGAACACGCGTACTCGACGTTCTCGATCCCACGCTTCAGCTCACCCGCGGCATCTTCCAGCGTCTTGCCGTGCTCTTCGCTGATCAATTGGGAGATACGCGCTTCGTTCTGCTCCAGCAACTGCTTGAAACGGAACATCACTTGGGCGCGTTTGGCCGGCGGGGTATTACGCCACGCCGGGAACGCCGCCTTGGCTGCGTCGATCGCCTGTTGAATGGTTTCACGGCTGGCCAGCGGCACCTGGTGGATCACCTGGCCGGTGGACGGGTTGTACACGTCGGCACTGCGACCGCTGTCGTTGATCAATTCACCGTTGATCAAATGCTGGATAAGGCTCATGCAGGGCTCCTGAAAAGTTGTTCTATATAGAAGGAGAAATCAGTCGATCTTGTTCAGCACTTCACCGACCGCATCGAACAGGCGATCCAGGTCTTGCGGCTTGCTGTTAAAGGTTGGCCCGAACTGCAGGGTGTCGCCGCCAAAACGCACGTAGAAACCTGCTTTCCACAAGGCCATGCCGGCCTCGAATGGTCGCACGATGGCATCGCCGTCACGCGGGGCGATCTGGATCGCGCCGGCCAGACCGTAGTTGCGAATGTCGATCACGTTCTTGCTGCCCTTCAGGCCATGCAGCGCATTCTCAAAGTGCGGTGCGACTTCGGCCACGCTCTGCACCAGGTTTTCCTTCTGCAACAGGTCCAACGCCGCCAGGCCGGCCGCACAGGCTACCGGGTGCGCCGAATAGGTATAGCCGTGGGGGAATTCCACCGCGTACTCCGGCGTCGCCTGGTTCATGAAGGTCTGATAGATCTCGCTGCTGGCAATCACGGCGCCCATCGGGATAGCGCCGTTGGTGACTTGCTTGGCGATGCACATCAGGTCCGGGGTCACACCGAAGCTGTCGGCACCAAACATTGAGCCAGTACGGCCGAAACCGGTGATCACTTCGTCGAACACCAGCAGGATGTTGTGTTGATCACAGATCTCACGCAGACGCTTGAGGTAGCCCTGCGGCGGTACCAGCACGCCAGCGGAGCCGGCCATTGGCTCGACAAAGACTGCGGCGATGTTCGACGCATCGTGCAATTCGATCAGCTTGAGCAGTTCGTCGGCCAGCGCGATACCGCCCTGCTCCGGCATGCCACGGGAGAAGGCATTGCTTGCCAGCAAGGTGTGCGGCAAATGGTCAACGTCCATCAAACCCTGGCCAAACAGCTTACGGTTACCGTTGACGCCACCCAGGCTGGTGCCGGCGATGTTCACACCGTGGTAACCACGGGCGCGGCCGATCATCTTGGTCTTGGTGGCCTGGCCTTTTAGACGCCAGTACGCACGCACCATCTTCACCGCGGTATCGGCGCACTCGGAGCCGGAGTCGGTGAAGAACACGTGGTTCAGGTTGCCTGGGGTCAGGTCGGTGATCTTTTCCGCCAGTTGAAAGGACAGCGGATGACCGTATTGGAAGCCCGGCGAGTAGTCCAGCGTGCCCAGTTGCTTGGCGACCGCTTCCTGGATTTCCTTGCGGGTGTGCCCAGCGCCGCACGTCCACAGGCCCGACAGCGAGTCGTACACCTTGCGGCCCTTGTCATCAGTCAGCCAGCTTCCTTCGGCAGCAACGATCAGGCGCGGGTCACGCTGGAAGTTACGGTTGGCGGTGTACGGCATCCAGTGAGCATCCAGCTTCAATTGGCTGGCCAGGGACGATGGGGCGTTTTCGGGCATGTTCATCAGCAAAACCTCGCAAGGCAAAAGGCAGCGTCGGGATTGAAAAGCGTTGTTGCAGCTAAATTGCCACGGCGATAAAGTCGGTGAAATCCAACTCTTCTAACCTTCAGTCAGGCCTTCACTAAACTATGAGCAGCCGTCGACCCGACCCTTTGGCCCAAGTCAGTGACTTCGATATCCGCCTGCTGCGCATCTTTCGCAGCGTGGTGGAATGCGGCGGCTTTTCGGCGGCCGAAACCGTATTGGGCATCGGGCGTTCGGCGATCAGCCAGCAAATGAGCGATCTCGAACAACGGCTCGGATTAAGACTGTGCCAACGCGGCCGCGCCGGTTTTTCCCTGACCGAAGAGGGCCGCGAGGTCTATCAGTCGGCCCTGCAACTATTAAGTGCTCTGGAAAGCTTTCGTACCGAAGTCAACGGCCTGCACCAGCATCTGCGTGGCGAGCTGATCATCGGCCTCACCGACAACCTCGTCACCCTGCCCCACATGCGCATCACCCACGCACTCGCACAGTTAAAGGAGCGCGGCCCGGACGTGCAGATCCAGATTCGCATGATCGCTCCCAATGAAGTCGAGCAAGGGGTCCTCGACGGCCGCCTGCATGTCGGCGTGGTGCCACAGGCCAGCGCACTGTCGGGTCTGGAATACCAGCCGCTGTACAGCGAGCGCTCCCTGCTCTACTGCGCGGTGGGCCACCCGCTGTTCTATGCCGACGATAAACAACTGGACGATGCACGCATCGATGCCCAAGACGCCATCGCCCCAACCTTTCGCTTGCCCGCCGAGATCCAGGCCCATTACCAGGCGCTCAACTGCACCGCCAGCGCCTCTGACCGAGAAGGCATGGCGTTCCTGATTCTCACCGGCCGCTACATCGGCTACCTGCCTGATCACTACGCCAGCCTATGGGTACAACAAGGCCGACTGCGTGCGCTGAAACCGGCTACACGGTTTTACGATTTAAGCCTCGCATCGGTCACGCGCAAAGGCCGTCGCCCCCATTTGGTGCTGGAAAGCTTCCTCGAAAGCCTGGCTGCAACGCGCTAGCTCGGGCCTTGCGCAAAAAGCTGAGCAACTGGACAGCTTTTTGCAAGAGTTCAAGGACCTAGAACCGTCCGACTCGAGTTTGCCCGCCATGCCACCAGAATCTTCCAGCCCCAGCGACCTGATTTACGGCCTCAACGATCGGCCGAAACCTGCTCCGGCCTTCCTCGCTGCCCTGCAACACGTACTCGCCGCTTTCGTCGGCATCATCACCCCGCCGCTGATCATCGGCTCTACCTTGGGACTCACCGCCCATTTGCCCTACCTGATCAGCATGGCGCTGATGGTTTCCGGCGTAGGCACGTTCATCCAGGCGCGTAGACCTTTTGGTATCGGCGCCGGGATGATCTGCCTGCAAGGCACGAGCTTCGCGTTCCTCGGCGCGGTGCTGTCGGCAGGCTTCCTGGTGAAACAACGAGGTGGCAGCCCGGAGGACATCATGGCGATGATCTTTGGCGTGTGCTTTTTCGGTGCTGCGGTGCAAATCGTGTTGAGCCGGTTTATCGGCCAACTGCGTCGGGTCATCACGCCACTGGTGACGGGGATTGTCATCACCCTGATCGGCATCAGCTTGATCAAGGTCGGTATCACTGACCTTGGCGGCGGGTTCAACGCCGCCGATTTCGGCGCGCCCACCAACCTGGCACTGGGCCTGTTCGTGGTGCTGACGATCATTTTGCTCAACCGCTCCAACACCCCTTGGGTACGCCTCTCTGCAATCATCATCGGACTCGCGCTCGGCAGCCTCGCCGCCTGGTTCAGCGGCAAACTCGTGCCCCAGGCCCTACCCGACCTGCCGCTGGTCAGCGTGCCGATTCCGCTCCGCTTTGGTTTCAAGTTCGACTGGAGCGCTTTCCTGCCGATCGCGCTGATTTATCTGATCAGCAGCATCGAAACCGTTGGCGACCTCACCGCCAACTGCATGATCGCCCGTCAGCCCATCAGCGGCCCCTCTTATATAAGCCGGCTCAAGGGCGGCGTACTCGGCGACGGCGTGAGCTGCATGATCGCTGCCACTTTCAGCGCCTTCCCCAACACCACCTTCGCGCAGAACAACGGCGTGATCCAACTCACTGGCGTGGCCAGCCGTTACGTTGGCCTCTACATCGGCGTGGTGCTGTTTTGCCTGGGCCTGTTTCCGTTGATTGGTGCCGTGCTGCAGCAAATCCCCAAACCGGTACTGGGCGGCGCAACCCTGGTGATGTTCGGGAGTGTGGCCGCCGCCGGCGTGCGCATTCTTGCCCAGGCTCCGCTGGACCGGCGCAGCATGCTGATCATCGCCACCTCGTTTGGCGTCGGCCTGGGTATCGCCGCCCAACCGAACCTGCTGCACCTGATGCCAACGCTGGTGCAGAACCTGTTTGACTCGGCCATCACCAGCGGCGGGCTGACGGCCATCCTGTTGTGCCTGCTGCTGCCGGAAAGCAAAGCGCCCGTGACTGCCGCAAACAAAGCGCCGGAAAGCGACAGTCTGGAACCGCTTTGACGGTTTTATTGCATCAGGACTTGTCTGGGGCTTGAGGGTGGGTTATCTGTGCACACGTCGTCTCTATCGATCAGCACGGAAACCTCCATGAGCCTCGAAGTTCCTGCCCACAGCAACCAAGCCGGTAAACCCGCCAGCCGCATTCGGCAAAAGAACGAACAAGCGATTCTCCAGGCTGCTGAAGATGAGTTCGCGCGCCATGGCTTCAAAGGCACCAGCATGAACACCATCGCTGCCAGTGCCGGACTGCCGAAGGCCAACCTGCATTACTACTTCACTAACAAGCTGGGGCTGTACATCGCGGTGCTCAGCAATATCCTCGAACTGTGGGACAGCACCTTCAACGCGCTGACCGCCGAGGATGACCCAGCCGTGGCGCTCACCCGCTACATCCGCACCAAGATGGAGTTTTCGCGACGCCACCCCCAGGCCTCGCGGATCTTCGCCATGGAGATTATCAGCGGCGGCGAATGCCTGACCGAATATTTCAGCCAGGACTACCGCGCCTGGTTCAGCGGCCGCGCGGCCGTGTTCCAGGCTTGGATCGACGCCGGCAAGATGGACCCCATAGACCCCGTGCACCTGATCTTCCTGTTGTGGGGCAGCACCCAGCACTACGCCGACTTTGCCACCCAGATTTGCCGCGTCACCGGTCGTACCAAGCTGACCAAGCAGGACATGGAAGACGCCGGCACCAACCTGATCCACATCATTCTCAAGGGCTGTGGCATCAAGCCCGTCTATTAATCGAAGCGACTTATGCCTTTCACGCTCACCGGCCTTTGCGAGTTTCGCGAAGAAATACGCAAAAGCCGCTTTATTACCCTCGCCGCACCGATCACCAGCGCGCAAGACGCCCAGGCGTTTTTCGAGCAACACAGCGACCTGAACGCCACGCACAATTGCTGGGCCTGGAAACTGGCCGACCAATACCGCAGCAATGACGACGGCGAACCCGGCGGCACCGCCGGGCGCCCGATCCTCGCAGCCATCGAGGCGCAAGGTTTTGATCAGGTCGCGGTGTTGGTGATTCGCTGGTACGGCGGCATCCAATTGGGCACCGGCGGCCTCGCCCGCGCCTACGGTGGCGGCGCGAATAAATGCCTGCAAAATGCCGACCGCATCGAACTGATCAGCCGTGTCCCCTTGAGCTGCGCCTGCGGGTTCGCCGAGCTGAACCTGGTGAAATTGCGCGTTGCTGAACTGGGCGGGCTGGTGGTCGACGAAACCTTCACCGCCAATGGCGTCGAGTTGCAACTCGCCTTGGGCGAAGCGCATATCGATACCCTGCAGACTCAGCTTGCCGACCTCAGCCGTGGGCGTATCCTGCTACAACGCTGAAACTGCTAACGTTGCACTCCCTGAACCGCGACTCTAAAGGAAGCTTTTCATGTCTACGCCAAAAACCGCATTGATCATCGGCGCCTCGCGCGGGCTGGGCCTTGGCTTGGTCAAGCAACTGTTGCAGGACGGTTGGGACGTGACGGCCACCGTGCGCGATCCGAGCAGGGCCGATGCCCTGAAGGCCGTCGGCCCAGTAAAGATCGAAAAACTCGACATGGACGACCAGCAAGCCGTGATCGCCCTGAGCCAACGCCTGAAGGAACGGACCTTTGACCTGCTGTTCGTCAACGCCGGCGTCAAGGGCCCCGCCAATCAAGAGCCGGGCCACGCCACCTTGGCAGAAGTCGGCCAACTGTTCTTCACCAACGCCGTAGCGCCGATCAACCTCGCCCAGCGTTTTGTCGGGCAAATTCGTAAAGACAGCGGCGTATTGGCCTTCATGAGTTCGGTACTGGGTAGCGTGACCATCCCCGACGGCTCCGACCTGGCGCTGTACAAAGCCAGCAAGGCGGCACTCAACTCCATGACCAACAGCTTTATTACCCAGCTGGGCGACCATAAGTTGACCGTGCTGTCGTTGCACCCAGGCTGGGTGAAGACCGACATGGGCGGTGAAAACGCACACATCGACGTCGACACCAGCGTGCGCGGCCTGGTGGACCAGGTGAACGCCTACACTGGCAAAGGCGGCCATCATTTCATCGATTACAAAGGCGACACCATCGCCTGGTAAAACCCTGAGGATCGTTATCGACCGATTGCCGTCGGTAACGATCCGCGCGTAGACTGCCCCCTCGCCTTTACCGGCGACCCTGGATCAGCAGACAGGGCAACACTGAGCTGGCAAACCTGAACCCATCATTCAGAGGAGCCGGCCAATGCCTGCGACCCGTATCTGGTTAAAAAACCCCCTCGCGATTTTCACGGCGAACGGCCTCGATGCCCGTGGCGGCCTGGTGCTGCAAGACGGTGTGATCACCGAAGTGCTGGCCCTGGGACAAGAGCCCACACAACCCTGCACACAGGTATTCGATGCCCGTGAGCATGTGGTCCTGCCGGGCCTGATCAACACCCACCATCATTTCTATCAGACCCTGACCCGCGCCTGGGCGCCGGTGGTCAATCAGCCGTTGTTTCCCTGGTTGAAAACCCTGTACCCGGTCTGGGCACGACTCACCCCGGAAAAGCTCGCTCTCGCCAGCAAAGTCGCATTGGCCGAACTGCTGCTCTCGGGCTGCACCACAGCGGCGGACCACCACTACTTGTTCCCCGACGGCCTGGAAAACGCCATCGACGTACAAGTGGAAAGCGTCCGCGAGTTGGGCATGCGCGCCATGCTCACCCGTGGCTCCATGAGTTTGGGTGAAGCCGACGGCGGCCTGCCACCGCAACAGACGGTGCAGCAGGGCCAAGTCATCCTTGAAGACAGTCAGCGGCTGATCCGCGAATACCACCAGCGTGGTGACGGCGCGCAAATCCAGATCGCACTGGCGCCCTGCTCACCGTTTTCCGTCACCCCGGAAATCATGGAAGCCAGTGCCGAACTGGCCAACCGCCTGGATGTACGCCTGCACACCCACCTGGCGGAAACCCTCGACGAGGAAGACTTCTGCCTGCAACGCTTCGGCCTGCGCACCGTGGACTACCTCGACAGCGTCGGCTGGCTCGGCCCACGTACCTGGCTGGCTCATGGCATTCACTTCAACCCGGATGAAATTGCGCGCCTGGGCGCCGCCGGCACGGGTATCTGCCATTGCCCAAGCTCGAACATGCGCCTCGCGTCCGGCATCTGCCCGACCCTGGACCTGCTCGCGGCAGGCGCGCCTATCGGACTGGGTGTGGACGGTTCCGCGTCCAACGATGCGTCGAATATGATCCTTGAAGCGCGCCAGGCGTTGTACATCCAGCGCCTGCGTTACGGCGCGGAAAAGATCACCCCGGAAGGCGTGCTGGGCTGGGCAACCAAAGGATCGGCGCAGTTGCTGGGCCGTACGGATATCGGCGAATTGGCCGTCGGAAAACAGGCCGACCTGGCGCTGTTCAAGCTCGACGAGCTGCGCTTCTCCGGTAGCCATGATCCGATTTCGGCGCTGCTGTTGTGCGGCGCCGACCGTGCGGACCGGGTGATGATTGCAGGCAAATGGCGCGTGATCGACGGCCAGGTCGAAGGCCTGGACCTGAGAGGCCTGATCGCCGATCACACCCAGGCCGCGCGGCAGTTGATCGCTGGCTGATTACAACCCCAACAGCGACAGCATGATAAAGGTCGCAAACAGCACGAAATGGGTCATCCCTTCGATGGCGTTGGTTTCGCCATCGTTGAGGTTGATCGCGCTGACGATCAGCGTGATAAACACCATCACCGTTTGTACCGGCGTCATCGCCATCTGGAACGGCTGGCCGGTGTAGAGCGCCATCGCCTCCATCACCGGCACCGTCAGGATCACCGTCGACAACGATGCACCCAACGCGATGTTGACCACCGACTGCATGCGGTTGGCCAACGCGGCGCGCAATGCCGTCAGAATCTCCGGTGCTGCCGAAATGGCCGCGACCACAATCGCCGTAATCACCGGCGGCGCCCCCGTGCCTTCCAGGCCCAGGTCCAACGTTTTGGACATCACCTCGGCCAGCGCCCCGATCACGATCACACCAAACACCAACGTGCCGATGGAAAACGCCAGGTTGACCGGCTGCGCCTGTTCTTCTTCCGGCTGTTTCTTGCGACGTTTCTCCGGGTAGCTGTAGCTGAAGAAGTAGCTGTGCGGCCCCACCTGCATGCGCAGGAACAGGGTGTACAACACCACCATCGCGCCGATGGTGAAGGCCGAATAAATTTTCCAGTCGGCTTCGGGGATAAATTCCGGCACCACCATCGACACGCCCATGGCGGTGAGGATCATCACGCTGTAGGTTCGCGCCGAATCGTCGTTGTAGGACTGTTCGCCATGCTTGATGCCGCCCATCAACGCGGCGAGGCCGAGAATCCCGTTGATGTCGAGCATCACCGCCGAGTAGATGGTGTCGCGCACCAAGGTGGGCGACGGCTCATTGCTCATCATGATCGCCAGGATCACCACTTCCACCAGCACAGCGGCGAGCGTGAGGATCATGGTGCCGTAAGGGTCGCCGACTTTTTCCGCGAGTTGTTCAGCGTGATGGGCCACGCGCATCGACGCCGCCACGATGAAGCCAATCAGCACCACGCCCGCCAGCAGCGCCACCACTTGCCCGCTGTGGAGCATCCAGTGCTCCAATGGGTAGGCGGCAATGGCGGCAATCAGCGCCAGCAGCATGAATTTTTCTTGCTTGAGGGATGTGAGCATTCCGGGCCTTTTAGTACGGCAAATCAGTCATTGATGGGGTACAGACTGCGCCAAGCCGCTAACGTTTCGTTACACCTTAGTTCACGGGAACCTTGCATGAATAAAAGCAAAACTCTCCTGCTGGTCAGGTTTTGCCAATTATTTCAGCCATGGGCTGTAGAATGCCGCCATTGCACCTGATGAGAATTTAGAAAATGTACGATTGGCTCAACGCCCTGCCCAAGGCTGAACTGCACCTGCACCTGGAAGGCTCGCTGGAGCCTGAGCTGCTGTTCGCCCTGGCCGAGCGCAACAAGATTGCGCTGCCGTGGAACGACGTCGAAACCCTGCGCAAGGCCTACGCCTTCAACAACCTGCAAGAGTTCCTCGACCTGTATTACAAGGGCGCTGACGTGTTGCGCACGTCCCAGGATTTCTACGACCTGACCTGGGCCTACCTGCTGCGCTGCAAAGAGCAGAACGTGATCCACACCGAACCCTTCTTCGACCCGCAAACCCACACTGACCGTGGCATACCGTTCGAAGTGGTGCTTAACGGCATCGCCGCCGCGCTCAAAGATGGCGAGCAGCAACTGGGCATCACCAGCGGCTTGATCCTCAGCTTCCTGCGCCACTTGAGCGAAGCCGAAGCCGAGAAAACCCTCGACCAGGCGCTGCCGTTCCGTGACGCGTTCGTGGCCGTGGGCCTGGACAGTTCGGAAATGGGTCACCCGCCAAGCAAATTCCAGCGCGTGTTCGACCGTGCTCGTCACGAAGGCTTCCTCACCGTGGCCCACGCCGGCGAAGAAGGCCCACCCGAGTACATCTGGGAAGCCATCGACCTGCTGAAGATCCAGCGTATCGACCATGGCGTACGCGCCATCGAAGACGAGCGCCTGATGCAACGCATCATCGACGAGCAAATCCCGCTGACTGTGTGCCCGCTGTCCAACACCAAGCTGTGCGTGTTCGACGACATGGCCCAGCACAACATCCTCGACATGCTTGAGCGTGGCGTGAAGGTGACGGTGAATTCGGATGACCCGGCCTACTTCGGCGGTTATGTCACCGAAAACTTCCACGCGCTGTACACCTCGCTGGGCATGACCCAGGACCAGGCCAAACGCCTGGCGCAAAACAGCCTGGATGCGCGACTGGTCAAACCGTGATCCCGTAAGCGCCGGCTTGCCGGCGATGCAGACACCTCGGGTTGTTCAGGATGACCGAGGTGATCCTATCGCCGGCCAGCCGGTTCCTACGCAGTCAGCTCCTCGCTGGCACGGCCAATCGGGTGATTTCCTGCCGTCCGATAGCATGGACCTGCAAGGCCTGGGACTCATTGATCACGCTGATCCAGTTCGACTGCAAGAACAACTGCAACAACCCCGCCCCCAACGCCCCGCCCAGATGCGGCTGCTGCTGGCTCCAGTCAAAGCAGTTGCACACCAGCGGCGACGCCAATGCCTGGGTGAAAATCCCCAAGCCTGCCAGGCACAGCGCACCTTTGACCGTGATATCGGTACGCTGCTCATGGCGCTCGATCCATCCCGCTTCCAGCAGATGTTGATACAACTGCGCCCCCAGCTCTCCACCCAGGTGGCCGTGGCACAACCGGGCCTGCCGTAACAACGCCGGCGCGACCAGGGCTGGCAAATTATCCGACGTGCTGCGCGCGGCGCACGCCATAGTAGTCCTGGCCAGGGCATCAATGGCTGCGCTGACATCCGGCGCCGCCACGCGAAACAAGCGCTTGCCACGCCTGGCCTCTACGCGCAGCAAACCACCGGCGGTCAGTCGCGCCAGGTGCGCGTTGGCAGAGGTTGCTGACAACCCGGCGAGTGTCGCCAACTCGACCGGCGACTTGGCCGAGCCATCCATCAACGCCCATAGCATCGCAGTGCGTTTGGGTTCAGCAAGTAAGCTGGCGATCTGACTGATGCACGGTGCTGCTTCCATCGTTTCACTCCCTGTTGAATTATTTTCCCATTGAGGTCAGCGCCAGAGTATAGGGGCGCAAACCGCCGGCTCCACGGCGTCTGACAGCGCGGATAGGGACAGGGAATGAGTGAAATTTCCTCTTGTGGTGGAGGGCGTTACGTCGCGCTCAATCGTTCCGGTAACTGAGCGGTCAACGTCGCACAGCGGGACACAAGCATTTCTCGCAACAGGTTGATGGGTTTGCTCAGCTGCGCACGGTGAGCACACAACAAATTGAGCGGCGTGCGCTCGCCACGCAGCTCCGGCAGGATCAGACGCAAGCGCCCCGCCAGCACATCGGTGCTCACATCGAGCCAGGACTTGTAGGCAATGCCCACACCCGCCACCGCCCAACGACGGACCACATCGGCATCGTCACTGAAGCGGTCGCCGGTGACGGTCAGGCTGATTTCGCGCTTACCGTCGCTGAAGGTCCAATGATCGTGGACCCGGCTGCCGAGCATATAGAGCAGGCAATTGTGCTGGGCCAGTTGCTCCAGGTGCCGAGGCTCGCCATAGCGCGCGAGATAGCTGGGGGAGGCACACAGCACGCGAACGTTATCCGGCGCGACGGGCAGCGCGATCAGGCTGGAGTCCTCGGGCTCACCGTAGCGCAGGGCAATATCCACCGGCTGGCGGAACAGATCGGCAATCCGATCGCCCAACAGCAGCCGTACGGTCAAATGCGGGTACTCCCGCTGGAACTCGTCCAACCAGGGCAGCAGCTGATTACGCCCGAAATCCGACGGAGCCGATAGCTGCAGCACACCGCTGACATGGTCCTGGCCACTGGCCAACAAGCGTCGGCCTTCATCCAGCGAGCTCAAGGCAGCGCGAGCATATTCCAGAAAGCCGTCGCCTTCAGCGGTCAGGCGCAGGCTGCGGGTAGACCGCGCCAGCAAGCGTGTGCCCAATTGCTGCTCGATACGCTTGAGCGCCGCACTTGCGACAGCCGGTGACAGGTCCATGACCCGTGCAGCAGCGGACAGGCTGCCGAGGTCCGCCGCACGTACAAACAACTGCAAATCATCAAAACGCAGCATGCATTCCCACTCATTATCAATATTTTATTGAAACAGACTGCTGTTTTAGCCGCTTTTATCGGCGCGGAAAATAGCCAATCATCTGTGCATCCCGTTCATCACGTGCCTGGAGTTGAATATGTCCACTGCCTTTAACGTCATTGCCACGCTGATCGCCAAACCCGGCCAACAGGCCACCCTGGAAACCCTGCTGCGCGGCCTGCTGGAACCCACGCGCCTGGAAGCCGGCTGCGAGCAGTACGACCTGCACCAGGACCTGCAACACCCCGAGACCTTCTACATGCTCGAACGCTGGAGCGACGACGCGGCGCTGGCCGACCACGACCAGAGCGCGCACATCCAGAGCTTTCGCGCCAAGGCCGCCGATGTCATCGAACACTTCGAACTCAAGCGCCTGAAATTTCTCGCCTGATCACCCGCCATTTTCCGGAGCCATCATGAAAGCCATTGCCTACTACGCGTCACTGCCGATCAACGATCCCAACGCCCTGCAAGACATCGAATTGCCAGCGCCCGTCGCCGGTCCGCGCGACTTGCTGGTGGAAGTCAAAGCCATCTCGGTCAACCCCGTGGACACCAAGGTGCGCCAGAACGTCGCCCCGGAAAACGGCGCCGCCAAAGTGCTGGGCTGGGACGTGGCCGGCGTGGTCAAGGCGGTCGGCAGCGAAGTGACGTTGTTCAAGGCCGGTGACAAGGTGTTCTACGCCGGCTCGCTGGTGCGCCCGGGCGGTAACAGCGAACTGCACACCGTGGATGAGCGCATCGTCGGCCACATGCCCAAGAGCCTGGGCTTTGCCGATGCCGCCGCACTGCCGCTGACCGCCATTACCGCCTGGGAACTGCTGTTCGAACGCCTGCACGTGCGTGAAGGCAAGCAAGACGAAGGCCAGAGCCTGCTGATCGTCGGCGCTGCCGGTGGCGTGGGGTCGATCCTGACCCAACTGGCCAGCCAGCTCACGGCCCTTAAAGTGATCGGTACAGCCTCTCGCCCGGAAACCCAGGAATGGGCCAAGGCCCTCGGTGCCGACCTGGTGATCGATCACAGCCAACCGCTGAGCGAAGCACTGACAGCCGCCGGTCACCCGCAAGTGACCCACGTCGCCAGCCTGACCCAGACCGATCATCACCTGGACCAACTGGTCGAAGCCCTGCAACCCCAGGGCAAGCTGGCACTGATCGACGACCCCAAGGCGCTGGATGTCAGCAAGCTCAAGCGCAAGAGCCTGTCGCTGCACTGGGAGTTCATGTACACACGCTCGATGTTCGAGACGCCGGACATGATCGAGCAGCACAACCTGCTTAACCGCGTGGCCGAACTGATCGACGCCGGTACCCTGAAAACCACGGTGGGTGAGCACTTTGGTGTGATCAATGCCGCGAACCTGCGACGCGCTCATGCCCTGCTGGAAAGCGGCAAGGCCAAGGGCAAGATCGTGCTGGAAGGGTTCTGAAATCTACGCGTCGGCGCCGTCTGTTATTCACCTGAGTGATGGACGGTGCCATTAGTCCGAGAGTTGACCTTTGTCATATTTGTGAGCGTGTTCGGGTTTATATTGGCCGCCTTTGCCACGATTCTTTTACGTGAGGAAGTCAGCAATGAAGATCCTGATAAAAGCGTTAGCAAAATCCGCAGGCAATAAATGGCAGGTTCGTCTCGACCAGGACGCGTTCACCTTCCGCACCGAGGCCGAGGCCCGCGCCTTTGCCGACACCCTGCAAGCCCGTATCCAGGCGCCCCACCGTTTTCCAAACAGCCAGCAACGCTCCGCCGCTGGCTGAACCGCTCTTCAGACCTGTGCCTGCAAGGCCCGTTTGCGTTGCAGGCGCTGGGTCGACATCGCAATCGTCACCGCCAATACCCCGCACAAGCTGATGACCATGGCCATCGGCATCGCCGTGCCGTCGTGCAGGATCCCCACCAACGACGCCGCCCCCGCCGCCACGCCAAACTGAATGCAACCGAGCAACGCCGATGCGCTACCCGCCCGTGCTCCCTGCCCGCTCATGGCACACGCCGAGGTATTGGGCAAAATGCAGCCCAGGCTGGCGATGCAGATAAACAACGGCACCAGCAATGGCCACAGCGCATCGGTGCGCAAGGCTGCAATGCCGAGCAACGTCAGCGCCGCCAACAGGTAGACCCACACACTGCGCGACAGTAGAAACGCGGGGCCACGCTTGGACAGCAACCGCGCATTCACTTGGGCCACCAGGATAAAGCCCGCAGCGTTGGAACCGAACAGCCAGCCGTAATGCTCGGCAGGCACGCCGTAGAGTTGGATAAACACGAAAGGTGAACCGGCGATGTAGGCAAACATCCCGGCAATCGAGATGCCACCGGTCAGGGCGTACCCCAAGTAGACGCGGTCCGACAACAATGCTGCGTAGCGACGCAGCGACCCGGACAACGGCTGACGTGGCTGATGCGCCGGAAAGGTTTCCGGCAACCCGACTGCCACGGCAATGGCGGCCATTACGCTGAATATCGACAGCGCGAGGAAGATCGACTGCCAACCCCACAGCCCGACCATCAACCCGCCTGCCAGCGGTGCGAGGATCGGCGCCAGGCCGGTGACCAGCATCAGCTGGGAAAACACTTTGGCCGAGCCCACCGCATCACATTTGTCGCTGACCACCGCACGGGAAATCACCATGCCCGCGCAGCCACCCAGGGCCTGCACAAAGCGCGCAGCAATCAGCCACTCCAGCGAAGGCGCAAAGGCACACGCAAAGGACGCCAAGGTGAACAGCGTGACACCACTGAGCAGCGGGCCGCGTCGTCCGAAGCGGTCAGCCAGTGGGCCGTAGATCAATTGGCCGATGGCCAGGCCACCGAAGTACACCGCCAGAGTCAGCTGGATGTGTTTTTCATCGGTCGCGAAAGCCTTGGCCATGGCCGGAAAGCCCGGCAGGTAAAAATCGATCGCCAACGGCGCAAAGGCGCTCAAGGCACCCAGAATCAGGATTATGCGAAGGTTCATCGGGCACCCAAGTAAGACGGCAGCCCGATAGTCTAGCCGCGCTTGGGTGCATTGAACACGATAGCTCGCTAACTATTTGTTCGCGTCAGGCGAGCTTGGCGCTGTAGCCCTCTTCGGTGATCGCCTCGATCACTTCCTCGGCAGACAGGCGGCTTTCGACGCCCACTTCCGCTGCCGCCAGGTCGACCTTCACACTGGCCGCCGGGTCTTGGCTCTGCACTGCCTGGGTCACCGCTCGAACGCAATGGCCGCAGGTCATTCCTTTAACGCTGAATACTTGCATGACATGACTCCTTTGATGAGGTGGGACCCAGTGTCGAGCTTGCCACGATGGCAAGGTCAAGTTACGGGAATATCTGCCGGGCTGGTAATCATTGGCGTCGTCGGCCAAGCTTCACCTATCTTCGATTCACACCACGGAGCATTCGCCATGCGCTGGTCGTTTTTTGCCCTTCTCGGCCTGATGAGCTTGTCTGCCGCTGCGCCGCAGGCTATCGCCGCCGAAGACTATGCGGTGCTGATCATTTCCCGGGAACGCCTGGAAGTGCCGACCAACTGCGAAATCGGCTTGTACCTGAATGACCAACTGGCGGGCCGGCTGTTCCAGGAACAAGCCACGTCCTTCAACCTGCCGGCGGGCAACCTGTCCTTGCGCCTGAAGCTGCTGCCAGGCCAATCCCCAGGCTGCCTGCCAGGGATGCTGGCACCGCCCGCGCAAAACATCACGCTCAAGGTCGGTGACGTACGCAAGTTGCGTATCGCCCAAGGCCCGGATGGCATGTACCTCAAGCCCGCCGCATTGGAATATTAAAGGCGCTTGACCTTCCCCACAGGTCAAGGTTGATCCTACGGGCAACGTCTCCTGGAGGACTGCCCCATGAATGGATCCACCACCTTTGACCTGCCCATCGGCGGCATGACCTGCGCCAGCTGTGCCGGCCGGGTCGAGCGCGCGCTGAGCAAGGTGCCGGGGGTGCAACGCGTCAGCGTCAACCTGGCCAACGAGCGCGCCCATGTTGAAGTGCTGGGCCAGATGGACCCCGGCGTGCTGATCGCCGCAGTCGACAAAGCCGGCTACACCGCCACCCTGCCCCAAAGCGAAACCGCCACCGACGCCAATCAAGCCCAGCGCCTGCAGCGTGAGCGTTGGGCGCTGCTGCTGGCGATCCTGCTGGCATTGCCGTTGGTGCTGCCGATGTTGGTGGAACCCTTCGGCCTGCACTGGATGCTGCCCGCCTGGGCACAGTTCGCCCTGGCCACGCCGGTGCAATTCATCTTCGGCGCGCGCTTCTATATTGCTGCCTGGAAAGCCGTGCGTGCCGGTGCCGGCAATATGGACTTGCTGGTGGCCATCGGCACCAGCGCCGGTTACGGCCTGAGTATGTATGAATGGCTCACCGCTCACCCCGGCATGGCACCGCACCTGTACTTCGAAGCCTCGGCGGTAGTGATCGCCCTGGTGCTGCTGGGCAAATACCTGGAGAGCCGCGCCAAGCGCCAGACTGCCAGCGCTATCCGCGCCCTGGAAGCCTTGCGTCCCGAGCGGGCGATTCGGGTCATTGAAGGGCGCGAAGAAGACGTCGCCATCAATGCGTTGAAGCTCGGTGACCTGGTGATGGTCAAGCCTGGCGAGCGCTTCCCGGTGGACGGTGAAGTGGTCGAGGGTCAAAGCCATGCCGACGAAGCCTTGATCAGCGGCGAAAGCCTGCCGGTCCCGAAACAGCCTGGCGATACCGTCACCGGCGGCGCCATCAACGGCGAAGGCCGCCTGCTGGTGCGCACCCTGGCCCTTGGCGCTGAAAGCGTATTGGCGCGGATCATCCGTTTGGTCGAAGACGCACAGGCCGCCAAGGCACCGATCCAGAAGCTGGTGGACAAAGTCAGCCAAGTCTTCGTCCCGGCCGTGCTGGTGCTGGCGTTGGCCACCCTGGTGGGTTGGTGGCTGTATGGCGCGCCGCTGGAAACCGCAATCATCAATGCCGTGGCCGTGCTGGTAATCGCCTGCCCGTGCGCCCTGGGCCTGGCCACGCCGACTGCGATCATGGCCGGCACGGGTGTCGCCGCACGCCACGGCATCCTGATCAAGGACGCCGAAGCCCTGGAACGCGCCCATGAGGTGAGCGCCGTGGTCTTCGACAAGACCGGCACCCTCACCTCCGGCACGCCGAAAATTGCCCACCTGGCGGCAGTGGATGGCAACGAATTGCTGCTGTTGCAGCACGCCGGTGCACTGCAGCGCGGCAGCGAACACCCGCTGGCCAAAGCCGTGCTGGATGCGTGCAACGAAAAAGGGCTGCCCGTGGCCGACGTGACGGCCAGCCAATCCCTGACCGGACGCGGCATCGCCGGCACGCTGGAGGGACGGCAGTTGGCGTTGGGCAATCGTCGCCTGCTGGAGGAAAGCGGCTTGAGCGCGGGCGACCTCGCCGACTCGGCCAACGCCTGGGAAGCCGAAGGGCGCACGTTGTCATGGCTGATCGAGCAAGGTGCGCAACCGCGTGTGCTGGGGCTGTTCGCCTTTGGCGACACGCTCAAGCCCGGTGCGTTGGAGGCCGTGGAACAACTCAAGGTCCAGCACATCACCAGCCATTTGCTCACCGGCGATAATCGTGGCAGCGCCCGTGTGGTCGCGCACGCCCTGGGCATCGACGATGTGCACGCCGAAGTGCTGCCCGCCGATAAAGCCGCCACCGTCGCCGAGTTGAAAAAAACCGGGGTGGTGGCCATGGTCGGCGACGGCATCAACGACGCCCCGGCCCTGGCCGCCGCCGATATTGGCATCGCCATGGGCGGTGGCACCGACGTGGCCATGCACGCGGCCGGCATTACCCTGATGCGCGGCGACCCGCGCCTGGTGCCCGCAGCCCTGGAGATCAGTCGCAAGACCTACGCGAAAATTCGCCAGAACCTGTTCTGGGCCTTTGTGTATAACCTGATTGGCATTCCCCTGGCCGCCTTTGGCCTGCTCAATCCCGTGCTGGCGGGCGCGGCGATGGCGTTTTCCAGTGTCAGCGTGGTGAGCAATGCCTTACTGTTGAAGACGTGGAAGCCTAAGGACCTGGAGGATCAACGCCCATGAATATCGGCCAAGCCGCACGCCAGAGCGGGCTCAGCGCCAAGATGATTCGCTACTACGAATCCATCGGCCTGCTCAAAGCCGCCCACCGCACCGACAGTGGCTATCGCGTGTATGGCAGTGACGACTTGCACACGCTGGCGTTTATCAAACGCTCGCGGGACCTGGGGTTTTCATTGGAAGAGGTCGGCAAGCTGCTGACCCTGTGGCAGGACCGGCAACGGGCCAGTGCCGATGTCAAGGCGTTGGCACGCCAGCATATCGATGAGCTGAACCAGAAGATTCTGGAGCTGGGGCAACTGCGCGATACCTTGCAGGACCTAGTGGAGCACTGCCAAGGCGATCATCGGCCGGATTGCCCAATCCTCAAGGAATTGGCGTCCGGTAGTTGCTGCGTCTGATGGAATCTATCTGAATACATGCAAAACCAAATGCGGGAGCGGGCTTGCTCACGAAGGCGGTGGATCAGTCAGCACATGCATCGACTGACACTCCGCTTTTGCGAGCAAACCCGCTCCCACAGTGTTGATCTTCATCTACCCAAAGATCATTGCATCCACGGCGGTGGCGGCGGCTCGTCCGGCACTTTGCTCGGTGGCGCATCATCCGCCGCCCGAATCGCCTGGCGACGCTCTTCATCCAGCCGCGCGGCTTCGATCTCGCGGATCACACCGCCGACATCCGCCAACTCTTCCGGCTCGTCGAACTCGCCGGTCAATACGCTGGCCGGGTGCAAGGTGCCGGCTTCGTACAGGGCCCACATTTCCTTGGCGTACTTGGTCTTCTTCAACTCCGGGGCAAAGCGCCCGAAATAGGAAGCCATGTTGCCCACATCCCGCTCCAGCATGCTGAACGCGTGGTTGTTGCCCGCCGCATCGACGGCCTGGGGCAGGTCGATGATCACCGGGCCCGTTGGCGTGAGCAGTACGTTGAACTCGGACAAGTCACCGTGCACCAGGCCGGTACACAGCATCAGCACGATCTGGGAAATCAGGAAAGCGTGGTATTCACGCGCCTGGTCCGGCTCCAGCACTACGTCGTTCAGACGCGGCGCCGCATCGCCGTACTCGTCGGCCACCAGCTCCATCAGCAGCACGCCTTCCAGGAAGTCGAACGGCTGGGGCACGCGAACGCCCGCACCGGCCAGGCGGAACAAGGCCGCCACTTCGGCGTTCTGCCAGGCATCTTCGGTTTCTTTCTTGCCGAACTTGGAGCCCTTGGCCATGGCCCGGGCCTGCCGGCTGTTGCGGACCTTACGGCCTTCCTGGTATTCGGACGCTTGACGAAAACTTCGTTTGTTCGCCTCCTTGTAAACCTTGGCGCAACGCAATTCGTTGCCGCAGCGCACCACATAAACAGCTGCTTCTTTACCACTCATGAGTGGGCGCAGCACTTCGTCGACCAGACCGTCTTCGATCAGGGGTTCAATGCGTTTAGGAGTCTTCATCAGCTTTTATTGTGGGTCCTTTATTACCAAATACGCGTATGGCACTCGTTATACGGCAATCAGCTCGCCGGTGGGAGAGGCTACCGACCGTTGATCACTTAAGAATGCATCCAATATGCCAGTTTCAACGTTCAATGATCGCGGTTACACCCTGCCCACCTGCCGCACAGATCGAAATCAGGCCACGTCCCTTGCCCGCCGCATCCAGCAACTTGGCCAGGTTGGCGACGATACGCCCACCCGTGGCAGCGAACGGATGCCCGGCCGCCAGTGAACTGCCCTTCACATTCAGGCGGCTGCGGTCGATGGCGCCCAACGGTGCCTCCAGCCCGAGTCGCGTCTTGCAGTAGTCCGCATCTTCCCAGGCCTTGAGCGTGCACAAAACCTGGGCAGCGAACGCCTCATGGATCTCGTAGTAATCGAAGTCCTGCAGCGTCAGACCATTCCTCGCCAGCAAGCGCGGTACCGCGTACACCGGCGCCATCAGCAGGCCTTCGGCGCCGTTGACGAAGTCCACCGCCGCCGCTTCACCATCGCGTAAATACGCAAGGATCGGCAAGCCACGCTCCTGGGCCCAGGCCTCGCTGCCCAGCAGCACCAGCGACGCACCATCCGTGAGCGGCGTGGAGTTGCCGGCGGTGAGCGTGCCTTTTTCGCTGCGCTCGAAGGCGGGCTTGAGCGCGGCGAGTTTTTCCAGGGTCAGGTCCGGGCGCAGGTTGTTGTCGCGGGTCAGGCCCAAGAACGGCGTGAGCAAATCGTTGTGCCAGCCTTCAGCGTAGGCAGCGGCCATTTTCTGGTGGCTTTCCAGGGCCAACTGGTCCTGCTCGGCACGCGGAATCTGCCAGGTCTGCGCCATCAATTCACAGTGCTGGCCCATGGACAAACCCGTACGGGGTTCGCCGTTGCGCGGCAGTTCTGGCTTGAGGTGATGGGGACGAAGTTGTAACAGGACTTTTAATTTGTCCGCCACGGACTTGCTGCGGTTGGCTTGCAACAGAATCTTGCGCAAGCCTTCATTCACGCCGATAGGGGCGTCGGAGGTGGTGTCCACCCCACCGGCAATCCCGCATTCGATCTGCCCCAGGGCGATCTTGTTGGCCACCAGCAGCGCCGCTTCCAAGCCGGTGCCGCAGGCCTGCTGAATGTCGTAGGCGGGGGTTTGCGGTGACAGGCGCGAGCCCAGCACGCATTCGCGGGTGAGGTTGAAGTCGCGCGAATGCTTGAGCACCGCACCGGCAGCCACTTCACCCATGCGCAGGCCGTGCAGGTTGTAGCGTTCGATCAGGCCCTCCAGGGCGGCGGTCAGCATCGCCTGGTTGCTCGCCGTGGCATAGGGGCCATTGGAGCGGGCGAAAGGAATGCGGTTACCGCCAATGATCGCTACACGGCGCAATTGAGTCATGGAAAGCTCCCTGATGGTTGTGGGTAGAATCACCAAGCCTAGCCTAGGCTCAATCGAACGACTGCCACCCCGGGGTGGTCAACCCTTTGAACCCCAGCCTTCGGAGAGCGTTCCATGTCTGACCGTTATATCGACTTCGCCAACTCAAGCCTCGGCCATCGCCTGGTCGCCGCCATTGGCCTGCCGTCACCGGTACGCCTGGAACGCTGGCAAGCCGGGCGCCTGCGCCCAGTGGAGGGTGCATTGCTGCTGGGCGGCGGTGCGCTGACCACCCAGGTGCAGGCGTTCGCCAATCGGCTCACTGACGCCATCTACACCTACGGCAGCGAGACCTCGACCTGGATTCCCGGCCACGGTCCCAAGCTCAAGGCCGTCGTGTTCGACGCCAGCGACTTGCAGCACACCGACCAACTCAAACAGCTGCGCGAATTCTTCCAGCCACTGCTGAAAAACCTCGATAACAGCGCGCACCTGGTGATCCTCGGGCGTGCGCCGGAAGGTCTCAGCGATCCCTTCGCCGCCAGCGCCCAGCGCGCCTTGGAAGGGTTCAGTCGCTCGCTGGCCAAAGAGCTGCGCAATGGGGGCGTGTTGCAACTGCTCTATGTTGGTGACGGGGCCGAAGAGCAACTGGAAGGCGCACTGCGCTTCTTCCTTTCGCCAAAAAGCGCGTACATCTCCGGCCAAGTCATTCGCCTGGAGGCCTGCACCACACCGGTCGAAGACTGGACGCGGCCCTTGGCCGGGCGCAAGGCACTGGTCACCGGCGCCGCCCGAGGCATTGGTGCATCCATCGCCGAAACCCTCGCCCGCGACGGCGCAGAGGTGATCCTGCTCGACGTGCCCCAGGCCAAGGCCGACCTCGAAGCCCTGGCCGCGCGCCTGGGGGCACGCACCGTCACGCTGGATATCTGCGCTGAAGACGCCGCCCGCCAGTTGATTGAACAGTTGCCCGATGGCCTCGACATCCTGGTGCACAACGCCGGTATCACCCGCGACAAAACCCTGGCGAACATGACCCCGGAATATTGGGACGCGGTGCTCGCCGTCAACCTCAATGCGCCGCAAGTACTGACCCAGGCGCTGCTCGACAACGGCACCCTGCACGACAACGCCCGCGTGGTGTTGCTGGCGTCCATCAGCGGCATCGCCGGTAACCGTGGGCAAACCAACTATGCGGCGAGCAAAGCGGGCTTGATCGGCCTCGCGCAGGCCTGGGCGCCGCTGCTTAAGGAGCGTGGCATCACCATCAACGCGGTGGCGCCGGGCTTTATCGAAACCCAGATGACCGCGCATATTCCGTTTGGCTTGCGTGAAGCCGGGCGACGCATGAGTTCACTGGGCCAGGGCGGCCTGCCACAGGACGTCGCCGAAGCGGTGGCGTGGCTGGGCCAACCAGGTTCGGGTGCGGTCAGCGGGCAAGCGCTGCGTGTGTGTGGGCAAAGTCTCCTGGGAGCGTAAGCATGCAATGGAAGACACTGGGCAATACGCCGTTTCTGCCGCCGCTGTATTGGCGCGCGGCGCTCAAGCGCAAGATTACCGGCAGCGCCCTGCCCGAGCAGGGGCTGCGTTGTCGGGTGAGCATCAACCCCAGGCACGTGGCGGCCTATCGCAAGGTCTGTGGTTTTGCTGACAGCCCGATCCTACCGGCGACGTACCCGCATATCCTCGCGTTTGGCCTGCAGATGCAGTTGCTCACCGATAAACACTTTCCCTTCCCGCTGCTGGGGCTGATTCACCTGAGCAACCGTATCCGCATCCATCGCCCGCTGGGGGGTGTCAGTGAGCTGTCCGTCGGTGTGCACGCGCAGAACCTCAAGCCCCACCCCAAGGGCGCGACCTTCGACCTGATCACCACCGTCGAAGACTCCCTTGGCCTGCTGTGGGAAGCCGAAAGCCGCATGCTGTGCCGAGGCGTGAAACTGGACGGTGAGGCGCAAGAGGACGCCCAACCCTCCCCCACCCAGGTCAGCGAATTGTCCCGCTGGAAGGCACCCGCCGACATCGGTCGCCGGTATGCACGGGTGTCCGGTGACTACAACCCGATCCACCTCAGCGCCCTGACCGCCAAGCTGTTTGGCTTCCCCCAGGCCATCGCCCACGGACTGTGGAACAAGGCGCATACCCTCGCCGCACTCGGCGAACACCTGCCCGCCGCCAATGTTGAGATAAACGTCGAGTTCAGGAAACCCGTACGCCTGCCCAGTGAAGTGACGTTATTGGCCAGCGCCGCCGGTTCCAGCGGAGAGTTGTGGCTCAAAGGCGCAGGCGATATTGAACATATGGTAGGCAAGTGGCAGCCAATCGCCTGAAATAAAATGATTAATTGTATATATACACCCTAAGTAATAGCGGACTTTTTTAAGCCCGCTTTTTTATACAACCTATTGATTTTAAACATATATACATCTTGATACATCCCCGCCTTATACCCTTGGTATTAGCTACTTAAACGGTACAGCTGCGCGATATATAAATCGTTAATACCAAGTTGAGCATTGAGAGAACGCACGTCCGGGGCTGTTATAGCCACACGGACAAACGTATCGCTATCCCTAGAAATAGTGAGCGTTTGAAGACAACCAAGGTTGTACAGGTGCAAGGAACTCAATCATGAAAACTCAAGTAGTGTTTTGGAAAGCAAGTACCGCGCTGGCCCTGGCAGTAGCACTGGCACTCGGCGGCTGCAGCAGCGGTGGTGGTGGGCATCACAGTGGTGGATCTTCCGATGCTGGCGCTGGCGCAGGTGGTGGCACAGGCGGCGGGGGAACCGGTGGCGGTACAGGCGGCGGTACAGGCGGCGGGGGAACCGGTGGCGGCACCGATCCTGGCACCGACCCGGGCACTAACCCAGGCGGCGGCACCACGCCACTGGTTACGGCGACCGTGGTCGACACCGTCGGCGATACCGTGACCGGTCTCGGCGGCACCGTCAGCAGCCTGGGCACCACCCTTGGCAGCCTACCAATCGTCGGTGCAACCGCTGGCGGCCTGGTCACCGCTACCGGCAACGCCGTCGGCAGCATCGGTACCGGCCTGTCGGATGGCCTGGGTACGCTGGGTACTGACAGCAATGCATTGGGCAAAACCGTCGCTGGCGTGGCCAACGGGGTTTCCGACCTGGGCGACGGCGTGACCGTCACCGGCACTAATGTCGCCACCCTGCTGGGCAAAGTGCCGGTGGTCAGCGGCGCTGCACCGGTGGTAGGCAACGTCGTCGGCAAGGTGGGCAATGCCGTGACCATGCTGGGCGACACCCTGAGCACCGCGAGCACTACCGGCCCACTGGGTTCGGTCACCAACACCGTGGGCGCAAAAGTCCTGGTGCCCGTGGTCTCCCTGGTGGAAAACACCACCGGTAAAGTCGGCTCCTCTACCGGCCTGGATTCTCCAGTGGGCGGCTTGCTGAAAAAAGTGGGCGATACCGTCGACGGCCTGGGCGATAAAGTCGCCGACACCGGCGGCACCGGCAACCCTGTGACAGGCGCGGTGGGCAATGTGCTCAATGGTGTCGGCACCGTGGTCGGCAAGGCCAGCGGTTATGTCGACCCGGATGCGGATAACAGTGGCGGCGGCAACGGCGGTGGTACAGGTGGCGGTACTAACAACCTGGGCTTGCCTGAACTGATCGGTGGCGTGATCGCCGGGGCCGGCAGCGGCCTGGATGCAGGCAACACCAACGGCGTGGTCAGCGCGACCGGCGTCACGGGTGTCAAAGCCGGCACCACCGTGGCGTCCCTGGGTACCCTCCTGGGCGGCAGCGGCGTCCCCAACACAGCGGCCGGTGCCCCCATTGCCGGGCTGACCACTCAAATCGGCGGCGCTATCAACCCTGTCACCAGCGGCGTGCAAAGCCTGACCCAAACCATCGGCGGTGCCACCGGCCTGGGTGCGCCCGTCAATGGCCTGGCGACGAATGTCGGCGGCGCTGTCAGCAGCCTGGGCGGCAAAATCAGCGGCACCAATGCCAACCCGGTCACCAACGCCCTCGGCGGTACAGTGACTGCAGTGGGCGGTACCGTGGCCTCGATCGGCGGCCTGGTCACCGGCGGCACCAATACCGGCGGCGGGCTGCTCGGGGGCGGCCTGAACCTGGGTGTCGGCGCAGGTGCCGGTGCCGGTGCCTCTGCCGGTGCCTCTGCCGGTGCAGGCGGCAGCGCAAATGGTGGTCTACTGGGCGGGCTGTTAGGCGGCCTGGGCGGCAAAAAATAGAATTGCACCTGGCCGATTAGACGGCCTCACCTACAGCGCCTACGCTTGGTTGAGACGAGAGACCCCACTAAGTCTCTCGTCTTTTTTATGGGTCAATGATCGATCCCTGAAAGCACCCGAACCGCGCCCCCAGAGCCCGGCGGGAATCTGCGAAACGCTGCTGCAGTTTGACCATGGAGTGTCCTATGCGCGCTTTGACGCCGTTGTTATTGCTCACCCTCAGTGCCTATGCCCACGCCGATACCCTACCCAGTTTCCTCAATAGCAACGACACCATCCGCAACCTGCCCGTGCCCAACCTGCCCGCCGACGCCTACCGTCCGGCGGCCACACCCACCCAGGTGCCGACGCCGGCGCCCACCGCCGGGCAACCGTTGCTGATGGACACCAAAGTGACCATCCGCAAACTGCAGATCGACGGCGGCACGGTCTACCCGCTCAGCGACGTTGCGCAGGCATTCGGGCCGCTGATCGGCCACGAAACCAATCTGGAGCAATTGATCGAAGCCACCCGCAGCATCACCCGGCGTTATCAGCAGGACGGCTACTTGCTGTCGTACGCCTTCCTGCCGGAACAACGTTTCGAGGACGGCCTGGTGCGCGTGGTGCTGGTCGAAGGCTACATCCGGGATTACCAACTGCAAGGCGACATTGGCGCGGTCTCGTCCTACGTCGACAAACTGGCCGAGAAACTCAAGGCCGAACGCCCGCTCACGCGCAAGACGTTCGAGCGCTACACCACGTTGATGGGCGCTATACCGGGTATAACCGTGCAAGCCCAGGTGCCGCCGCCAGGCACCACCGATGGCGGCACCCACATGCAGATCAACGCCAG
Organism: Pseudomonas pergaminensis; assembly: GCF_024112395.2. Classification (NCBI taxonomy): domain Bacteria; kingdom Pseudomonadati; phylum Pseudomonadota; class Gammaproteobacteria; order Pseudomonadales; family Pseudomonadaceae; genus Pseudomonas; species Pseudomonas pergaminensis. Next base: position 774,850 of record NZ_CP078013.2, on the reverse strand, counting down.
CCGCAAGCCCATCACCACCAGCATGAGCCTCAACGAAGCCAGCCGTGGCGGTACCCAGGCCTTGCTGACCGGTACCAGCAACTCGTGGACATCCATGGGCGAGCAACTGAGCATCAGCGGCCTGTTCCCGCCAGGCGAAGACAAAGAGCACTACTACCGCGCGACCTACAGCCAATTCATCAACGCCGAGGGCACCCAACTCGCGCTCTCGGGGGAACGCTACCGCGCCGACCCAAGCACCAGCCTGCAACTGGGCGACGGCCTGGAACTCAAGCCACACCAGCAGATCGACCGTTACTCCATCGGCATCAGCCACCCCTTCATCGCCTCGCCCGGCGAGTCGTTGAGCCTGGGGACGCGCCTGTACGCCGTGGACCAGACCAACCGCTACAAACTGGAAGGTTTTCCCCAGCGTTTCGAACTTGAAACCAACCTGCGCGCCCTGGCCTTCGAAGGGGACTGGCGCAAGGCTGACACCACCCAATTGCGCATCATCAGCGGCGGCGTGTACCAAGGAATCAATGGCATGGGCGCCAAGACCCGCACGGACTTTGGCGGCCTCAAACCCGACCTCGACTTCTTCCGCCTGCGCCTGTCTGGCGTACAGAGCAACAAGCTGTTCGAGAACTGGCAAGGCGTGCTGTCCGGCGCGCTTTACTGGAGCAACGACAACCTGCCCGACAGCGAACGCGCCACCTTCGGCGGGCAGAGTTTCGGCCGCGGTTATCCCGATGACCAGGGCACCGGCGACAAGGGCTGGGGCCTGGCCTACGAGGTCAACTACAGCTACAACCGCGCCGGCGACTGGGTGAGAATCCTGCAACCCTACGTGGTGTTCGACCGCGCCAAGACCTGGTTCAACGACCTGCCGGTGCAGGGCAACGACCTGTCATCGGCGGCGTTGGGGCTGCGTTTTGGCGATGCCAAGTACTACAACATCGCGCTGGAGGTCGCCAAGCCGATGTCGGACGTGGCATTGGACAGCTACGATCGGCGGCCGCGTTATTCGGTGAGCTTCAGCTACCAGCTCTGACATCTGCAGGAGCCCGGCTTTCCGGGCGCCTACAGTTTCGCTCTGGGGAGGGGGAAGAGGTTGTTCAGCGTATCGATCAACCGCACCAGGTAGATCGGCTTGCGAAACAGGTCCAGCACCTGCAGGCGCAGCATGTCGCTCACATCATCCATTTCGGCATGACCGGACATCACAATCACCGGCAGGTGGGAACGTGAGGTGTGTTCGCGCAGGCGCTTGATCAACGAAATGCCACTTTCCTCGGGCATGCGCAGGTCGGTAATGACCAGGGCGATGTCGGGGTGAAGTGTCAATTCTTGCAGGGCGAAGGTGACGGAGTTGGCGGTAAAACAGACAAACCCCTCGTTCTCGAGGGATTCGGCAAGTTCGATTAAGGCGTCCTCTTCGTCGTCCACCAATAGGATTTGCTGGCGTGAAGAAGACGCGCTCATGGCATTACCTGCAAGAGGGAATAATCATAACGACTGCCACACTTAAATCAGGTCCCAGTCGGCATGCTTGTGGTCATGTTGGTGAAAATGTTTTTGATCTTAGTTCCCAGCCCCGTTCCGGCGCCGACAATAACCAGCGCGACCAACGCGACGACAATTGCGTACTCGATACCTGAGGCACCCTCTTTGCGACTGAAGAATAGTTGCGTCTGAACGTAAAGTTTCAACACCAGGTCAAGGAACATAAGACTTCTCCCTAAAACGCCACTGGAAGCCGGAACGGCTCTAGTACCAGATGATCGCGGCGTGCCATTAGAGCATTGTCAACAAACCTCGGCCTCACAACTGTAATAACGGATTAATCACAAAGTATTAGTCACAACGTTGACGCCATAAACCTGCACGCCAAGCCGCTGCTTCTATAGTTCAGATAAATTTTTCCTACGGTAATGGCATTTCGTCCTAGCTGAGCTACCTTCAAATAGCCAAATCGTTAGATGTTCATCACAGCCAGGTTGCGGATTAACCCGTTTGGATTAAGCGGGCGCGCAGTGCAACGGGATAGGGAGAGCCGTCATGAACAGTCGTATCAGCATGGTCCTGGCCGGCTTGTTGCTGATCGGGGCGTTGATCGCCGGGTATTGGGGACTGGTCTTGAGCCGCACACCGGAGCCTGTCGCCGCCCCAGCTGCACCTGTCGTTTCCGTTGCAAACACCGTCGCTGCCGCCGAAGACCAGACCCGCCAACCGGTGGTGGTGCTGGTGCACGATGTGCCGGCTTTTATTCCGCTGACCGCCGCCGACCTGACGGTGGAAAAACTACGCACCGTGCCCGCTGGCAGCCTCACTCAGCTCGACCAGGCCATCGGCCGCACGCCACTGCGCGCCCTCGGCGCCGGCACTTGGCTCACCGAAGAAAGCTTTAACAGCGGCGGCCCCCTCGCACGCATGATTCGCCCCAACGAACGCGCCCTGGCAGTGGCCGTGGACGAAGTCATCGGCGCCGGCGGCCAACTGAGCCCAGGCGATTACGTGGACGTACTGTTGTTCTTGCGCCAGGACACCAGCAACGCCGAGCAATCGGCCCAGATCGTCCTTCCCGCCATGCGCCTGCTCAGCGTCGGCGACCAATTGGGCCTGGCCAACGATGGCACACCCGCCGTCCCGCCGCCGGCCACCGCCGAAGAGCGCGCCCAGGCCGCCCAACGCCGGGCGGGCGCGCGCACCGTTGTGCTGGCCGTGCCGGAGCCTCTGTTAAGCCGCATGATGCTCGCGGCACAAGCCGGGATATTGCGCCTGGCCGTCCGCAGCGCCGAAGAGCAACTGCTCAGCCGCTATTGGGCCGGTGAAAACGAATCGCCGGACAAACTGGAAAGTGCCAACCGCGACCTCTACCAATTTACTCAACTGGCCCTGACCGGCCCGCCCAAACGCGTCGCCGCAGCCGCGGCCGCCGGTGAGCCTGGCGTGCGCCGTGGCATTGAAGTGATTCGCGGCGCCCAGGCGGCGCCACAAACTCCGTGATCGAGCAAGGATGCTTTGAATGAGCCATCGCTACGCCCCCATGTTCACGCAACTGGCCTGCGCCCTGATGCTGTCGAGCCTGCCGGTCGGCATGGCTCTGGCCGCGCCGGGCAATTGCAGCGCCTTGGGCCAGTTGCCCGCCGTGGTCGAAGTGGGAGAAGGCCTGCAACAGGAGCTGCAATCACCGGTAGCCATTACGCGCCTGGCCATCGGCGATCCGAAAATCGCCGATGTGCGGGTGAACGGCGACCGACATTTCCTGCTGACCGGTGTCTCGTCCGGCGCCACCAGCCTGATGGTGTGGACCGCCTGCGCCAGCGCGCCGCGCCAGAGCATGGTGTTCGTCAAGGGCAAGGCCACCTCGGCATTGACCAGCCTGTCACTGTCGCCGTCGGAAGATCCCTTGCTGCCCAGCCAGGTGCAGACCGATATCCGCTTTGTGGAAGTCAGCCGCACCAAGCTCAAGGAAGCAAGCACGCGGTTCCTGGGCACGGGCACGAATTTTTTCCTCGGCAGCCCCAACCTGCTGTCCCCCTCGGAAGGCGTGTTCAAACTGCCGGTGAGCGCTGACAGTTTCAACATCGGCTTTGGCGGTGGCCGGGTAAAAGCCATGATCAATGCCTTGGAACGCAGCGGCTTTGCCTACACCCTGGCGCGCCCGAGCCTGGTGGCCATGAGCGGCCAGAGCGCTTCCTTCCTGGCCGGCGGCGAGGTGCCGGTGCCGGTGCCCAGCGCCGGCAGCGACACCATCTCCATCGAGTACAAGGAGTTCGGCATCCGCCTGACCCTGACCCCCACGGTGATCGACCGCAACCGCATCACTCTCAAGGTGGCGCCGGAAGTCAGCGAGCTGGACTACAGCAATGCGGTGCAGATCCAAGGCATCCAGGTGCCGGCGCTGACCGTGCGCCGCACCGACACTAGCGTTTCCCTGGCCGATGGCGAAAGTTTTGTGATCAGCGGCCTGATCAGCACCAATAACCGCTCCACCATCAGCAAGTTTCCAGGGCTGGGCGATATCCCGATCCTCGGCGCGTTTTTCCGCGACTCCAATATCAGCCGCGAAGAAAAGGAACTGCTGATGATCGTTACGCCGCACCTGGTGCAGCCGCTGGCCGCCAACGCCCAATTGCCCTCCTTGCCCGGCGAAAAACTGCGCACCTACGACCCGAACTGGTACCGGCTGTTCTTCCTGGAAAACGGTAATTTCGACCGTCGCAGTGGACTTTCCCAATGAGCGATAGCCTGAGTCAGACCTTCCTCGCCATCACCCGCAACGCCACTGACCTTGAGTGGCTGCAGGGTGCCCTGGCGCCCCTGGGCCAAGTCGTGAGCGCCGGCACCGGCAGCCTGGACGAGCTGCTGGCGCTGGTGGACGTGACCTTTGCCAACCTGGTGTTTGTCGGCCTGGACCGTGAAAACGTAGTGGCCCAGAGCGCGCTGATCGAAGGTGCCCTGGAAGCCAAGCCGATGCTCGCGGTGGTTGCCCTCGGCGATGGCATGGACAACCAACTGGTACTCAACGCCATGCGGGCCGGCGCCCGCGATTTCGTCGCCTACGGCTCACGCTCCAGCGAAGTGGCCGGCCTGGTGCGACGCCTCAGCAAGCGCCTGCCGACCGTCACGCCCAATACACAGCTGGGCGGCCTGACCGTGTTATTTGGCACCCAGAGCAACGCCGATGGGGCGATGCTGGCCACCCACCTGGCGCTGGTGGTGCAAAAAAGCGGGCAGCAGACCCTGCTGCTCGACCTGGGCCTGCCGCGCAGCGACAGCCTGGCCTTGCTGGGCCTGGAGAGCACGTTCAATTTCGGCGATGCATTGCGACACTTGCGCCGTCTCGACACCACCTTGATCAACAGTGCCTTCACCACCGCCCTCGATGGCCTGCGCATCCTGGCGTACGCCACCGGTGACGAACCGCTCAAACTCACCAGTGCCGCCGAGCTGTTCATGTTGCTCAGTGCGCTGCGCCAGCACTTCCAGCACATTGTCGTGAACATTACCGGGCAACCGGACAGCGAAGCTCTGCGCACCTTTGTCAGCCACTGCGACAAGCTGCTGTGGTGCACTGACCAAAGCGTACTGGACTGCCGCCGCAACCTCGCGGTGATCAACCGCTGGCGCGAAAAAGGCATGAAGCTCGATCACGCCAAGCTGGTGGTGGACCGCTACATCAAGGCCTGTGCGCCGGACACCGAAGCCCTGGAAAAAAGCTTCGGCCTCGAATGCGTCGCCGTACTCCCCCTCGCCGCCGAGCTGCGCCTGAATGTGAAAAACCAGGGCCAGACCCTGTTCGCACTGGCCCCACGTGAACCTTTGACCCAAGCCGTGCGCACCTTGGGCGAGCGCCTGGCAAAACGCTCCGAGGGCCTTGCGAAACCCTCAATGCGCTGGTTTGAACGCTTCCTGGGGTCCGGACGATGAACGGCGAAAAATTATTTGGCGGCCCGGCCCGAAGCGCCGGGGGCAACAGCGATCACGATGGCCTGAAACTGGTGCTGCATCGCTACATCATCGACGCCATCGAAGAGTCGGGCAAGAACCTGCTCGAAGGCACGCGCCAGTCCTTGGCGCAGTTTGTCATCGACAAGGTTTCCGAATACATCACGCGTATGCGCCTGGCGATCTCGCGCTATGAAATGGAGCGCCTGGCCGAAGAGATCGTCGACGAACTCACCGGCTTCGGCCCACTGGAAGTGCTGCTGCGCGACCCCTCGGTGACCGAGATCCTGGTCAACGGGCCGCACCGGGTGTTTATCGAACGCGACGGCCTGCTGCACCAGAGCGACCTGCGCTTTATCGACGACCACCACGTGGAGCGCGTGATGCAACGCATCCTCGCGCCACTGGGTCGGCGCCTCGATGAATCCTCGCCGATGGTGGATGCGCGCCTGCCCGACGGCAGCCGGGTCAACGCGATCATCCCGCCGATTGCCCTGGACGGGCCATGCCTGTCGATTCGGAAATTTCGCAAGGACATGCTCAAGAGCAGCGACCTGGTCGCCATGCAGACCATCGACCAAAGCATTTTCGAATTCTTCCAGGAGGCCGTGGGCAAGCGCTGCAACATCCTCATCAGCGGCGGGACCGGCACCGGCAAAACCACGCTGCTGAACATTCTCAGCCAGCTGATCAACCCCCACGAGCGCCTGGTCACCATCGAAGACGTGGCCGAACTGCAACTGGGCCACCCCCATGTGGTGCGCCTGGAAACCCGCCCGCCAAACGCCGAAGGCCATGGTGAAGTACGCTCCAGCGACCTGATCCGCAACGCCCTGCGGATGCGCCCGGACCGCATCATCCTCGGGGAGATCCGTGGCGTGGAAGTGCTCGACGTGATGACCGCCATGAACACTGGCCACGACGGTTCCATGAGCACCGTGCACGCCAACAATGCCCAGGATGCCTTGCTGCGCCTGGAAACCCTGGTGGGCCTGACCGGCCGGGTGGTCGCGGAAAAAACCCTGCGCCAGATGATCTGCGCTGCACTGGACGTGATCATCCAACTGACGCGCATGCCCGATGGCCGCCGCTGTGTGAGCGAGGTGGTGGAAGTGGTCGGCGTACGCGAAGACGTGTATGTCACCAACACCCTGTTCCGCCTGGACCGGCGCACCGGCATCGGGTTCCTGCGCGAAGCCATCAACCCGGCCGGCGACAAACTGCGCCGTGAATCGGCGTTGCAGTCGTAGGGGGCGCTTGATGACCGGACCGATATTGCTGCTTGTCTGCCTGCTGCTGATCGGCCTGTCGTTCTGGCAGTTTCACCACGGCCTGCGCAAGGCCCAGACGGACCGCGTGCTGGAACGCCTCGGCGACGGCCAGCCCGACATTCAGGAAACCGCGACCAAATGGACGGGGCTTGAGCGCATGTTCGCGCGCGCTGGGCTGGGCAAGCCCACCGATCGCCTGGGCCTATGGCTGAGCGGTTGGGTGATCGGCGCATTGCTCGGTTGGCTGTTCGCAGACGGGCTGGGCCTGATCGCAATGATCCTGGGGCCGCCACTGGCACTGCGCGTCTACATCAGTTGGCGTTATCAACAGCGCGTGCAACGCATGGTCGAACAGCTGCCGCAGTTGCTCGACCACAGCGTTCGCAGCCTCAAGTCCGGCAGAACCTTGGCCGATGCTGTGCTGGGCGGCGTCGAAAGCATTGAAAACCCACTCAAGGACGCCATGGGCCGGGTGCAGCGCAACGTGCGCATGGGGGTCAGCCTGCCGGACTCCGTCAGTGACTTCGCCGAGTTCTACGAACAGGACGAGTTCCGTCTGTTCGCCCTGGGGCTGAAGGTCAACCATCGCTACGGCGGCAACGCCAGCGAGCTGCTGGAAAACCTGATCAAGATGATTCGCGAGCGCGAACAAGGTGCCCGCCAACTCAAGGCCATGACCGGCGAAACGCGCATGACCGCCTATGTATTGGGTGGGTTGCCGGTACTGATCGTGGGCTATTTCATCATGGTCAACCCGGACTATTTGATGACCATGTGGAACGACGGCACCGGGCGCATCATGCTGTTCAGCGCACTGGCCATGGACATCTGCGGCACCCTGATCATGTGGCGCATGCTGAGGAGTGTCTGAGATGGCCCTTCTCGCCAGCGCCTTGTTGCTGCTCGCCGCCCTGGTACTGGTGGCCGGCCAATTGCTGGAGCATCGCCGGCGCGATCGCCGGGTCGCTGATCGACTGCAAGGGCGGATGGGCGGCGATGCCCGGCTCGGTACGCTGATGCGCCAGCTCGGCGGGAGCACCCTGGCCCAGCGCTCGGTCAGCCTGGACCAGGAGACCCAGGTGTTGCTCAACCGAGTCGGGTGGCGCAAGGCCAACCAGCGCTCGCTGTTTGCTGCCTTCCAGATCGGTTTGCCCATCGTGCTTCTGGGCCTGACCCTCTTGGGCCAGCAAATTCTGTTTCCCCATGCGGACCCTGCATGGATTGCCCCGCTATTTGCCTTGGGGATTGGCTACCTGTTGCCCAAGCGTGTGCTGGCTGCGGCTGCCAAACATCGCCAGCAAGCCATCGCCAAGGAAGTCTCAACGTTTATTCCGCTGCTGCGCATCCTGTTTGAGTCGGGCATGGCAGTTGAACAGTCGTTACGGGTGCTGGGCAACGAAGCCCAGCGTTTGCTTCCCCACCTCACGCACGAATTGCGCCTGATCCTGGCGCGGGTCGATTCCGGGCTGGAGTTGGGTGAGGAACTGGGCAAGACCGCGCGCGTGCTGGAAGTGGATGAGTTCACCGACACCTGCATCATCCTCCAACAACTGATCCAGCAAGGCGGCGGCGCGATGAAGTCGCTGCTGGCGCTCAAGCAATTGCTCGACGACCGACGCCTGACCCGCTTGCAGGAATACATCTCGAAAATGTCGGCAAAAATGTCAGTGGTGATGATGGTGTTTCTGTTCCCAGCTTTGCTGATCGTGCTCGGCGGCCCGGCCTTTATCGGCATCGCCCGCGCGTTGAGTCACTTTTAAGGAGTCGTTGATGAAAGTACTGATTGCCGGCCTGGCCTTGCTGATGCTCGGCGGCTGCGCCACCGATGGCCAATCACCCTGGTCGGCATTGACCTCATCCGGCAGTTGCGCCAAGCCGAGTTCCGAGCAGGAGCTGGCGCTCAACCTGTCCGATGACCTGGCCAACGAAGGCAAGCTGCACGCCAGCCTGGCCAATCTGCAAAATATGCCCGACGCCCTGCCTCAGGTGCGCCAGCGCAAGGCCCGTAACTACCGACTGCTCGGGCGCAGCGAGGCCGAGCCGTTGTACCGCAGCCTGCTCGGTACTTGCATGGACGCCGAAGGCGAGCACGGTCTGGGGCAATTGGCGGCCGCCAGGGGCGACAACGCCCAGGCCATGGCGCATATGCAACGGGCCGCGCAACTGGCGCCCACCGACGAAAAAATCCGCAATGACCTGGGCGTGGTGTACCTCAACCAACTGCGCATGGCAGATGCGCGTTTTGAATTCATGACCGCCATCGAGCTCAAGCAAAGCGACCCGTTGGCCGCCGTCAACCTGGTGACTTTGCTGATCTATCAGGACGACTGGGGGCAAGCGGCAAAGGTGGTCAGCCAATTGGGCCTGAGCCCCGAACAAGTCACCGATGCCCAGGCCCGCGCGCAAAAACTCAAGGGCCCCAGCGCACCAGCACGCAAAGTCGTGGCGGTCAGCGATGCCATACGCTGGCTATCAAGTGAGGAGTGATCGATGAAAGCACATTACCTGATCGGCCTGGCGCTGCTTCCGCTGAGCGCACTGGCCATTGAACCGGGCCCATCGTCCCCGCAACAGGCAGAGACGGAAAACTGGCTGGCCTTGCAGGTCGATGGGCGTGTCGCTTCACCCACGCCGCAAAGGACCACGCCCGCAGAACGGGAGAATGCCTTGCAGCGTTGGCTGGACAGCAACAAGCACCCCATCCCGGAGTTTTTCGAGTCAGAGTCCGGTGGGTCGTCCAAGGGCGGGAAGAGCCAATAACACCCGAAGATTCAGTGTGCCGTCACCCGTTGGCGCATCGCCGAATTGTTCGGCGACAAGGCCAGTGCCAGTTGAGTGCGGTTATGCATATGGGTCAGGCGCAACACCTGCGACACGTAGAGCTTGACCGTGTTTTCGGTGATCCCCAGTTCACAGGCGATCTGGTAGTTGGTCTGGCCCTTGCCCACCAGGCGCGCCACATCCAGCTGGCGCGGTGACAGCTGGTTGAAAATGGTCGGGATTTCCAGCGGCCCGGTTTCTTCGGCGGCCAACTCGCCCTCATCCGCCAAGCCGGTACCTGGGCTGCGACGTACTTTGTCGAGGTCCTGATACAGGTCATTGATGGATTCGGAGAGGTATTGCAGCTTCTGGTTCAGGTGCCCCAGTTGCAGCTCTTTTTGCCGCTCTTCCAATGCCGCTTCCTGGCGTTGCAGGCCTTCGAGCAATTCATCGAGGTTGATCGGCTTCTGGTAGTAATCCGAGATCCCCGCGCGCAGGGCCTTGATCACGTCCTGTTTGTCGGCACGCCCGGTCAGCATGATCGCCTCAAATGCCCGCTGCTTGCCGGCCACTTTCTGCATGGCCTGCACCAGCTCGATGCCATCCATGTCCGGCATGTGCAGGTCGCACAGCACCAGGCCGATCTCGGCGTCTTCGCTGAAGCGCTGCAAGGCGTGTCGGCTGGACTCACAAGGGACGCAGCGGTAGCCACTGCCTTCAAGAAATTCGCACAGCTCTTCCACGATCATCGGCTGATCGTCGACCACGAGCACTTTCACCGCCGAGGTAAGCTTGTTCACGCGCTACTCCATGCCTGGCAAGCCAAAAGATTGACCTATCCCTTTTGACGAAGAATCCTATACATCTACTCAATAAACGTAGACCTACTTTCCGACTATGTACATAGCGATAGAGGCCTTGTGCGACTAATGGATCCAAAACCAATACAGCGCAAACCCTGTCGATAAAAAGGGCGCATAAGGCTGCTTTGTTGACACTCCCGGAGGCGACACCTCTCGACGCGCGCTAAGCCTTTGACTGATAAGCACCCAGGCGCCCTGGAACACGGCGGCGCCGATCAATGACCACAGCAAAACGTCCAGCGAACTGGCCAGGGCCAGGGCGGCCAGCAGCTTCACATCCCCCGCGCCAAAGCGGCCCAGCGCATAGCCGGGCAAGGTCAGCAGCAGCGCCACGGCGAAGGCCCAGCCTCCCTCGCTGGCAGGCGCTCCCAGCCAGGTCAGGCCCATCCAGAGCAGGTAGATCAACGCCAGCAGTGCCCCACCCAGGGTCAAGCTGTTGGCGATTTGCCGTTGACGCATATCCTGCAACGCACAGAGCCCCAGCCAGAGCAGTATCACCACGCTTTGGATCACGTAAAAAACATCCCTTTTCGCTGAATGATTCTATGCTGATATCAGGTAGTAGCCGTCAGGGTAGACGCAGTCATGAAAACGGGCCTCCCCAAAAAGCAAAAAGGTGCTGCGGCGATTGAATTCGCCTTGGTCTTCGGGATCTTTTTCGCGGTGTTCTATGGGTTGGTCAGCTATAGCCTGCCACTGCTGATGATGCAGTCGTTCAACCAGGCGGCTGCCGAGGCCGTGCGCCAGGCCATGTCGGTGGACCCGGTGGCCGCAGGCACCAATTACGCCACGCAGGTAACCGCACGCGCCAAGGCCACGGCGATCAACCAGTTGAAGTGGATCCCGGCAAGCTTCCAGTTTTCCGACGATTTAGTCACCGCCACTTACAGCGGCACCACGCTGACCGTCACGATCAAATACCCGACCAGCCGCCTTCATTCCGTATTCCCGGCGCTGGTGTTGCCGGTCATCGGCACTGTGCCGAACTTGCCGGCCAACTTGTATGCCAGTTCGAGCCTGCAGTTTTGACCTCGGGGGATAAGCTCTTCGGGCGCCTGCTCGGCCGCACCAGCGCGCTGGCTCTCGACGCCCCCGGCACGCCGACGCCAGGGCTGCACCTGCAACTGGATGCCCAGGGCCACGTGCTAAGCATCGGCGGTACCCTGCGCCCACAGCTTGCGCCACACGGCGTGGGCGAACCCCGGCCGCTGTTGCGTGAACTGCTGTGTGCCAACAGCGCGCTGAGTATCGAAGGCAGCCCCGCCGAGTGGCAACACCAGAGCCTGGACCTGGATTTCCAGGGCGCTACCGGCCAGGCCCTGCACACCCGTGGCTGGGTCGAGCCGCAGGGTGATGGCTGGAACTTGCACCTGCAAGACGTTGGCGACTTGATCGCCGGCCAGCAACTGGCCCAACACCGCGAGCAAAACCATCAGCTGGCCTGCCAGATGAGCGAGCAATTGCGCGTGTGCAGCTTGGCGCGCCTGCCTGAGGTGTTCAATGAACAGCTGCGCAGCCTGGCCCAACGCTGGCGAATCCCTTGCGTCGCCCTGGCCTTGCTCAATGAGGACGACCAAGGCTGGCGCGTCTACAGCCACTACGCCGCCCATGATGCGCCCACCTTGTGGCAGACCGGCCAGCACCTGGGCACCAGCCTGGACAGTGCCAATGGCAACGCGCCGTTGAGCCTGGCCCTGGCGCGCAGCGACCACCCACGCCTGCACGGCATTTTCGGCACCACCGACGGTTTCCTGGTGCCCTACCGTGACAGCCAGGGCGTCGCCGCGTGGTTGCTCTGCGGCCTCTACAGCGGCGAGCGGCACACCAACGAGCGCGACTGGCTGAACCTCACCGCCGCCCTCGCCGCCCCGCTGCTGAGCCGCCTGCGCGAGCAGCGCTACCACCAGCAACTCGACCGCATGGAGGCTTTGCAAGGCCTGCTCGGCACCGGCTGGTGGGAACTGCTGCCGGCCACCCAGGAAGTCCAGCTCGCCCCGCAGTTGCTGCACAGCCTCAGCCTGGAAGACGGCCCTACCCGCCAGCCTCTGGCCCTGTGGCTGGAGCTGATCCACCCTGCCGACCGCCAGGCACTCAACAGCCGCCTGCACGACCTGCAAGCCCTGGGCAAACCGCTGCTGACCAGCGTGCGCCTGCAACGCACCGACGCCGAGCACAACCCGCTCTGGTATCGGGTACAGGGTCAAGTGCTGGGCGTGGGCGACAGCCGCCGCTGGATCGGCTTCATGCTTGACATCAGCGACATCAAGAACCAGCAACTGCAAGCCGCCGCCGCCCATGCGCGCCTGGACAACCTGATCGCCAGCTCACCGGCGGTGATCTACGTGCAACGTTATGTCAGCGGCGCCCTGCTCCCGGCGTTCTTCAGTGACAGCTTGCTGCCGCTGCTGGGCTGGACGTTGGCCGACTGCAACCACGACAGCCTGGCGTCATTGATCCACCCCGACGACCGCGAACTGTACTTTGAGCGCAGCCGCCAATTGCTGCGCGAAGGCAGCGTCCGCAGCCGCTACCGCCTGCGTGACAAACAGGGCAACTACCACTGGTTGCTGGATGAGGCCAAGTTGCTGCGCGACGACCTCGGCCTGCCGGTGGAAGCCGTCGGCCTGTGGCTGGATGTCACCGACGCGACCCTGGCCGCCGAACAGATCAAGCACAGCGAAGAGCGCTACCGCATCCTGGTCGAAGACTCCCCGGCGATGATCTGCCGCTATCGCCCGGACCTGACCCTGACGTTTGGCAACACGCCGTTGGCCAATTACCTGGAGTGTCTGCCGGCGCAATTGCCGGGCTTGAACCTGGGCCATTGGTTGTCGGAGGAACAACGCCAGGCCTTTGTGCAGCGCATCGGCCAGTTGACCCCGGAATTCCCGGTGAGCACCGCCGAGATCAGCCTGGAGTTGCCGGGACGCGAACATGCCTGGTGGGTGTGGTCGGACCGTGGCGTGTTTGACGAACAGGGCGCGCTGGTGGAAGTGCAGGCCGTCGGCCGCGACAACACCGAGGTGCGCCGCTCCCAGCAGCAACTGACCCAGAGCGCCAAGATGGCCACCCTGGGCGAAATGGCCACCGGCCTGGCCCATGAGATCAACCAGCCGTTGAACGTGATGCGCATGGCCATCGTCAATGTACTCAAGCGCCTGGGCAACGGCGATGCGCAGATCGACTACCTCACCGAAAAGCTCCAGCGCATCGACACCCAGGTGCAGCGCGCAGCACGGGTGGTGGACCATATGCGCGTGTTCGGCCGCCGCTCGGAAATCGAACAGCAGCCCTTCGACCCGTCGCAGGCGGTGGAAGGCACGCTGTCGCTGCTCGGCGAAGGCCTGCGTGGCAAGGGCGTGGAAGTGCGCGTAACACCGGCGGACTTTACCGTGCAGGTCAAAGGTCACGTCGACCAGCTTGAGCAGGTGCTGATCAATCTGATGGTGAATGCCCGTGATGCGTTGTTGAGCCAGCGCGAAAAAGATCCTGGGTTCCGTCCCTGGATTGCTGTGCATTGCGAGCATGACAGCCGCCATGTGCGGATCTGGGTAGAAGACAACGGTGGCGGCATTGACCCACGGTTGCTGGAGCGGATTTTCGAACCGTTCTTTACCACCAAACCGATTGGCGTAGGCACCGGGCTCGGGTTGTCGGTGAGCTACGGCATTGTAGAAAACATGGGCGGACGCTTGAGCGTTGCCAATGGTGAGCAAGGCGCGAGGTTTTGCGTGGAGTTGCCGGTGGTTTAGATCACCAGGTAGGCACGTCCCATGTGGCAGGTGAGGTTGGCGCCAACTTCAGCGTTGCCGAGGCTGATGCCCAGGGCCGAAAGCAAGGTGTTGACGATAGGGTCGAGTATCGGCGCCAGTACGTTCTGGACAAGGTTGACCACCGAGCTGACGATGGTTGTCAGAGCACTGGTAACAGTACCGTTCGCCGGGCCGGGCGTGCTGCCGGTGGGCGGTACGTAAGTGACCTGCAGGCCGTTCAAGGTATCTCCCAGGCTATGAATGATATCGGCGGTGCCTGGCGGGCTTTTGTAAGTCGGCGTCGTGTTCATTTCGGCCACGGGCAAGAACAGCATCGCGTTGGTTTGCGCGCCCACGGTCGTCAGCGCCTTCAGATTCAATCCTCCGCCCACGCCCGCTGTGCGCGGACCGCATAGCAGCGTCAATACAATGCAATAGCGCTGGCCAAAATCGATCAGCCTGACCGGCTGCACGGTGACGGGGCCCGATGAAGAAAATGCCGCAACCGGATCAACATAGCCCACGCCCAGGGTGGCCAATGAAGTGGTGGACTTGACCGTCAGCGACTTGGTGGCAGGCGTGGCACAGTTGTAGTCCGTGACATAGCTTTGCGCACTGGCTGCCTCGATATAAATGGACAGGGTTTGGGTGATATCAACATCCGCGACATTACACGCCACCAGGCACAAGACGCCGCCCACCACTGCCGGCAGGTTCAAGTTCAACAGGCCGCCGACCACCTTCGACACAGGCGTGCCCAGGCCGGAAAGGATCGATGAAACCCCTGAAACCACCTTGATGATCGGCGCATCAATGGTGACCAATGTGCGTACTTGGGCGGTGCGTACGAAAATCTGATCGGTCTGCGGATTATTCAAAAGCCCGGCCTTGGCCTTTGCCGGATTACCAATCGCCGACAGTTGCGGTGCCTCAATGACTTTGGTCTGGATCGAGACGTTGCCCACCAGCGGGATGTTCACCTGGGCTGCCGCGCTCACCGCGCTCTTGCTATTGGACAGTTGCGCCACCGTCTCCAGCAACTGAAACAACTGCACAGTGGTATTCAAGGCTGCGGAGGGTGTTCCGCTGGCAACTTTGAGCAGATCCCCCACTTTCAAAAGCTGGGTATTGGGGGCGATGGCTTTCAGTGAGATCACGTCGTTAATGATCGCCGTGGCCACCGATCCGTTTTTCTGCAGCACCTTGACTGCGGCGTCGATCAACTGGCTTGCGGAGACAGCCGTGTTGAGCAACGCCTCGTAGTCGCCCGCCGTCACATTCAATTGAATCGCCAACTGATCCAGGTAGCTGAGCAGGTTCACATTCGTGGCCAGCAACCCATTCCAACCCGCAGCGGTCAGCGACAGGCTGCCGCCCAACAGATTGCCGATGACCATGTTCAATAGCGGGGAATTGCTGGAATTCACCGATGCCAGGCTGCTGCGAATGGTCAACTGCGCCACCGGAGGCGCATACGCCGCCACGGCGGTGGCACTCAAGATCATCTGCGAGGAAACCGACGCACCGCTGAACATGCTCCAGATACCACTGGCGAGGCTGGTCGTTACACTGCGAGTGGCCACCACGCGCACGGCGTCATTCTTGGTGGCATCGACCGTAAACACGCGGATATTGCTGGCATTGGTCACCAGCGCACCGCAGGTCACCGCCAGGCCACGGCTGTTATCGCCGGCGACCACCGGAAACCCGTTACGCGTAGCGTTCTGTACGGCATAGTCGTTGGCGGTGGTGCTGGGGGTGCAAACGCCGCCACGGCCGGCAGCTTCGAGGGCCGAGGTGTCGGCGATGGACTGCAGCTTGCGTTTTTCCAGGTACAGGCGGCCACTGTCCACCGCCAACAGCATAAACACCATGGCCACCGCCAGGGTGCCTGCTGCCATCAAGCCAATCGCACCACGTTGCCTGGAACGAAGTCGGGGAGACATCAGGCACTCCTTAGCGCTTACTCTCCGTAGTTATTTGGAGTGTAGACAAGGGCTGGCCAGTCGCCACAAATCAATGCGGGCGCTGGCCTACCGGCGATGACGATAAATATCGACACGACGTTGTAACACCCACGACAACCCCCGTAACCACGATGCGAAGCGAGTAGCTGTTGATCTTGATCTTGATCTTGATCTTGATCTTGATCTTGATCTTGATCTTGACCCTGCTTTTGATCTTAGGCGCCCCGTCAAACACGCTGGCCGGAATTCGACAGGGATTTGGGGGGTAAACCGGCAGGGATGCCGGTTTAGCCGCCCCGCGCCATGGATGGCGCGTGGCGGCGGCCCCCCAAATACCTGTCGGATTACGGGCACACCGAGCGTGAGCGAGGTGCCGAGTGTTGGGGCAAGAGCGTTTTGCTTACTTTTGCGCTTTTCAAAAGTGAGCCGCCGTAAGGGCGGAACCAATACCAGCCGTTACCCAAATAACGGATATGTACCCGGTCAGATCCAACATCCTGGTCGGCTGGCAGGCCGCCTTCGCAGGCAAGCCAGCTCCCACATTTGGATCGTGGGGTGGCAGTTAGAGAGTGGTCGGCTGTCAGGCCGTATTCGCAGGCAAGCCAGCTCCCACATTTGGATCGTGGGGTGGCAGTTAGAGCGTGGTCGGCTGGCAGGCCGTCTTCGCAGGCAAGCCAGCTCCCACATTTGGATCGTGGGGTGGCAGTTAGAGAATGGTCGGCTGTCAGGCCGTATTCGCAGGCAAGCCAGCTCCCACATTTGGATCGTGGGGTGGCAGTTAGAGAGTGGTCGGCTGTTAGGCCGTCTTCGCAGGCAAGCCAGCTCCCACATTTGGAGCGTGGGGTG
Organism: Pseudomonas pergaminensis; assembly: GCF_024112395.2. Lineage (NCBI taxonomy): Bacteria > Pseudomonadati > Pseudomonadota > Gammaproteobacteria > Pseudomonadales > Pseudomonadaceae > Pseudomonas > Pseudomonas pergaminensis. Next base: position 757,958 of record NZ_CP078013.2, on the reverse strand, counting down.
GCAGTTAGAGCGTGGTCGGCTGGCAGGCCGTATTCGCAGGCAAGCCAGCTCCCACATTTGGAGCGTGGGGTGGCAGTTAGAGAGTGGTCGGCTGTCAGGCCGTCTTCGCAGGCAAGCCAGCTCCCACATTTGGATCGTGGGGTGGCAGTTAGAGAGTGGTCGGCTGGCAGGCCGCCTTCGCAGGCAAGCCAGCTCCCACATTTGGATCGTGGGGTGGCAGTTAGAGAGTGGTCGGCTGTCAGGCCGCCTTCGCAGGCAAGCCAGCTCCCACATTTGGAGCGTGGGGTGGCAGTTAGAGAGCGGTCGGCTGGCAGGCCGCCTTCGCAGGCAAGCCAGCTCCCACATTTGGAGCGTGGGGTGGCAGTTAGAGAGCGGTCGGCTGGCAGGCCGTCTTCGCAGGCAAGCCAGCTCCTACAGGTCGAGGGAACTAGTGAGGGGGATAGCTGGAAAGGACACGAGTGACGGTGGTGCGAATGGCTTTGTCACGATCCTGAGGGTTGGGCGAGGTAGCCATCATTTGTTCATCGCTGCCGCGCCAGACGAGCTTGCCATCCTTGCCGTCAAGCAGGTCGATCTGGATGGTGGCGACTTTGTAAGTGATGTTGCGCGTTTCGTTGTACATCGGCGCGCCCCAATAGCCATTCCACGGCCCCCCCCAAGCGCCACCATAGTTGGTGGTGACTTGCTGCTGACGGTCCTCGACAATCAGGTAGGCCTGAACATTCAGGTCAGCCTTGGTGCCGGACGCGGCCGGGCGCAGGCCGCGCTGGTCGAGTTGTTCACCCACGGCCTGCCGGATGCGCTGTTCAGTGAGGTCGCTCTTGATGCGCGGGTCATCGGGGCGATATTGCAGCGCCGGGTCCTTCCAGGCCCAACTGCGGTAGGCACCGAAATCCCGGCTGGCGTCAAAATCGTGGTTGACCTGGCTGGTCTGGCAACCGCCCAGCAGCACTACAACAGCAAGCGTAGCGATACGACGAAACATGGTTTTTCTCCAAAGAGCGACCCGCGCTTGAAATGAGAATAGCTGTTAACTGGGAGGGTATGCCGTCATTGCCTTTTGCACCGCCTGGCGCAAGGCATCTCCCCGCTCGCTGAGGCTTCCCTGGCTGCCAGTTTCCGCGCTGGCACTCCACACCGGTTGACCGGTGCGGGCATCGAACAGGTTGACGCGAACTACCACGACCTGGACTTCATAGGTGCGCACGATCGGCACCGAGTTGTACATGCCGTAGCCATTGCCATAGCGGTTGTAACCGCCATAGCCGTAGCCATAGTCATCCTGGACTTGCTTGAGGCGCTTCTCCAGGCGCACATCGGCGCTCACCAGCAGGTCTGCCGGGCGGTTGTCGTGCAGGGGACGCAGGCCGCGCTGGTCGAGGGCGCCGCTGACCGCTTCGGCAATTTGCGCCGAATCCGCCCAGGCCGTGCCCGCCGGCAGTTGGCCGTTACGCCAGGCCCAGTTGCGGTAAGCACCGTAGTCGCGCACCGGCGCCGGGTAGGCGCTGGCATCAAAGGTGTTGGCAGCCTGGGGAGGCGCCGGCGGGATCGGCGCCGAAGCGGCCACATAAGGGTTGGGGCTGGAACACGCGGCCAGCCCGAGGGACAACAGGATCAAACAGAGACGACGCATTTCGACCTCCGCAGACTGGGCCGCTTAAACCGGACGGCAGATCCAGTGCAAATAACGCCCAAGTCCGGCAAAGCTTGGGTGACGACGGTGAGCGAGTTCCATCTCCAAAAGGTCCTGCAAATCCGCGCGCGCCTGGAATTCCACTGGCATGTAGTCATGGAAAACCCGCACACCGCTTTGGCTTTCGACCTGCCAAAGGCCGTCGAGTTGCGCCGCCAATTCACGTGGGTCAAGGGGTTGTTGCGGCGTGAGGCTCTGCTTTTCGCCGGCCATGTCGTTCTTGCGCATTTTGCGGAAGTGGCCCTTGAGCAGGTTGCGGTAAATCAGCGCATCGCGGTTGTAGAACGCCAACGACAACCAGCCGCCGGGCACCGTGAGCTGGTGCAGCACCGGCAGGATCGCATGGGGCTCGGCCAGCCATTCCAGCACCGCGTGGCACAACACCAGGTCGTAGGGTTCGGTGAGCTGGCCCAACAGGTCTTGCCAGGGCGCATGGATAAAGGTGGCGGTCTGCCCTGCGTCAGCAAAGCGTTGGCGTGCACCTTCGAGCATCGGCTCGGCAGGTTCGGCCAGGGTGACGTCGTGGCCCTGCTCGGCCAACCACAGCGACATATGGCCCAGGCCCGCGCCGATATCCAGCACACGCAACGGGCGCTTGGGCAGGGCCTCGGTCAGGTCGGCCTGGAGCACCGCCAACCGTATGGCACCTTTGGCGCCCCCGTAGATCTTTTCGGCGAAGCGCGTGGCGAGCTGGTCGAAATGGCGGTCACTCATGAGCAAACCGCCGTTCGCTGTCGGCCAGTTTCGCGCGCACCACCTCGTTCATGTCCAGGCCCAGCTCGCTGCACAGCAACAGCAGGTACAGCACGATATCGCCGACTTCCTGCCCGGCATGGGCGAGTTTATCGGCAGGGAGCTGGCGCGATTGGTCTTCGGTCAGCCATTGGAAGATTTCCACCAGCTCGGCCATTTCCACGCTGGCGGCCATGGCCAGGTTTTTCGGGCTGTGGAATGGTTTCCAGTCGTTGTTATCGCGGATGCGGTGCAGGCGTTCGGTGAGGTGTTCGAGGTTCATGCGGGGGCTCCTGAAGGTGGATAGCTTCGGGGGGATTAGCCTTGAAGGCAAGTGAACCTTTAGGCCGGCGATGGCGATTCAATCGACGACGCTGAACTCCAGCCGGGCCGTTTGACCGGCTTCATCGAGGACGCTGAGCTGGTAGCGGCCCAGGCGCTCGAAACTGGCGTTGATAAAGTCCTGGTTGGCGCTGTCACCCAGCGGGGCACCGTTGAGAAACCACCAGCGCCGTCCACTGCCGCCCAATGCGGAGATTTTCAAACGCAGGGCCTGTTGGCTGGCGGCGGGCAGGCGCAGTTGGTCGCCTTCGCGCACACCCACGATCGACAAAGGTGAAGACGCGGCGAGCGCCGGTGGCGGGCATTCGGGGTCGGCTGCAGGGATACGCGCTTCGCGGCGCTCGGCCCTGGGCAGCCAGGGCTCCAGGGGCGCAGGCCACAGGGCGATGTTCTTGTGCTCGGCGCCAGGGCAATGGGCGTCGACCCGCAAGCCCTTGCCATTGACCCACACGCTTTCCATCAAGCCCACGCTCAAGGGTTGGTCCAGCGCCTGCAGGGTGGGCGGCGTGGTGTTATCCAACGTCCAGGCGAAGCGCTGGCGACGGCAATTGGGGTCGCTGCGGCTCATGGGCTGGCCCAGCGGCCAACAGATCGCCGCCACGCCGACATTGGCCGGCACCGGTTTGACGGGGGCGCTGATACCGCGCTGGCTGTCGCGGTTGGTCAGCACGTCGTGCACCTGCAACATCAACGGCGCGGCCGAGGCGAGGCCGAACTGCCCCGGCACCGGCGTACCGTCCGGGCGGCCGATCCATACGCCGATCAAATAGCGCGGCCCCACGCCAATCGCCCAGGCGTCCCGAAAGCCGTAGCTGGTGCCGGTCTTCCAGGCCAGCACCGGGCGTTGCACCAGCTCGGCACGCGGGTCGCGGTCCGGGCGTGCCTGGCCACTGAGGATACGCCGCACAATCCAGGCGGCCCCTGGCGACAGCAAAGGCCGTTCTCTCAGCGTATCGTCCGGCTGTAATCGAAGGGTGGCACTCCTGCCGTCCCGGGCGAAGGCGCTATAGCCGCTCACCAAGTCTTCGAGGCGACTGCCGGCGCCGCCCAGGATCAACGCCAGGTTCGGCTCGGCCAATGCCGGCAGCGCCAACGGCACGCCGCCGATGCGCATCTGGGCGGCGAACCGCTTCGGACCATAGGCTTCCAGCAATTGCACCGCCGGCAGGTTCAGCGAACTGGACAACGCCGTACTCGCCGGCACCGCACCGGTAAAGCCCATGGAGAAGTTGCCCGGCCGGTAATCGCCATAACGCCGGGGCACGTCCTGCAGCAGGGATTCGGAATGAATCAACCCATCATCCAGGGCCATGCCATAGAGGAAGGGTTTCAACGTGGAGCCCGGCGAACGCAGCGCGCTGATCATGTCCACATGGCCAAAGCGCTTGGTGTCGTTGATGTCCACCGAACCGAGGTAGGCACGCACGGCCATGGTTTCCTCTTCCACCACCAAAATGGCGGCGGAGGTGTGCTCCGGCAACCGTGCACGCCAACCCAGCAGCAGGTCTTCGAGGCGGCGTTGCAAGGTGGCATCCAGGGTGGTGCGGATCAGCGGGGGGCTGTCGGGGCGGTTCAGGCGGCGCGCGAGCAAAGGCGCCAGGCTCGGTTCCAGGCGCGGGGCGAGCAGCAGCGGTTCTTCCAGGGCTTCATCGACGGCGGCCTGCGGCCACACCTGGAACTCAGCGAGGCGGCGCAGCACTTTGTCGCGAGCTTGCTGGGCGCGTTGAGGATGGCGGTCCGGGCGCAAACGGCTCGGCGCCTGGGGCAACACCGCGAGCAAGGCGGCTTCGGCCTGGGTCAGCTGTGACGGCGATTTGCCCAAGTACGCCCAACTGGCGGCCGCCACGCCCTGCAACGTACCGCCAAACGGTGCGCGGTTCAGGTAGAGGTTGAGGATTTCTTCCTTGGACAGGTGCCATTCCAACTGCGCCGTGCGCCACAACTGGCGCAACTTGCCATGGAAGGTCCGCGAATGCGGATCCAACAGCCGCGCCACCTGCATCGACAACGTGCTGCCCCCCGACACCACCCGCGCACCCGTGAGGTTCTGCCACGTCGCCCGAACCAGTGCCAGCGGGTTTACGCCGGGGTGCTGATAGAACCAACGGTCCTCATAGGTCAGCAACGCGTCCAGGTAATAGGGCGACACCTCGCGCGTCTGCACCGGATACCGCCACACCCCATTGGCATCGGCAAACCGCCACAACGGCGTGCCATCCTCAGCCAGCACCACCCGCGCCAAATCATCCTTGGGCAACGGCAACGGCCAAATCCGATCGGCCAGCCAAATCAGCGCAACCACCACCCCAACAACCCCTACACCCCAACGCAAAACCCGTAGGAGCCGGCTTGCCGGCGATCGTGGCGACTCAGTTGGCACATTTGTCACAGGCACACCGCAATCGCCGGCAAGCCGGCTCCTACCCTGAACCCTGTACAATTAATGAAACCCATGTTTAAACCGGCAAACCTCTATGCTTATAGGGAACTAGCCCGTCGCAATAACAACCAAAAGCACAGATACGCCCACCTTCTCATCAGGACACACACATGCAGGTAGAAAGCTTTTTCGGATGGTTGGGCCAGGCGCTCGGTTCCATCATCCGTTTTATCGTCGACGGACTCAGCGGCCTGTTCGGTGCGCTGACCAATGCCGGTGGCAACTTCATCGATGGCCTGTCCCGTACATTGGGCATGGACACCTCGATTATCAGCATCATCACCCTGATCATCGGCCTGATGCTGCTGTACTCGGCCATACGCGCCTTCATGCGCGCGTCGATCATCATGGGCATCATCTGGCTACTGCTGGGCCTGTGGCTCCTGAGCTGGGTCGTCCACTAACCCAAAACCACCACAAATCCCCTGCGGGAGCGGGCTTGCTCGCGAATGCGGTGGGTCAGTAATAGAGGCGCTAACTGACACTCCGTATTCGCGAGCAAGCCCGCTCCCACATTTGATCTCCATTTCAAGCTGAGACCTTCAGCGCCCCTTGATCACCAGATCCGCCGGTGTCTCCCCCACCGCCTGCCAGTTCGGCCGGTACATCGACTCCACCTGCGGCGGCGGCACCCGGTATGTACCCGGCGTCACGGCACGCGCCAAGTAGAGCAAGTGCGTAGTGCCAGAGCCTTCCAGATTGATCGCCGCCACATAGCGGTCATCCCTGAACTCCTGGTGCTTGAGCGACGCATTCTGCATCGACTCACGCCACTCCTTCACCTGGCTGCTGGCGTTTTCCAGGCTGGCAGCACTTTGTGCCAGGTTCTGGTTTTCCAGCTCCAGGCCGGCGGGTAACAGGTCCACCACCAAGGCATCCGGCACACGCTGCTTGGCGCCGACCGCCAGATGTACCAGCACCAGATCACCGCTGTTGAGGTTGCGCAGGTTCAGCGGCTGGCCGTTCATGCCCAGGTATTCGCGGCGGATGCTCAGGTTGTCTCCGCCAGGCGCCGGTGGCACCTGTGGATAACCCGAGATCGTCAGTTGCTGGTACACCGGCGTCTCGCCCTGATTGCTCAGGCTCAGGTCGCTGGACAGCAGTTTGCCTTCCAACTCCAGCGTCGGCTGCTGGTTGTTCAATTCCTGCACGCCGCCACTGCCGGTGAGCGACACCTGCCAGTTCGCGTCCGGCTTGGCGAACCCCAGGCGCCCAGCCAGGAACAGCGAGTTACGCTCCTGGGTCGACAGATAGGGGCTGGCCGCCAGCTGGTCGGATAGGGTGAACAAGCGCTCCTCACGCTTGCCCTTGGCCAGGTCGTTCTCTTCCAGCAGCGCCAGGATCATCGCCTGGTCCCGCAGCGGGCTGCCGTAGTCGGCCAGCCATTCGTTGGCATTGCGCTGCGCAGAGAGCCCGGCGAGCAAGGCTTGGTCCGCGCGCGGCTGGTCACCCATCTTCTGCAACGCGATAGCCAGCTGTACCAACGGCAAACCGGAGCGAGCATCGCTGCGCCGTTCGAAGATGCTGCGCAGCGCCCCCAACGGCGCCTGCTGACTGCGCGCCAGTACCATGCCGGCGTAGGCCTGCACGGCAAAGCGGGTGTGGTCGGCGTTATCGCTGTAGTCGACGTCGATCAGGTTGCGCTCCTGCACGTACCGCAGCAGGCGCTCGCTGGCCTTCTTCAACGCTTCAGGCGGCACGGCAAAACCCTGGTCACGGGCACGCAGCAGGAAGTCGGTGACGTAGGCCGTCAGCCAGTATTCTTCTTCGCCATCAGCGCCCCACAGACCGAAGCTGCCGTTGTAGCGCTGCATGCCCAGCAGGCGTTCGATGCCCAGCTCGATCTTGCGTTTGCGCTCGCTGTCCGACTCGCCTTTGATCGACAGGCGCTTGAGCAATGCATCGTCGGCGTACAGCGACGGGTACAGGCCGCTCGCGGTCTGTTCCAGGCAACCGTAGGGGTAAGCCTTGAGTGCGCTGATCTGCGCACCGAGGTTCAGCGGTGGCCGGCTCGACAGGCTCAGCAGCGCCTGGCGCCCCGAGGCATCGAATTGATCCAGGGTGCCCACCGGCAGGTTCCATGGCTGATCCTTGAGCACTGCACGGTAATGCTTGAGCAGTGCCGGATATGCAGGTCGCACACCCAGCGTCCATTCACGGGTGAACGGCGGCAGGTTCTCGCCCGGCAGGTCCAGGCCATTCACGGTCACCTTGACCTTGCCCTGGCCCAACCCGCCCCAGGCTTTCACCGGGATGCGCAGGGTGGTGCGCTGGCCTTGTTTCAATTCGACGGTTTGCGCACCACCGTTTGCCAACTCCAATTGCCCGTCGGCGCTCAGCTGTACGTCGAGCTTCTGCGCCTTGCCCGACAGGTTGGACAGGTCCAGGGCCAGCGTCGTCTGGTCACCACCGGCGAGGAAGCGCGGCGCCGACAGCTCGGCAATCAGCGGTGCAGCGATCACCGTCTTGGCTTCGGCCATGCCGTAGCGGTCGTCGGTCCAAGCCTGGGCCATCAGCCGCAGTTCGCCGTTGAAGTCGGGAATATTGACGCTGACCTCGCCCTCGCCTTGCTCATTCAAGGTCACGGGTGCGCTTTGCAGGGCGACAATGGTCACGCTGGTGTCCGGGCGCTTGCCGCCCTTGGCCAACGCCGCATCACCCCCAAACGCCAGGCTGGCCAGGCGGCCCTGCCCGGCTTCGATCAACTGGCCGTAGATATCGAATTGGTCCACGCCATAGGCCTTGCGGCCGAACAGGCTGGAGTACGGGTCCGGCGTCGGGTATTCGGTAATATTGAGAATGCCCACGTCCACCGCGGCCACCAGCACATGCACCTGTTTCGGCACGCTGCCATCGGCATTGCGGGCGGCGACTTTCACGGTCAGTGGTTGTTTGGGGCGCATTTTTTCCGGTGCTGTAAGGGTCACACCGAGTTTGCGCTGGGTACGATCCAAAGGCAGGTGCAGCAGGCCCACCGCCCGCTTGGGGGTGATATTGGCCTTGCGCTCGCCCGGGCGAATCACCAGGGCACTGACGTACAGGTCATGGCGCGACCATTTCGGGTCGAGCTTCACCGCGAAGCTTTTGCCTTCGGCCGGCACATCGATTTCCTGCCACCACAGTGGTCCTTCGGCGGACTCCACCAGCAGGTAGCCTTTGCCGGCTGCCGGCGGCGTCACGGTGACGTTGGCGGTGTCGCCATCGCCATACGCGGGTTTATCCAGCGCCAGCTTGACCTGGTCCGGGCGCACGGCGCCGCCTTCGGTGTTGTCCTGGGCTTGGTAGCCGGCCCAGAAGCGCAGGCTGCTGACCAGGCCGGTCTGCGGGTCTTCCACTTCGACGCGGTATGGGCCCCACTCCACCTGGAAGCTGACCTTGGCCGTGTCGCCGGCCTTGATGTTCAGGGTCTGCTCGTCGAGGTTGAGGAATTTCTCGTTGAAGTGATAGCTCCAGCCATCATTCTCGGAGTAGTTCCAGTAGTAGTCACGGCGCTCGCGCACCAGGCGCACCTTGAGGTTCTGCGCGGCGAGTTTCTGCCCGTCCTGGTTGGCCAGCAGCACTTCGAATTCCGCCGGGCCATCGCCATTGGTTTCCGTGCCGTCAAACAACCCGCGCAAGCCCGGCAGTTGCTCGGCCGGCCAGATCGGCTGCACCAGGCGCCGCGTGATCGGCCGCCCGCCCGACTCTTGCAGGCTGGCCTGCACGATCAGTTGCAGCGGCGACTTGGCCTCGGCCCACTTGCTTTCCAGGGTCAGCTCTTCTTGGCCCTTGGCGTCGAGGACGCTTTCTTCCAGCTCAAAATCCTGGCTCAATTCTTCTTCGGTCACGGAGCCGAACTGGTAGCCCGGCAGCGACTTGACCGCTTCGCGCAAAGGCCGCACATACACTTGCCCACTGACCCGGTTGCCCGACGCAGGCGCGCCATACAGGTAACGCCCGTTGACTTGGATCACCGGGCTGTCTGCCGGGCTCAACGCCGTGTCGCTGCCCTTGAGTTCCAGCGCCAGTCGCTCGGGCAGGAAGTCTTCGACGAGGAATTCATACAACTGCGGCTTGCCATCGCCCAGGTCAAACACCAATTGCCAGCGCCCGGTCGGTGCTTCGCCGGCCAATTGCAGTTGATATTGGTAAAGGCCAGACGCATCGGCATCCCAAACGAATTTGCGGCTCACCTGCTCATCCGGGCGACGCACTTCGACACTCACCGGCTGCGGTTTGACGGCATTGCCATCTTTGTCCCGCAGCAGGGCGTTAAGCAGCACGGTTTCGCCGGGGCGATACAGATCACGCGGGCCAAAGACAAAAAACTGCAAGGGATGAGACGGTTGGCCGCCGATGTCGAACTCAGCCAGGTCCAGTGCCGCGCTGTCGAGGCGCAGCAGGCTGGTCTGTTCGCCCTGCTTGGCCAGCAGCACCTGGGCCTTCTTCGGCAGCGGCAATTCGGCGTGGCCGCCCTTCTCGGTCTTGCCCTGGCCCAGCACGCGGCCCTCGGCGTCGAGCACTTCGAGGTCAACGCCATCCAGTGCCTTGCCGCCTTCCAGCGCCTGGGTAAACACGTCCAGGCGATTGGCGTAGCGGTGCACCGACAGGCCTATATCACTCAAGGTAAACAGCGTGGCCGGCTGGGAATAGTTGTAGGTGCCCGAAGCACGCATCACCGCCAGGTACACGCCCGGCTGCTGCAATTGCTTGAGGCCGGCGATGGGCAGCAACAGGGTTTCGCGGGTGTTGCGCGCCGGGTTCAGGTCGAAACGGCCGCCGTAGACCAGGTCGGCCATCGGCAGCAGCTCGCGGGATTCATAACTTTGCAGGCTGGTGTTGCGCCCCCACTGCGCCAGGAACGACGGCAGGGACTCGGGCTTGATGCGGAAGAACTCGACGTCGATCTTGTCGACGTTCAGCGCGATCACCGGCAGGCCCTCGGCCAAGCGGGTCGGCAGCAACGTGCCACGGCTGGCGAAGCCAACGGTGGCTTGCAGGTCACGGGTTTCGAGACGGGCGATGTACTCGGCGGGCAGCAGGTTGTTGTTCACCGCCTTGAGACCGGGATCAACCGTCAGCACCAGTTTGCGCTGCGGCTCCAGATGGCGCAGGCGCAGTTCCATCAGGTTGTCGGAGATTTCCCAGGCCCCATCGACCTTGCCGGACTTGCTGTCCACCAAATGAAGTTTGTCGGCGAATTTCTGGTCGGGATCCAGCGGAATGGAAAAGCTCACCGACAAGGTGCTGGCCCCGTCAAGCTGCACCTCGGACACGTCCACCACGCTTAACTCACGCCCGGCGTACCGCTGCTTCAGCGCCGCCACATCCACCGCCGCCTTGGCCGGTTTGGGGGCCACTGTCGCCGCTGTGGGAGCGGTCGGGGCAGCCGGTTTATCGGAGGAATCGCAGGCGCTCAGCAGGGCCAGCGCACAGGCAAGAAACAGTCCTTTGTTAAGCACGCTTTTATTAAGCATGTGAGCACTCGTAGTGAGAGGGGTCCGAAGGGTGAACTATATATCAGCCTGCGTGGGGCCGATGTGGCGCTGGTCACATTGACCGACGGAGGGCAGTTTGGTTCTGGGCAGGGATAGCGAGCCAGCCGAATCCCACAGGCAAAAGAGCTCACCTGTGGGAGCAAGCCCGCTCCCACATTGGTTCTGCTGCGCACCTGATGGATAGGTACAATGCCGTTCCTCTGAAGGAGCCCGCATGCCCACTTTGCTCACCGACTGGCGCCACCGCCCCACCCACCGCCGCGTCTGGGCCCTGGCCGCGCCGATGATCCTGTCGAATATCTCGGTGCCACTGGTGGCGCTGGTCGACAGCATGGTCATCGGCCACCTGCCTCACGCTCACCAGTTGGGCGCCGTGGCCGTCGGCGCCAGCCTGTATACCTTTCTCGCCTGGGCCATGGGGTTCCTGCGCATGGGTTCCACCGGCTTCGCCGCCCAGGCTGCCGGGCGCAATGATGGGGCTGCACTGCGGCAAATCCTGCTGCAAGGCCTGTTGCTGGCGCTGGGTTTGGCGATGCTCCTGGGCACGGTGGGTATTCCGCTGAGCCATCTGGCGCTGGAGTGGATGCAGCCTTCGCCCGAACTGAATCAACTGACCCGCGAATTCTTCCACACCCGCCTGTTCGGTTTGCCCGCCGCATTGGCCAGCTACGCGCTGGTGGGCTGGTTCCTCGGCACGCAGAACGCCCGCGCGCCGCTGGCGATTCTGCTGACCACCAACCTGGTCAACATCGCCCTGAACCTGTGGTTTGTACTCGGCCTGGATTGGGGTGTGGTCGGCTCCGCCCGCGCCTCGGTGACTGCCGAATGGACCGGCGCCCTGCTCGGCCTGGCGATGACGCAAAAAGCCCTGCGCGCCTACCCCGGTCATATCGCCTGGGCAGCGCTGAAAGCGTGGGAGAGCTGGCGCCCGTTGCTGGCGGTCAACCGCGACATTTTTATCCGCAGCCTCGCGCTGCAATCGGTGTTTTTCATGATCACCGTACAAGGCGCCCGCCTCGGTGACGCCACCGTGGCGGCCAATGCATTATTGCTCAACGGCCTGCTGCTGACCGCCCACGCCCTGGATGGCTTGGCCCATGCGGTAGAAGCCCTGTGCGGCCACGCAATCGGCGCCCATGACCGCCAGTCCCTGCGCCGCTCGCTGGTGGTGGCCGGTGGTTGGTCGTTGATCGCCAGCATCGGTTTCGCCCTGCTGTTCACCGTTGCCGGCCACCTGTTCATCGCCATGCAGACCGACATCCCCAGCGTGCGCGAAACCGCCGACCTCTACCTGCCTTATCTGGCCGTGCTGCCGTTGATTGCGGTGTGGAGTTACCTGCTGGATGGCCTGTTCATCGGCGCAACCCGCGCGCGGGAAATGCGCAACGGCATGCTGCTGACGGTGCTGCTGACATTGCCATTCGCCTGGGCATTGCAGGCCTTGGGTAACCACGGGCTGTGGATCACCTTCCTGCTGTTCATGGCTTTGCGCAGCCTTACTCTGTGGGCGATTGCCTGGCGCTTGAACCGGCAGGATCAGTGGCTTGGATAAACGCTGTCGCCCGGTCCAATACCGGTGCCAACCAGCGCAGCGGTTTAGCGATTGCAGCCACCAGCGTCTGGTGATTGGTCTTGCCAAAATAGAACACCTCCACTGGAACACCTGCCGCCCGCAACTTGTCCGCCAACCCGCCGGTATTGCGTATGGGGTTGACCAGCTTGTCGTCCGTCGAGGCCATCAACAGACTCGGCGGTGCGCTGGCGCTGACGTGGTTGATCGGCTGGGAATCCGGCGGTGAATCGGGGAAGAAAAACACCGGTTTCACCTCAGGGTTTTCAATCGGCAGGAAGTCATAGGGGCCGGCCAGGCCGATCCAGCCTTTGAAGATTGACGGCGTCAGGCCAACCTCTTTCAGCCAACGCGCATCCAGCGCCAGCATCGACGCGTTGTAGGCGCCGGAGCTATGCCCCATTACATAGAGCTGGCGGGGATCACCACCATGTTCGGCGATGTGTTGATAGGTCCAGGCAACGGCGTGGGCGTTGTCTTGGAGGAACGCGGGATATCGCACTTGCGGGTAAAGCCGGTAATCGGCGATCACCACCACGATGCCGCGTGAGGCCAGGGCTTCGCCGACGAAACCATAGTCGTCCCTGGAGCCGCTGTTCCAGCTGCCGCCGTAGAAGAACACCACCACGGGGGCGTTGGAGATAGCAGGAGCAGGCCGGTAGATATCGAGTTTCTGGCGGGGATCATCGCCGTAGGCGATGGCCGAGGTTCTGGTAAACGTGCTGGAAGGGGTGAGTGCGTTGAGCACATTGATGGGGGAACAGGCCGCAAGGCATGCCACGACGGCCAGGGTAAACGCTTGCAAGAATACTCTCGACATCGCCAACCCCTTAGACCTGTGAAGACCGACTTATGTGGTGAGCGGGCTTGCCCCGCGCGAGGCAAGCTCGCTCACCACAAAGAGCACGTTGTACGCGGTTATGAGGACAGGTACGAAGACCGTGTCAGGCCCAAACGCAGCGCATCCAGGAACTGGGTACGCTCCGCCGCACTGATCTTCGCGCTCGCACACTTGTCACGGTAATGCGTCATCAACTCCTCCGGCGACAAGTGCACGTAGCGCAGCATGTCTTCGATGGTGTCGTGGGTCTCGATCCCGGCGCTGTACACCGAACCGTCTTCACGCTGGTAGATGTTCACCGAGTCGGTGTCACCAAACAGGTTGTGCATGTCGCCGAGGATTTCCTGGTAAGCCCCCACCAGGAAGATGCCCAGCAGGTAGTCCTCTCCTTCGTTCAAACCGTGCACCGGCAGGCTGGTCTCGATCGACTGCTCGTCGACGTACTGCTTGATCTTGCCGTCGGAGTCGCAGGTCAGGTCTTGCAGTACGGCACGGCGCAGCGGCTCTTCGTCGAGGCGGTGCAGCGGCAGGATTGGCAGTACCTGGCCGATGGCCCAGGTGTCCGGCAGGCTCTGGAACACCGAGAAGTTGCAGATGTACTTGTCGGCCAGCTTGTCGTTGAGCTCGTCCAGCACCTGGCGGTGCGAGCGCTGACGGGCCTTGAGCGAGTTGTGCAGGCGGCGGCACACGGCGAAGTAGCACTGCTCGGCCAGGGCTTTCTCGGCCAGGGTCAGTTTGCCGTCGGCGTACTGGGTGGCCACGTCGCTCATGTAGTGAGTGGCGCGCCAGTAGGTTTCGGTGACCATCTCGATGTCGGTCGGCCCCAGCAGGTCCACCAGCCATTGCACGGTTTCCGGCAGGCTTTCCTTGTTTTCGATGGTCGGGATTTCGTCGTTGTGTTTCTCGACGTCAGTCACCTGCACCACCAGCATGGCGTGGTGGGCGGTCAGGGAACGGCCGCTTTCAGAGAAGATGTTCGGGTGCGGCAGGCTCTGCGCGTCGCAGAATTCCTTGAGCATGCCCACGACCACGCCGGCGTAGTCGTCCATGTCGTAGTTGATCGAGCTGGCGTTACGCGAGTGCGTACCGTCGTAGTCCACGCCCAGGCCACCGCCCACGTCGATGTGGTCCACCGGCAGGCCGAGGTTGCGCAGCTCGCCGTAGTAACGGATGGCTTCCTTGAAGCCGTGCTGGTAGTCGGCCAGGTTGGCGATCTGCGAGCCCATGTGGAAGTGCAGCAGGCGGATGCCCTGGTCCAGGCCCGCCGCGCGGAAGCGCTCGACCACGGACAGCAACTGCGCCGCCGACAGGCCGAACTTGGACTTCTCACCGCCGGTGTCTGCCCACTTGCTCGACGCCAGCGACGACAAGCGCACGCGCAGGCCGACCTGTGGCTTGACCTTGAGGCTGGCAGCCTCTTCGATCACCAGCTCAACTTCGGATTCTTTCTCGATCACGATAAACACGTTGTGGCCGAGCTTCTGGCCCATCAGCGCGAGGCGGATGAACTCACGGTCCTTGTAACCGTTGCAGACAATGGTGCCGCCCTTCGGCGCCAGGGCCAATACCGCCAGCAGCTCAGGCTTGGAGCCGGCTTCCAGGCCGATGGACACGTTCTGGGTGGCGATGATGTTCTCGATCACCGCTTCCTGCTGGTTCACCTTGATCGGGTACAGCGCGGTGTACTTGCTCTGGTATTCCAGGCGTTCGATGTTGGCATCGAATGCCCCGGTGAGCTGGCGCACGCGGTCTTGCAGGATGTCGGGGAAGCGCACCAGCAGCGGCAGCGAAAGGCCGCTTTTACGCAACTCGTCGACTTGCTCGTACAGATCGACCGGCGTGCTGTTCGGGCCGTTCGGACGGACTTCTACGCGACCGGCTTCATTGATCGCGAAATACCCGGCCCCCCAATGGCGAATCCCGTAAACACTGCGGCTGTCCGCAACTGTCCATTGGCTGCCATCGTCTTTGCGTGTGCGTCGTACGGACATCGAAGTCCCCTATAAATGAAGGCGAAAGCGCCGCCCCTGGTTGAGGCTGGCGCAGTCTAAAGAATGAAAATGACGATTTGCCTGCGTGCAAGGTAGGACCCCACGCGCAGGACAGAGTTTAGACACAGGTCGGGAAGAGGCTCTCAGCCGCCGGACTTCTTGGCCTTGTACCCGAGCTTGATCAGCTCGGCCAACAGTAGCTCGACGTGATCGCCCTGGATCTCGATGACACCGTCTTTCAACGCACCACCGGTGCCGCAGCGCTTTTTCAGCGCAGTGGCGAGTTCCTTCAGCGCGTCTTCGGCCAGCGGCACGCCGGTGATGGTGGTCACCGTCTTGCCGCCACGGCCCTTGCTCTCGCGTCGCACGCGGGCAATACCGTCGCCTTCAGGGAGCAGGGTCTGTTTGCAGGTACACGAATCCACGGGCTGACGACAGTCCGGGCAGTGTCGACCTGCGTCGGTGGAAAATACCAGGCCACCAAGGGCGGCGAAGGATGCGGCTTTTTTGGCCACCGGCAATCCTCTTGGGAGGACAAAGACTGATCGACACCTTCGAAGAGGTTGTCGACCGCGAAGCCCCACTCAGGCAGGGGCAGCGCTACCGAACCGCCAAGGCGGTTCGGGTGAAAAGTCGCGCAGTGTAACCACAAAAAGCCGACTTGCTAAGAGCCAAATGGCGCCAATTTATGCAACTTTAGCGACGCAACGCCAGATAGCGCCGCAACCCCTCTTGGGCGTCCGGGCAGTAAGGCTTTTGTTCGGCCTCCTGCAGGACGGTTTCGATAGGTAAAAAGCGCGCTTCCATGACCTCTTCCGGCTGCAGGCGCAGTGGCCCATCCCAGACGGCAGAGTAGGATTTACACCAGAGCCGGCTGTCGCCATCCTCGAAATAGAAATGGTCGTGCTCGACCAACTCCACTCCGCTGACGCCCAGTTCTTCCTCCAGCTCGCGGGCGGCCGACAGTGAATAGGATTCACCCGCCGCTACCATTCCACCCGCCGCCGTGTCCCAGAACCCTGGATACATGGCTTTGCTCAGCGTGCGCCGATGCACACACAGCTCGCCACGGGAGTTGAACAGGAAGATAAAAGTGCAACGGCCAATCAGGCCGCGCTGGCGCAGGTCGGACCTGACGAGGGTGCCGAGCAGGGTGTCCCGCTCGTCGACCCAGCAGATCAGTTCAGCATCGGAAGCCGCGCGGTGTGCGACCTCCTTTTGAGTAGCGTCCATCATCAACCCTGGTTGAGTAGCTGACGCAAGTCGATCACTGCAGCGTTTGCCCGGGAAATATAGTTGGCCATCACCAGCGAGTGGTTCGCCAACACGCCGAAGCCACTGCCGTTGAGAATCATAGGACTCCAAACCGGCTCTTGCGAGGCTTCCAGCTCACGAATGATCTGGCGCACGCTGACGGTGGCGTTTTTCTTGGCCAGCACGTCGGCAAAGTCGACTTCGATGGCGCGCAGCAGGTGCGACAGCGCCCAAGCCTGGCCACGGGCTTCGTAGAACACGTTGTCGATCTGCATCCATGGGGTTTCCACCACTTCTTCATCGACCTGCGGCACCTCACCCGGCGCCAGCGCTTCGGTTTTCAGTGCGGTGTTGAGCTTTACCCGGCCAACGCTGGCGGACAGGCGTTGCGACAGCGAACCCAGGCGGGTAGCGACATCGCCCAGCCAGTTGTTCAGGTTGTCGGCACGCGCATAAAACAGCGCGCCCTTCTGATTCGGGTCGGACAAACGCGCTTCATAGCGGCTCAGGGAATTGATGCCTTCCTGGTACTCGGACTCGCTGGACGGCAGCACCCAGCTCTTGTTGTCGAAGTTGAAGCGTGGCTCGGCCTTGGCCAGATCAGCGTCTTCGGCCGACTGCGACTGCGAACGGGCAAAGTCTTTACGCAGGGCGCGGGTCAGGTCACGCACCTGCACCAGCACGCCGTATTCCCAGCTCGGCATATTGTCCATCCACAGGCCAGGCGGGAAGCGGTCGTTGGAAATGTAGCCACCGGGTTTGTTCAGCAGGGTGCCGACCACGGTCTTGAGGGTTTCGACGGTGGTAAAGCCCACCACCATCTGCTTGCCGTCTTTTTCGGCGGCAATCTGTGCGTTCTGCTGGACCGGAAACAGCGCCGGCTCTTCGCTCCAGTACCAGCCCAGGGCGCCGGTGACCAACAGGTACAGGCCGAGCACGCTGAGCACGGCACGGCTCATCAGCACGGTACGAAGATAGCTGCGGTTGGCCGACTTGGGCTCAGGGGCGGGGCCTTTGGCACTGCCTGCACGGTTTTTCCAGTCCAGCATGGCGATATCCTTTCAATCACTTGAGTTCATGCACTTGAATTGATGGCGTGCGTTCAAACACTCCGACCACAACCCTACCCCATCGTGCCCGCGCGTGCGGGGGTTTTCGCCAAACTGGCGCACAGGAGGCATTGGACTATAAAGGATGCACGCTTTTTACGCTGCGCGACCATCGAGTCAGCAACTGAATTCGCGGAACACGTAGTTTATTGATGTATGACACTCATCCCATGGAAAAGAGGTGCTAGCATAGAGCCATCAGTCGACCTCAGCATGCACCCTAACTAGTAGTCAGGATATGACCGAGCCAGAAGACCCCAGCCGTGAGCGTCTCAAGCAGCACTTTGCCCAGCGGGTAATTCATCAGGCACGTCAAATTCTTGAGATCTGGCAGCGCCTGCAACGTAGCGAATGGACCGGCACCGACCTTTCCGAACTCAGCGAAGCCAATTTGCGCCTGCTGCGTTTCGCCGAGCGTTTCGAACAACCGGAACACAGCCAGTTGGCGCAGCACATCGGTGCATCCCTCAAGGCGGTGGACGAGAACCGTGGGCGCCTGAGCAGCCACCTGATCACCGAACTCAACCGTTTGATGCAGCGCCTGTCCCGCACCGGCCTGCGCCAGGGCGACCAGCTGGAACAAACCTTCCTGCCGCCGATGCGCAAGCCGATCTACGTGATGCTGGCCGATCACGACCGCGCCGAGCGCCTGGCCAAGCAGCTGGAGTTCTTTGGCATGAGCGCCCAGTCCCTCGACAGTGTGGCCGCGTTTCGCGCGTCGATGGCCGAGCGCCTGCCTTCGGCCATTGTGATGGACGTGGATTTCTGCGGCACCGGCCTGGGCCTCAAGCTCGCCGCCGAAGCCCAGGAAGGCCTGGAACAAAAGCTGCCGCTGCTGTTTTTCAGCCTGCACGAAACCGACACCCCTACCCGCCTGGCCGCCGTGCGCGCCGGGGGCCAGGAGTTCCTGACCGGTACGCTGGAAGCCTCCAGCCTGCTGGAAAAGATCGAAGTGCTCACCTGCGTCGCCCAGTACGAGCCCTATAAGGTGTTGATCATCGACGACTCGCGGGCCCAGGCGCTGCACACTGAGCGGCTGCTCAACAGTGCCGGCATCGTCACCCGCACGTTGATCGAACCGATCCAGGCCATGGCCGAGCTGGCGGACTTCCAGCCCGACCTGATCATCCTCGACATGTACATGCCTGCCTGCACCGGTACGGAACTGGCCAAGGTGATCCGCCATAACGACCGCTACGTCAGTGTGCCGATCATCTACCTGTCGGCCGAAGACGACCTGGACAAGCAACTGGATGCCATGAGCGAAGGCGGCGACGACTTCCTCACCAAACCGATCAAGCCGCGCCACCTGATCACCACCGTGCGCAACCGTGCGGCCCGCGCGCGCAACCTCAAGGCGCGGATGGTGCGCGACAGCCTGACGGGGTTGTACAACCACACTCACATCCTGCAACTGCTCGAAGACTGCAGCTTCCGCGCACGCCGCGAGAACAAGCCACTGAGCTTTGCCATGCTCGACATCGACCACTTCAAACGGGTCAATGACAGCCACGGCCACCCCATGGGCGACCGCGTGATCAAGAGCCTGGCGCTGTTTCTTAAGCAGCGCCTGCGCAAGACCGACTACATCGGGCGCTACGGCGGTGAAGAGTTCGCCATCGTGATGCCCGATACCGATCTGGAATCGGCGTGCCGGGTGCTGGATGAGATTCGCGGGCGTTTTGCCGAGATCCATTACCCGGCCCAGCCCCAGGATTTGTGGTGCACCTTCAGCGCCGGACTGGTGGAGCTGTGCGACGGCTCCGACAGCCTGATGATGGCCGCCCAGGCGGACGAGGCGCTGTACCGCGCCAAGGATGCCGGGCGTAACCGCGTACAGGCCGCACGCACATCAAAGCAAAGTGCCACCTTTTCACCAGAATCAACTGATTCGGTCATAACCTTGTAATGAAAACGCAATAACTTCAGGCACTTATCTTTTGCCGTCGGTTGAAACCACGCATGCGCCTGAAGCTGCTGACCAATCTCAATACCCTTCTTCTAGTGGCCGTGTGCCTGGCGCTCGGGGCGACGCTGTGGTGGTCGCAACGGGCGCTGGAACGGCCTTACCTGCTGATGGAGCGCTACCTGAGCCTGTCGCAGACCTTCCAGAACCAAGCCGCGCGCAATATCGACGACTACCTGGCCAGCGGTGATGCGCTGCGCTTGAGCAGTGCCAGCCAGAGCCTCGAAGGCGTGTTGCAGCATCTGGATGAACTGCCGGCGGACCTCGCGCAAAACCTGCGCCCGAGCCTGGTAGACCTGGACACATTCAGCAAGACCGCCTTGCTGGCTGCCGGCAAGCTGGCTGGCGACCCACAAGCCTTGCTGCTGCAGGCCGAGCGCGAGTTGGGCGCGAACCTGGAACAACTGAGCCAGTACGCTATCGGCGTGAATTCCCCCGAAGCTGCACGCTATCTGCCCCCCCTGCTGGCTGCCGCACAGCACCTGGGCAAACTGTCCCTGGCCCGCGACAAGTTGGTGAGCAGTGGTCGCGCGGAGCTGGCCGATGATGTGGAGCGTGAAGTCGGCAACATCCGCACCCAGGCTGGTGTGTTGGAACAATTGCCGTTGCTTGGGGTGAAGGCCAGCGCCGACTCCAACACCGATGATTTTTCTGCGCTGATGGGCTTGGAAAACACCGAAAAAACCGAAGCCCAGGACACCGGCGTCGACCTCAAGCGCGAACTCAACAGCCTGTTGACCCGCTACCCCGCCGAACTCAAGCGCACCCGTGAACAGATCCAGCAACGCGCCGACCTGGCCGCCAGCACCCACCTGAAAATCAATGCCGTGCAGCAAGCGATCGCCGGCCTGGAACCGGTGGTGCGCGCGCAGCACGGCAAGATCCAGGGCGAAGTGCGCCTGATGCAAGGCGTGATGATCGGCCTGATCCTGCTGATCGCACTGCTGATCGACACGCTCCAACGCCGCCTGGCGCGGGTGCTGACCAACCTGGCGCCGGCCTTGTCGACTTGGGCCGAAGGTGACTTCAGCCGGCCGATTGCCCTGGGCAAGACCAACCGCGAGTTGCACGATATCGAAGCCTCGTTGAACCGCCTGCGGGCCTACTTGGTTGATCTGGTTGGTACCATTCGCGGCAATGCCGAGGAAGTCGCCGGCAGTAGCCGCGCCCTCGCCGAACTGAGCAGCGGCCTGCACGACGGCGCCGAGCGCCAGGCCGGGGATACCGCGCAGATCCGCGATTCGCTGGGCGAACTGGAAGCGACCATCCAGCAAGTCGCCGGCGATGCCAGCCAGGCGGCGGGCGCCAGCCGAAGCGCTGGCCAGGCGGTGGAGCAAGGCCAGCGCGTGATCGGCCTGAGCCTGACCGGGCTGCACGCCCTGGTGGGCGAAGTGCAGCAAAACGCGCAGATGATCGAAAAACTCGCAGAAGAATCCGCCACCATCGGCGGCGTGCTGACCGTAATTCGCGCCATTGCCGACCAGACCAACTTGCTGGCCCTCAACGCGGCCATCGAGGCCGCGCGCGCCGGTGAGGCCGGCCGTGGTTTTGCCGTGGTCGCCGACGAGGTCCGTTCGCTGGCCCAGCGTACCGCCGGGGCCACGGCAGAAATCCAGACCTTGATCGCCGGCCTGCAAAACGCCGCCCACCAATCCGTGCAAGGCATGCGCGCCCAAGTCGAACATGCCGAAGCCACCGCCCAGCAGGCGCAGGCGGCGGACGGCGCGCTGGATGAAATTGTCGGCGCGATCCAGACCATTTCCGACACTGCCGTGCGCATCGCCGATGTGACCGCGCAGCAAAGTGGTGCCGTCAGTGAAATTCGCGACAACAGTGAACGGATTCACCAGTTGGGCGAGGACAACTTGCTACGGATTGGGCAGGGCCGCAGCCAGGGTGAGCACTTGCTGGTGCTGGGTGGGCAACTCAACACGGCTGTCCAAGCCTTCCGCGTCTGACACGATCTTCAGCCTTATAGAGATCAAATGTGGGAGCAATTGCTCAGCATCTGTAACGGATCCACCGCCATCGGGGGCAAGCCCCCTCCCACATTTGACCTTCATGGCATTCAGGAGCGTATTACCCATGACCGGATCACCGGCCACAGTCACAAATTTCGCGCTATCCTCGGTAATCGTGCTGGCTACTGCATAGAACTGGACAGTCACAAAGGCTTTGCGGCATAGTCGCCGGGTTCTGCCGTACCCACATCAATAACAAGGAACAGCCGATGGCGACCTTACTGGTTCTTCACGGACCCAACCTGAACCTGCTCGGCACCCGCGAACCGGGCGTCTACGGGGCAGTCACCCTGGACCAGATCAACCTCGATCTTGAACGCAGGGCGCGTGAAGCCGGCCACCATCTGCTCTACCTGCAAAGCAATGCCGAGTACGAATTGATTGATCGTATCCATGCCGCGCGCGGCGAAGGCGTGGACTTTATCCTGATCAATCCCGCCGCTTTTACGCACACAAGTGTTGCATTACGTGACGCGCTGCTGGCGGTGAGCATCCCATTCATCGAAGTGCATTTGTCGAACGTGCACAAACGCGAACCTTTCCGCCATCACTCTTACTTCTCCGACGTAGCGGTAGGAGTGATCTGCGGCCTTGGCGCCAGCGGTTACCGACTGGCCCTGGAGGCCGCCCTGGAACAGCTTGAAGAACAGGCCAAGCGCCCCTGACCGACCCTTGGGAGTTGATGATTCATGGATATCCGTAAAGTTAAGAAACTGATCGAACTGCTGGAAGAATCCGGTATCGACGAGCTGGAAATCAAGGAAGGCGAAGAGTCCGTACGGATCAGCCGTCACAGCAAGACCCCGGCCCAACAGTTCTACGCGCCACAGATGCAAGCGCCGGCTCCAGCCGCTGCTGCACCGGCCGCCGCCCCTGCTGCTGCCGCTGCGCCTGCCGCCCCGGCTGCACCTGCGCTGAACGGCTTCGTGGTCAAGTCGCCAATGGTCGGTACCTTCTACCGCACCCCGGCACCGACCTCGCCAGCCTTCGTTGAAGTCGGCGCAACCGTGAAAGTGGGCGACACCATCTGCATCGTTGAAGCGATGAAGATGATGAACCACATCACGGCTGAAAAAGCCGGCGTCATCGAATCCATCCTGGTAGAAAACGGTCAGCCGGTTGAGTACGACCAGCCGCTGTTCACCATCGTTTGAACCGCGGAGCGCCTTCGATGTTGAAACCTGCGAAGAAACTGCAAAAAGTCCTGATCGCCAACCGCGGCGAGATTGCGCTGCGTATCCTGCGCGCCTGTAAGGAAGAGGGCATCAAGACCGTCGCTGTTTACTCGACGGCCGATACCGAATTGATGCACGTGAAACTGGCGGACGAAAGCATCTGCATCGGCCCGCCACTGGCCACGAACTCGTACCTGAAAGTCTCGAACATCATCGCTGCCGCTGAAGTGACCGGCGCTGATGGCATCCACCCGGGCTACGGCTTCCTCGCGGAAAACGCCGATTTCGCCGAACAGGTAGAAAAATCCGGGTTTGCCTTCATCGGCCCGAAAGCCGAAACCATTCGCCTGATGGGCGACAAGGTCTCGGCCAAGGACGCCATGATCGCCGCCGGTGTACCTACCGTTCCTGGTTCCGACGGCCCACTGCCTGAAGACGAGGCAACCGCCCTGCGCATTGGTCGCGAAGTCGGTTACCCGGTGATCATCAAGGCCGCCGGTGGCGGTGGTGGTCGCGGCATGCGCGTGGTGCACAAGGAAGAAGACCTGATCGAAGCCGCCAAGCAGACTCGCTCCGAAGCGGGCGCCTGGTTCGGCAACCCGATGGTCTACCTGGAGAAGTACCTCACCAACCCACGTCACGTGGAAGTGCAGGTGCTGTCCGACGGCCAGGGCCACGCCATCCACCTGGGCGACCGTGACTGCTCGCTGCAGCGCCGTCACCAGAAGGTGTTGGAAGAAGCGCCGGCACCGGGCCTGGATGAAAAGGCTCGCCAGGAAGTCCTGGCTCGTTGCGTCAAGGCGTGCATCGACATCAACTACCGTGGCGCCGGTACCTTTGAGTTCCTCTACGAGAACGGTCGTTTCTACTTCATCGAGATGAACACTCGCGTGCAGGTAGAGCACCCGGTTTCGGAGATGGTCACCGGTATCGACATCGTCAAGGAGATGCTGAGCATCGCCGCCGGCAACCCGCTGTCCTTCACCCAGGACGACGTGAAGATGCACGGCCACTCCCTGGAGTGCCGCATCAACGCCGAAGACCCGAAAACCTTTATCCCAAGTCCAGGCCTGGTCAAGCATTTCCATGCACCCGGCGGCAACGGCGTTCGCGTCGATTCGCACCTGTACAGCGGCTACAAGGTTCCGTCCAACTACGACTCGCTGATCGGCAAGCTGATCACCTGGGGCGCCACCCGCGACGAGGCCATGGCCCGTATGCGCAACGCCCTGGACGAAATCGTGGTAGACGGCATCAAGACCAACATCCCGCTGCATCGGGACCTGGTGCGTGATGAAGGCTTCTGCGAAGGTGGTGTGAACATTCACTACCTGGAACACAAGCTGGCTAACCAGTAAGTGCTCCACCCAACAAGGCCGCCTTCGGGCGGCTTTGTTGTTTCTGGGCCCTGGGTTTTGCTGGATGGATACATCACCCTGTGGGAGCGGGCTTGCTCGCGAATGCGGTGCATCAGCTAAAATACTCTTCACTGACTCACCGCATTCGCGAGCAAGCCCGCTCCCACATTTGTTATGTGTACACCCCTCCCGCCGCTCGCGTAAACTTGCGCCCTTTCGCAGCCCCACCCCGCTGCACACTCATTTTTTTCAAAGGTGCCCGCCATGCCTTGGCTGCAAGTCCGTCTCGCCATCAGCCCAGAACAAGCCGAAACCTATGAAGACGCTTTCCTCGAAGTAGGCGCTGTCTCAGTCACGTTCATGGACGCCGAAGACCAACCGATCTTCGAGCCGGAACTGAACACCACCCCGCTGTGGTCGCACACCCATTTGCTGGCCCTGTTCGAAGACGGCACCGATGCCGCCGCCGTGCTGGCCCATATGGAATTGCTCACCGGCAGCCCGCTGCCCGAGCATCACAGTGAAGTCATCGAAGACCAGGACTGGGAACGCAGTTGGATGGATAACTTCCAGCCGATGCGTTTCGGCCAGCGCCTGTGGATCGTGCCAAGCTGGCACGCCGCGCCTGAGCCGGATGCCGTCAACCTGCTGCTGGACCCGGGCCTGGCGTTCGGCACCGGCACCCACCCGACCACCGCGCTGTGCCTGGAATGGCTGGATGGCCAGGACCTGACCGACAGCCACGTGCTGGACTTCGGCTGCGGCTCGGGGATCCTGGCGATTGCCGCCCTGCTGCTGGGCGCCAAGGAAGCCGTGGGCACCGATATCGACGTGCAAGCCCTGGAAGCCTCCCGCGACAACGCCGGGCGCAACAACATCCCGGAAGGCAAATTCCCTCTTTACCTGCCGGAGCAATTGCCCCAGGTGCAGGCCGACGTGCTGGTGGCCAACATCCTCGCCGGCCCGCTGGTGTCACTGGCACCGCAGCTGTCGAGCCTGGTCAAGCCGGGTGGCCGCCTGGCGCTGTCGGGCATCCTGGCCGAGCAAGGCGAAGACGTTGCCGCCGCCTACGCGAAGGATTTCGAGCTGGATCCGATCGCCAACCGTGATGGCTGGGTACGCATCAGCGGTCGTCGGCGCTAGAATGAGCGCTTGCCTGAATCGGATGGCCGCATGACCGACAGTTTCGTCACCCAGTGCCCGCATTGCCAATCGCGTTTTCGCGTCAGTCACGCTCAATTGAGCGTGGCCCGTGGCGTGGTTCGCTGCGGCTCGTGCCTGCAAGTGTTCAACGCCGCTCGCCAATTGCTGGAGCAGCGCGCAGCCGGCACCGCCGCGCCTGAGCTGCCGGCGGCGACCGAGCCGGAGCCGGAACCGCCGCGGGCAATCAGCCAGAAACAGTGGACGGCCGAAGAGCTGGACCTGGATAACCTGGACCTGGACGAAGAACTGGCCAAGCTGGAACGCCGCGAGATTCAACACACACTGCCCGTCAGTGCGGAACGCCGCCAGGCGGGCGCCGATCGTCGCCAAAAGGAAGAGTCCCTCAGTGCCAGCCGTGACACGGTCAAGGCCGAAGAGGAAAAATGGGCCGCCAGCCTGTTCAGCGAGCCGCCCGAAGAGCGCCCCCCGGCCACTGAAACCGAGCCGCCGCATACGCCGGCGACCCGGCAGCGCACCGAGCCGTCGATGTCGCTGCACGTTGACGATCTCGACGACGAACCGCCACTGCGCTCCACGCCAGACGATGACCACATCGACCCGCCGTTCACGCCGCTGACCAAAGCCGCGGAAGCCGCCGACCCTGACGAGCGCCCGCCCTTGCGGCGCAAACGCCCACGCCCTGAAGCCAGCGTCCATGACGATGTGCTGCAGGACCTGGAAGACGACCCGCTGCATCTCTACGCGCAAAAACGTCCGTCGGGCTGGGGCCGTCGCCTGATCTGGCTGTTGCTGGTCCTGATCGCCGCCGCAGGCCTGGCAGGCCAGTACATTGCCTACCAATTCGACGACCTGGCCCGCCAGGACGCCTATCGCCCCTGGTTCCAGCAACTGTGCCCCACACTGGGCTGCACGGTGCCGTCGCGGGTCGATATCGCGCACATCAAGAGCAGCAACCTGGTGGTGCGCAGCCATCCGGATTTCGCCGGGGCGCTGGTGGTGGACGCGATCATCTACAACCGTGCGACCTTCTCCCAGCCCTTCCCGCTGCTGGAGCTGCGTTTCGCCGACCTGAATGGCAGCCTGATTGCCAGCCGTCGCTTCAAACCCGCCGAATACCTCAGCGGTGAGTTGGCCGGAGTAAGCGAAATGCCATCGCAGACCCCGATCCATATCTCCCTGGATATCCTCGATCCGGGCAATAAAGCCGTGAATTACAGCCTGAGCTTTCACTCGCCCGAGTGAATCGGTTCACGCACTGAGGTTTGACGGCGGGTTATTGACTAAGCCCCGCGCAACCAAACCGACGGCGATAAAGAAATAACTGTTCAGATTTTATCCAATTCAGCCTTTATCCAGTCATCGAGAGCGGGTATCATGCCAACCCTTTTTCGAACTCTAATGATCCGGCCCCACAACAGGGAAGTCCTATGTCGGCGGTACGCATCGGCCCATACACATTGCAGAACGGCTTGATTCTCGCCCCCATGGCGGGCGTCACCGACCAGCCCTTTCGTCAGCTGTGCAAGCGTTTGGGCGCGGGTCTAGTAGTCTCGGAAATGGTCACCAGCGACATGAGCTTGTGGAACACCCGCAAGTCGCGGATGCGCATGATCCACGAAGGTGATCCCGAGCCCCGCTCGGTACAGATCGCCGGTGGTGATGCACAGATGCTGGCGGATGCGGCCCGGGCCAACGTGGAGTTGGGGGCGCAGATCATCGACATCAACATGGGCTGCCCGGCCAAGAAGGTCTGCAACAAGGCCGCCGGTTCCGCGCTGTTGAAAGATGAGCAGTTGGTTGCCGAGATCCTGCAGGCCGTTGTCGCCGCAGTCGATGTGCCGGTCACCCTGAAGATCCGTACCGGCTGGGACCGGGACAACAAGAACGGCCTGACGGTGGCGAAGATCGCCGAACAGGCAGGAATTACAGCGCTGGCGGTGCATGGCCGCACCCGCGCCGACCTTTACACCGGTGAAGCCGAGTACGACACCATCGCTGCGATCAAGCAGGCGGTGTCGATGCCGGTGTTTGCCAATGGCGACATCGATTCAGCCGAGAAAGCCCGGCGCGTGCTGCACGCCACTGGCGCCGATGGCTTGTTGATTGGCCGGGCTGCCCAGGGGCGGCCGTGGATTTTCCGTGAGATCGAGCACTTTCTGCGTACCGGTGAAGTGTTGCCGGCACCGGAGTTGGTCGAGGTGGAACGTATTCTGCTAGAGCATCTGGCCGCCCTGCACGCCTTCTATGGAGACGTGATGGGAGTACGCATTGCTCGCAAGCATGTCGGCTGGTATCTCGCAACCCTGCCGGGCGCCAGGGAGTTTCGCGCCCACTTCAATCGTTTGGATGATACGGAAGCACAATGCGCCAACGTTCGTGAGTTCTTCAGCGAGCGTTACAAGAGCCTGAGGACAGGGGACGGAGAGGGGGTGGCCGCATGACGATGATGACCGAGACTTTAGTGAGTGGAACAGCACCCGTGAGCGACAACGTCAATTTGAAACAGCACCTCAACACGCCGAGCGAAGAAGGCCAGACCCTTCGCGGGAGTGTCGAGAAGGCGCTGCACAATTATTTCGCCCACCTTGAGGGCGCTTCCGTCACGGACGTGTACAACCTGGTGCTCTCCGAAGTCGAGGCGCCCTTGCTCGAAAGCGTGATGAACTACGTCAAGGGCAACCAGACCAAAGCCAGTGAGCTGCTGGGCCTCAACCGTGGCACCTTGCGCAAAAAGCTCAAGCAATACGATTTGCTGTAAGCATTCAATCAAACCAGAAAGGCGCCCGCGTAAAAACGGTCGCCTTTTTTGCTGACTCCTTTGCTTTTGATGGAAATTGAAATGACCGACCAGACTACCCGCCAGCCGATCCGCCGCGCCTTGATCAGTGTTTCCGACAAGACCGGGATCCTCGAATTTGCCCGGGAGCTGGAAGCCCTGGGCGTGGAAATCCTCTCCACGGGCGGGACCTTCAAACTGCTGCAGGACAACGGCGTGGCCGCAGTGGAAGTGGCGGACTACACCGGTTTCGCAGAAATGATGGACGGTCGGGTCAAGACCCTGCACCCGAAAATCCACGGCGGCATCCTTGGCCGTCGCGGTATCGACGACGCCATCATGACCGAGCACGGCATCAAGCCGATCGACCTGGTGGCCGTTAACCTCTACCCGTTCGAAGCCACCATCAACAAGCCAGGCTGCGACCTGCCGACCGCCATCGAAAACATCGATATCGGCGGCCCGACCATGGTGCGCTCGGCAGCCAAGAACCACAAAGACGTGGCCATCGTGGTCAACGCCAGCGATTACGCCCAAGTGCTCGAAAACCTGAAGGCCGGTGGCCTGACCTACGCCCAGCGTTTCGACCTGATGCTCAAGGCGTTCGAACACACCGCCGCCTACGACGGCATGATCGCCAACTACATGGGTACCGTGAACCAGGCCGCTGAAACCCTCAGCACCGAAGGTCGCAGCCAGTTCCCGCGCACCTTCAACAGCCAGTTCATCAAGGCCCAGGAAATGCGTTACGGCGAGAACCCGCACCAGAGCGCGGCGTTCTACGTTGAGGCCAAGCCGGCCGAAGTCGGCATCGCCACCGCGACCCAACTGCAAGGCAAGGAGCTGTCCTACAACAACGTGGCCGACACTGACGCCGCGCTGGAATGTGTGAAGAGCTTCGTCAAGCCGGCCTGCGTGATCGTCAAGCACGCCAACCCATGCGGCGTGGCCGTGAGCCCGGACGCGGAAGGTGGCATTCGCCAGGCCTACGAACTGGCCTACGCCACCGACACCGAATCGGCGTTCGGCGGCATCATCGCCTTCAACCGTGAACTGGACGCCGAGACCGCCAAGGCGATCGTCGAGCGTCAGTTCGTCGAAGTGATCATTGCCCCAAGCGTCAGCGAAGAAGCCCGTGCCATCGTGGCGGCCAAAGCCAACGTGCGCCTGCTGGCCTGCGGCGAGTGGTCGGCTGACCGCGCAGCTGCCTGGGACTACAAGCGCGTCAACGGCGGCTTGCTGGTACAGAGCCGTGACATCGGCATGATCGGCAGCGAAGACCTGAAAGTGGTGACCAAGCGCGCCCCGACCGAGCAAGAGATCAACGACCTGATCTTTGCCTGGAAAGTGGCCAAGTACGTGAAGTCCAACGCCATCGTCTACGCCAAGAACCGCCAGACCATCGGTGTCGGCGCCGGCCAGATGAGCCGCGTGAACTCGGCGCGTATCGCTGCGATCAAGGCCGAGCACGCCGGTTTGCAGGTGGTGGGCTCGGTGATGGCTTCCGACGCATTCTTCCCGTTCCGTGACGGCCTGGACAATGCCGCGAAAGCCGGCGTGACCGCCGTGATCCAACCGGGCGGTTCGATGCGTGATGCTGAAGTGATCGCCGCTGCTGACGAAGCCGGCATCGCCATGGTCTTCACCGGCATGCGCCACTTCCGTCACTGATCCAACATTGCCTGGTGGGCACTGGCTTCTGTAGGAGCTGGCTTGCCTGCGATAGCATCACCTCGGTGCACTTGTTACACCGAGGCGCCCGCATCGCAGGCAAGCCAGCTCCCACAGAAAAGCGCCCACAGTGTTCCCAAGAATTTGCGTCATCCGAGGTTTTTGAAATGAATGTTTTGATCATTGGCAGCGGTGGCCGTGAACACGCCCTGGCCTGGAAAGTTGCCCAGGACCCGCGCGTCCAGAAAGTGTTCGTGGCCCCCGGCAACGCCGGCACCGCCATTGAAGCCAAGTGCGAGAACGTCGCGATCGACGTGCTGGCCCTTGAGCAGTTGGCAGATTTTGCTGAAAAGAACGTCTCCCTGACCATCGTCGGTCCGGAAGTCCCGCTGGTGGCCGGCGTCGTGGACCTGTTCCGCAGCCGTGGCCTGGACTGCTTCGGCCCAACCGCCGGCGCTGCCCAACTGGAAGGCTCCAAGGCGTTCACCAAGGACTTCCTGGCCCGCCACAAGATCCCGACTGCCGATTACCAGAACTTCACCGAGATCGAGCCGGCCCTGGCTTACCTGCGTGAAAAAGGCGCCCCTATCGTGATCAAGGCCGACGGCCTGGCGGCCGGTAAAGGCGTGATCGTGGCGATGACCCTGCAGGAAGCCGAAGACGCCGTTCGCGACATGCTCGCCGGCAACGCCTTTGGCGACGCAGGTTCGCGTGTGGTGATCGAGGAGTTCCTCGACGGCGAAGAAGCCAGCTTCATCGTGATGGTTGACGGCAAGAACGTCTTGCCGATGGCCACCAGCCAGGACCACAAACGCGTCGGCGACGGCGACACCGGCCCGAACACCGGCGGCATGGGGGCCTACTCCCCTGCCCCAGTGGTCACCGCCGACGTGCACCAACGCGTGATGGACCTGGTGATCTGGCCGACCGTGCGCGGCATGGCCGATGAAGGCAATGTGTACACCGGCTTCCTGTATGCCGGCCTGATGATCGACAAAGCCGGTAACCCGAAAGTCATCGAGTTCAACTGCCGCTTCGGCGATCCTGAAACCCAGCCGGTGATGCTGCGTCTGCAGTCGAGCCTGGTACTGCTGGTGGAAGCCGCCCTGGCCCAGGCCCTGGACAAGGTTGAAGCGCAGTGGGACCCACGTCCGAGCGTCGGCATTGTGCTGGCGGCCGGTGGTTACCCTGCCGACTACGCCAAGGGCGACGTCATTGAAGGCCTCGACGCCGCGGCTACGCTGGAAGGCAAGGTGTTCCATGCGGGCACCGCGCTCAAGGATGGCAAGGTCGTCACCGCCGGTGGCCGCGTGTTGTGCGCAACCGCCATGGGCGCCAGTGTCGACGCCGCGCAGCAACAAGCGTACAAGCTGGCGGCGAAGATCGATTGGAACGGCTGTTTCTACCGCAAGGACATCGGCTATCGCGCCATCGCCCGTGAACGGGGCGAGAACAGCTAAGCAGCCGCCGTCAATAGCTGTCCATTCGGCTAGGCAAGGGCCTCTGGCCCTTGCCGTATGCAGGCTTCCCCGCGCATAGTTAACCCGTGCATCAACCTACGAAGGGATTTCGCCGTGCGCTGGCTCAGGATCGCCATAGGTTTTACTGTCAGCTTGCTGACACTGCTCTGCTTGCTCCCGGCCCAGGCCGCCGCGCAAGGCAGTGGCTGGGCAGTATTGCTTGACGAACAGGCCGACCTGCAACTGAGCGACATCCGTTCCTCGCGCTACACCAATCAATTCAGCCCCATCGAACTGGACCGCATTACCGCTGCGGAACCGGACGGTGCGTTGTGGGTACGTTTCAAGCTGCAACCCGGCAAGCACGAACAAGTGCTACGGGTATTCGCCCCGGATCTGTCACACCTGAGCCTCTATGTCCTGGACGGCGACACCCTGGTGGAACAGCAAAGCACCGGAACTCGCCAGCCCCAGGCTGAGCGGCCGCTGCCCAGCAGTGACTTCATGCTGCCGATGCCCCAGAGCCAGAAGCCCCTCGAGGTCTACCTGCGCCTGGTCTCGGAGCACGAACTGCGCCCCTACATCACCCTGGAACCGGCCGTGCTCGCCGCCGCCGACCAGACCCAGACGCTGATCTACGGCCTGCTGTTCGGCTGCCTGCTGATGCTGATCCTGCACAACCTGACGCGCTTCGCCTACCACCGCTCGCGCAGCAGCCTGTGGCTGGCGGCCTGCGAAGTGCTGTTGATGCTCAGCCTGGCACTGCTGCTCAACCTGGTGGGCCCGTGGCTGCCGAACTGGCATGCGATCCAGACCCCCGGCGCCTACCTGGCGCTGCTGCTGACCGCACCGTGCGGGCTGATGTTTGCCTACCGTTTCTTCATGCCATTGGGCCCGCACCCGCTGAACAAACTGTTGATGGCCGACATCCTGTTCATCGTGCTGTGCGGCCTGCTGCTGTTGTTCGTCAACACTTTGCCGCTGAACATCATCACCTACGCCCTGGTGGCCCTGGCCGGCTTGAGCATGCTGTTTATCTCGGCCTATCACTGGCAGAAAGGCTACCGCCCGGCACGCCTGTTCGTGGCAGCGATGGTGGTGTTCAACATCGGCACGCTGATCATCCTGCCGGCGCTGCTGGGCCTGACGATGGTCTCGCCCCAAGGCCTGATCGTCACGCTGCTGGCCTTTATCTGCCTCAGCGGCCTGTTGATGAGCCTGGCGTTGGGCGAACGCCAGCGCGCAATTGTCGAGGCACGTTTCAGCCTCAGCCGCGACCTGGCGGCGAGCAACGCCGAGATCGCCGCCAAGGCCGAGTTCCTGGCCAAGATCAGCCATGAGATCCGCACCCCCATGAACGGCGTGCTGGGCATGACCGAGCTGCTGCTGGGCACGCCGCTGTCGGTAAAGCAGCGCGACTATGTGCAGACCATCCACAGCGCCGGCAACGAACTGCTCACGCTGATCAACGAAATCCTCGATATCTCCAAGCTGGAGTCCGGCCAGATCGAACTGGACGACGTGCAATTCGACCTCAATGCGCTGATCGAAGACTGCCTGAGTATCTTCCGCGCCAAGGCCGAGCAGCAGAACGTCGAACTGATCAGCTTTATCCAGCCCCAGGTGCCTCGCGTGATCAGCGGCGACCCGACACGCCTGCGTCAGGCCATGTTGAGCCTGCTGGAAAACGCCTTGCAAAAGACCGACGAGGGCGAAGTGCTGATCGTCGTCGCCCTCGATGACCGCAGCACCAAGCCGCGCTTGCGCATTGCCGTACAAGACAGCGGCCTGCCCATGGAAGCGGCCGAGCGCGACGCCCTGCTGCACAGCGAACTGCACAGCAAGAATTTCTTCTCGGCCACCCGCCTGAACGGTCACCTGGGCCTGGTCATCGCCCGCCAGTTGATCCTGTTGATGAACGGCGAATTCGGCATCAAGAGCGGCAGCCACCAGGGCAGCACCCTGTGGCTGACCCTGCCGCTGGACCCGCAACGCCTGGAACATCCGACCTCCGACCTCGACGGCCCACTCAAAGGCGCACGGGTGCTGGTGGTGGACGACAACGACACCTGCCGCAAAGTGCTGGTGCAACAGTGCTCGGCCTGGGGCCTGAACGTGAGCGCGGTGCCCTCGGGCAAGGAAGCCCTGGCGTTGCTGCGTACCAAGGCGCACCTGCGTGACTACTTCGACGTGGTGCTGCTGGACCAGAACATGCCCGGCATGACCGGCATGCAACTGGCAGCGAAGATCAAGGAAGACCCGAGCCTGAACCACGACATCCTGCT
Organism: Pseudomonas pergaminensis; assembly: GCF_024112395.2. Lineage (NCBI taxonomy): Bacteria > Pseudomonadati > Pseudomonadota > Gammaproteobacteria > Pseudomonadales > Pseudomonadaceae > Pseudomonas > Pseudomonas pergaminensis. The sequence continues at coordinate 724,633 of NZ_CP078013.2, read as the reverse complement.
GATCATGCTCACCGGCATCAGCAATGCGCCGAGCAAGATCATCGCGCGCAATTGCGGGATCAAGCGCATCCTCGCCAAGCCGGTGGCCGGCTACACGCTCAAGACCACCCTGGCCGACGAACTGACCCAGCGCAGCAAAGGCAGCATCCCGCCACGCCCAGTCCTCAACGCCCCGGCGGCCGTCACCGTGCCCAGCGATTTCCGTATCCTGGTGGCCGAAGACAACAGCATTTCCACCAAGGTGATCCGCGGCATGCTCGGCAAGCTCAACCTCAACCCGGACACCGCCAGCAACGGCGAAGAAGCCCTGGAAGCGATGAAGGCCCAGCGCTATGACCTGGTGTTGATGGATTGTGAAATGCCGATCCTCGATGGCTTCTCGGCCACTCAACAACTGCGCGCGTGGGAAGTCAGCCACCAGCGCATCCGCACCCCGGTGGTGGCGTTGACGGCGCACATTCTGTCGGAACATAAAGAACGCGCACGCCAGGCCGGGATGGATGGGCACATGGCCAAGCCGGTAGAGTTGTCGCAGTTGCGCGAGCTGGTGGAGTTCTGGGTGGCACAGCGTCAGCAACGACCCGAACACGCGCCCTCCTGACCTGAAACACGACCTCCCGTAGGAGCTGGCTTGCTGTGGTGAGCGGGCTTGCCCGCGCTGGGCTGCGAAGCGGCCCTAAAACCCAACGCCGCGGAGTGCCTGACACAACGCGGCGTTTTTATTGGGGCCGCTTCGCGGCCCAGCGCGGGGCAAGCCCGCTCACCACAGCAAGCCCCCTCCCACATTTGATCTCTGGCGCCTGATAGACTCGACACACTTCTCCCATCGCGAGCCACTCACATGCTCCACGTGTTATTCAGCGTCTACCTGAAAATGCTGGTGCTCTACAGCCCGTTCTTCGTGCTGTCCTGCTTTATCAGCCTCACCCGTGGCTACTCCAGCAAAGAGCGGCGGCGGCTGGCGTGGAAGGTGGCGCTGGCGACCCTGGTTTCAAGCGTGTTGCTCTACCTGTTCGGCCGGGTGATTTTCAGTGTGTTCGGCATCACCGTCGACGCCTTCCGCATCGGCGCCGGCAGTGTGCTGTTCATCTCCGCCTTGGGCATGGCCCAGGGCAAGTCGGCGGTGCAGACCGACAACGTGCAGCAAGACGTGACCATCGTGCCGCTGACCATTCCCCTTACCGTCGGCCCCGGCACCATCGGCGCACTGTTGGTGATGGGCGTGAGCCAGCCACACTGGGACGACAAGATCACTGCCATCCTCAGCATTGCCCTGGCCAGCCTTACAGTGGGCGTGGTGCTGTACCTGTCCAACCGTATCGAACGCATCCTCGGCGACCAGGGCTTGCAGATTGTCAGCCGTTTGATGGGGCTGTTCGTGTGCGCCCTGGCCGCGCAAATCATCTTTACCGGCGTACGCGGCTATCTGGTGCCCTAAATCCGGTACTTGGCGATCGCCAGCTGGACCTTGTCCCCCGCACTCTCGCGCATCAGTTGCAGGGTCTTTTCGTTGACCACCGAGGTATTCAGCACCAGACACGTCTGCCCGCTGAAGGCCTCGAACGAAGAACTGTCCCACTCCAGGAAGGGCAACCCCACCTGTTTGCTCACGCCATGGGTGCTGTAGGTCACCAGCACCATCATCAGCTCCCCGTCTGTTTCAGCACAGGAGGCCAGGCCGAAATCACCGCCCTGGTGCACGGCGCTGTTGCGTTTGAACAACTCGAAAGACGCCGGCGTCTGCTTCAATGCCTCCAACGCATCGGCCGCCAGCTTTGGCAGCAGGGTCAGCAGTGGCGCGGTCAACGACGTCGACGCCAGCACGCTGGCGATGAGATTAAGCGCAGCCAATTGCACGGTCAGGCCCTTGCCCGAGCGTGACACCCGCTCGAAGCTGCTGCGTACCGGCAACCACCCCAGGCTGACCATCACCTTGATGAGCTCGTCGTACCAATCTTCGGTACCCCGGTGCACGTTCAACACATCGCTGACATAGCTGCTGGCAAGCAGATAGCTTTTACGGATGTATTCGCGGTTCAGGCCGGACAGGCCTTCGGCAAAGGAAATCACGCTGTTGTTGACCACCGCTGCGTTGAAGTCGTCTTCGGTGTCCAGCGGTACAGTCTTCTGCGCGCCAGGCGCTCCCGGCAGTTTGTAGGCGGCAATCAACTTGCGCCTTTTTGTGCTGTTGATCCGTCTGTGATGTCGCTCCATTTTGATTCTCCACAAGCACCCCAACTCGAGGCTTAACCCCACCCTAGTCCAGTGCCCGACGGGTTTTCCAGACGATAAAAATCCCTTGGCGCCACGCGTCAAACCCTGGCGCCCAGCAATCATGCAGGGTGCCTGGCGAGCTTCCGGAGTTCGTCGCAATAAAAAGAAAAAGCGCCGAACAACATCAGGAAATTCCCTGGGTCATTCAGCGCTTTCAGGCAGCCAACCGGTCGTTTTCAGGAGGCGGGTTTCTCGCCGTACCAGCGCGGCGTGTACACCCACTCACCGCCACCGGCACGGGGGAAGGTGCAGGTGGTGGAGGAGCCGATCAGCACCATGGTGCGCATGTCCACCTGCTCCGGCGTCAGTTGCCCAAGCGTGGTCACACGCAAGGTCTGCCCCGGGCGCCCAATATCGCGACCCAGCACAACCGGTGTTTGCGGCGTGCGATGCAGCGCGACGATTTCCAGGGCGCGCCCCAGTTGCCATGGCCGCGAACGCGAGATCGGGTTGTAGAACGCCAGGGCCAGGTCGGCCTGGGACGCGAGGTCCAGGCGCTTTTCGATAATCGACCAGGGCTTGAGGTTGTCCGACAGCGACATCACGCAAAAGTCATGGCCCAACGGCGCGCCCGCCTGGGCAGCTGTGGCCAGTGAGGCCGAGACACCGGGCAGGATCTGCAGGTCGACCTGATGCCACGCCGGGTCATTGGACTCGTGCAAGGCCTCGATCACCGCAGCGGCCATGGCGAATACGCCAGGGTCGCCGGACGACACCACCACCACCGAGCGACCTTGGGCCGCCAGCTCGAAGGCATGGCGCGCGCGCTGCATTTCTTCGCGGTTATCGGTGCAATGCTGCACCTGATCATCGCGGAACGGCCCGGCCATGCGCACGTAGGTTTCGTAGCCGAGCACGTCGGTGCAACGTGCCAGTTCAGCCTTCACCGCAGGCACCATCAACTCGGCCGCACCAGGACCCAGGCCGATCACGGCGAGGCGGCCACGCAGACGTCCGACTTGCGACAGGTCCAACGGCTGCTCAGCGACATCGATCACAATATCGGCCTCTTGGCTGGCGCTGACGAACCGCAACGGTACGCCCAGCTCCAACGCCGCCTCATGCAGCGACGCTTCGGCCATCTGCGTATCACTGGCCAGCAGGCACGCCAGGGATTGCACGGCGATGCCGGCCTCATGCAATGCCGTGCGAACGCGCACTGCCAGCTGCGCACCGGGCTGGCAGGTCACGCTGACGTTCTTCGGGTAGATCAGCAATTCATTGGCGGCGGGTGTGCGCTCGGCACTGCCCACGTGAATCGCCAGGCGTGCCTGTTGATCCTGGGGCAGGTTGGCCTGGTCCAGCCATGGCGCCGCGCCTTCGATGCGCACACTTTCGCCGGCCAGCAGGTCCGAGACGAAGCGCTTGCCCAGTTCCAGATCGGCCAACTCATAGCCCTTGGGCGGGTTGAGCAGGCAGGTGCCGAAACGCAGCTCGCCACTGGTGGTAATCGCAGCAGCCACGTCCAACGCAGCGGCAATCTCCCGCGCCATGACGTTCACGCCACCCAGGCCACCCAGCAACGGCACCACCGCGCTGCCGTCTTCGGCCACCGCCAGCACGGCGGGCTCTTCGCCTTTTTCCAGCAACAGCGGCGCCAGGGTGCGGATCACGATGCCGGCGGCGCACAGCACGATCAGCGGCGTGCCCTGTTGATAGAGCTGGCGCAGGGTTGCGCCGAACTCGCTGTAAGCCTGGTCTGCACCGTCGACGCGCCCGGCCAGGCCATGAATCAGCGCACCGGGGTACACCTGCTGGATCTTGCGCGCAGTGGCCAGGCTACCCTGGCCGAGGATGACAATCGCCGGGCTGATCAACCTTGCCACCGTTCACCGGGCACGATGATCAGCGAGAAGTACGGCGAAGACATCGGCTCCACCTCATCGAGCGGTACGATTTTCTGGTTGGCCATGGTCGCGCGCTCCACATACAACGCACGCTCGGCCAGGCCGAGCTCTTCCAGCACCTGGCGCACCTTGGGGAAGTTGCGGCCCAGCTTCATGATCACCGCTGCGTCGGCGTCCGCCAGGCGGCGCTTCAAGTCCTCATGCGGCAGCACGCCCGAGAGCACCGACAGGCTCTGGTTGCGATACACCAGCGGCGCGCCGAGCACCGAGGCGCCGCCGAGCATCGAACACACGCCTGGGATGACCTGGGCGTCGTAGCGCTCGGCGAGACGGTCGTGCAGGTACATGTAGGAACCGTAGAAAAACGGGTCGCCTTCGCAGATCACCGCCACATCACGGCCGGCATCCAGGTGCGCGGCGACGTCAACACTGGCGGCGTCGTAGAAATCGCTGATCACTTGCTCGTAGGACATCGGTGCCGGCAATACCTCGGTGGTCACCGGGTACACCAGCGGCATCAGGGTCTGTTGCGGCACCAGGTGGTCTTCGATGATGCCGAAGGCGTTGCCCTTTTTGCCCTTGGCCACGAAGTACGCCACCACCGGCGATTCGCGCAGCAGGCGCAGGGCCTTGAGGGTAATCAATTCGGGGTCACCCGGCCCCACGCCCAGGCCGATCAAACGTCCGCGTGCCTGCATTATTCGACCTCCGTGGCCAGGGCATTCACTGCGGCGGCGGCCATGGCACTGCCACCCAGGCGGCCCTGCATGATCACGAACGGCACGCCACGGCTGTCGGCGGCCAGCATCGCCTTGGACTCGGCGGCGCCAACGAAACCCACCGGGAAGCCGAGGATCAACGCCGGTTTCGGTGCGCCGGCGTCGAGCATTTCCAGCAGGTAGAACAAGGCGGTCGGCGCGTTGCCGATCACTACCACGCTGCCTTCGAGGTGCGGACGCCACAGCTCCAGCGCCGCAGCGGAGCGGGTGTTGCCCAACTCCCGTGCCAATTGCGGCACGCTGTCGTCGCGCAAGGTGCAGATCACTTCGTTGTTGGCTGGCAGCCGCGCGCGGGTCACGCCTTCGGAGACCATCCGCGCATCGCACAGAATCGGCGCACCGGCGGCCAGCGCATCGCGCCCGGCCTTGCCCGCACCTTCGGAGAACTGCAGGCCGTCGATGGCCTCGACCATGCCGCAGGCATGAATCACGCGCACCGCGAGTTTTTCCAGGTCGGCCGGGATGCGGTCCAACTTGGCTTCCGCGCGAATAATGGCGAAGGAGTTGCGGTAGATCTCCTGACCGTCGCGGATGTAATCAATCATCGGTGTTGCTCCGTGGGCGAGCGCGCAGCAAGGCGCCCGTCGCTTCAATGGAAAGGGTGCGCGCGTGCAGCCGGCCAAAACCTGGGTGGGCTGCATCGCGGAAATAGAGGTCGTAGTGGCCGGGGCTCACTGCCAACAGGGTCACCGGCGCAACGTGCGCAGCGGCGCAGGAACGTGGGCAGCCGGACACGTGCACATCAACGCCTGGGTCGAGCGCGGCCAGTTGCTGGGCGTCCGCCTTGGTGTCGGCCAGGCCTTTGCCGCAGCCGCTGGAGCCGGTGCAGGCAGTCATGCGCGCCAGCGGTTGGTCGACCGAGACGAGAAAGCCCAGTTGCGCCAGGCGCTCGGTCACGGCGTGAGGCTTTTCGACGTTGGGCAGCAGCACGCCCTGCCAAGGGGTGAAGCGCAACGTGCTGTCGCCGTACTCGCTGGCGAGTTGCGCGACACCCCTGAGCATCGTCGCGTCCAGGCGACCCAAGGGTGCGATCGCAGCAACGTAAAACTGATTCTGTTGCGACTGTGGATACGTCCCAAGGTGCAGTAAAGCGCCGCTGGGCGGGCGTTTGAAGCCGTCAACCGGCAGCAGATTCAGGTGCAGATGGCTCAGCAAGTTATCCACAGGCAGATGACGCATGCGGGTTTGCTCCGGGGTGGCGAGATCAAGAAACGCCTCCAGCACCGCCACCACCAGCGCATGGCCCTGCGCCAACGGCACGGCCGCCAACGGTGCATCCAACCCTGGGCAACCGGCCAGGCCAAACGCCAGGAGCGTCTCACCATCGCGTACGAAGGCCGACAGCCACACGTCATGATGATGTTCGAGCATCGCCAGGGCTTCACCGCCATCCAGTTGCACGGCGAACTTGGCCGACAGCTCATGGAAACGCGGATGGGTTTGCAGGGTGGCGAGGATTTCATCGGCCAGCAGGCGGGTGTCGAACAGCATCTGCGGGTCGATGCCGGCGCTGGGGCTGAGCATCAAGTTGCGTACATCGTCACCGGCCGCGTTGCTGGGGCCCAGGCCTGCGGCCAGCAGCTTGGCGATCAAGGCGTCCTCTTCGGCGCCGATCCCGCGAATCTGCAGGTTGGCGCGGTTGGTCGCCTCGATCACCCCGCCCGCGTAAGCCTGGGCCGCATCCGCCACCGCATGGGCTTGCTCGCTGGTGATGGAACCACCGGCCAGTTTGATCCGGCAAATCCCGCCATCCAACGCCTGGACGATACGCAGCAACCCCGGACAAGCCGAGGGGCGCAAGGTATTCGCAGTGTGTGTTGGGTTCACGGGGCTACCGGTTCACAGGTAAAGGCGCGGTATTATGCCTGCTTTGTCCGCCGGCATGAAAAGCCTGCCCGTCGGATGTCGTTCAAGGAATCCATATGTCGCCCTGGCTGACGGTTGTAGGCATCGGTGAAGACGGCTTCAAGGGGCTGGGCAGAAATGCCCGGCATGCCCTGTTGCGCGCCACTCGGATTATAGGAGGTCAGCGCCAGTTGGACCTGTTGCCGGTGTGTATTCGGGGCGAGCGTCAGTTGTGGCCGAGCCCGTTTTCCCTGGAACCCGTGCTGGCGCGGCGTGGCGAGCCGGTGTGTGTGCTGGCCAGCGGCGACCCGATGTTTTATGGCGTGGGGGCCAGTCTGGTGCGGCAGGTGGCAGCGCAGGAGTTGCTGATTTTACCGGCGCCCTCATCGGTGTCCCTGGCGGCGGCGCGGCTGGGCTGGCCGTTGCAGGAGGTGGTGACGTTATCCGTGGTCGCCCGGCCATTGGCGGTGCTGAATGCGCACATGGCCAGTGGCGTGCGATTGCTGGTATTGAGCAATGACGGGCGCAGTCCGGCGTTGATTGCCTCATTGTTGGCTAAGTCAGGGTTCGGGCCCAGCCGGTTGAGCGTGTTTGAACACCTGGGCGGTGCGGATGAGCGGCGCATCGACGGTTTGGCTGCTGATTGGCAACACACCTCAGTCGCCGATTTGAATCTGGTCGCCATCGAGTGCGTGGCCTCCAGCGATACACCACGCCTTTCACGCCTGGCGGGCCTGCCCGACTCAGCCTTCAAGCACGACGGTCAATTGACCAAGCGCGACGTGCGCGCCATGACCCTCGCCCGCCTCGCCCCGATGCCCGGTGAACTGCTGTGGGACGTGGGCGCGGGCAGCGGCTCCATTGGTATCGAATGGATGCGTGCGCACACGAGTTGCCGAGCGTTGGCGATTGAAGCGGATGAAGGTCGGCAAGGCCTGATCGAACACAACCGCGATGCGCTTGGCGTGCCTGGCCTGCAGTTGGTTCGCGGCAGGGCGCCCGAGGCGTTGCTGGGCCTGGAAGCACCGGACGCGATCTTCATCGGCGGCGGCGTCACCCGCGAAGGCGTGCTCGACACCTGCTGGCAACATCTACGCCCCGGTGGCCGCCTGGTCGCCAATGCTGTGACCCTGCAAAGTGAAATGACCTTGATGAACTGGCGCGCGCAACATGGCGGCGAGTTGACCCGCGTCCATGTGGCGCAGGCCCAGCCGCTGGGGGAATTCGATACCTGGCGCCAGGCGTTGCCGATTACCTTGCTGGAAGTGGTCAAGCCGCTATGAAACGCATCTTGCTGTTGGGTGGCGTGACTGAAGCGCTGGCTATCGCGCGGACCTTGGGGCCAGAGCATATCTACAGTTTGGCCGGGGTCGGCCGTGTGCCTACCGATCTCACATGCCAGGTGCGAGTGGGCGGCTACGGCGGGGCCGAGGGCTTGGCGCAGTTTGTTCGGGATGAGGGGGTTGGCCTGATTCTCGACGCGACCCATCCGTACGCGGCGCAGATCAGCCGAAATGCGGCCGAGGCTGCGCAGTTGAGCGGCGTGCCTTGCTGGGCTTTGCGCCGACCGGCGTGGCAGCCGCAGACGGGAGATGATTGGCGCGAGGTCAGTGATTGGGCCTCGTTGATTGAAGCGCTTAAACCCTTCAAGCGTCCGCTGTTCACGCTTGGCCGCGAGCCGTTGCAGCACATTGATGAAATCCCGCCGGAGCAGTTCTGGACACTGCGCGCGTTGGATGTGTATCCGGGGAGCGAGCGCTGTGAAGTGATCGGCGCGCGTGGGCCGTTCTTGATCGAAGATGAGCGTGCGTTGTTCGCACGGCGTGGCATTGATGTGTTGATCAGCAAGAACAGCGGCAGCACCGCGACGGAGCCGAAGCTGGAAGTGGCAAGGGAGCTTGGGGTGCCGGTGTTGGTGTTGAAGCGGCCGGTGTTGGCAGCCGTAGATCAAGAATTCACCAGCGTGGCCGCGGTGCTGCAGACAATCACCGTTTTCTGAACGACGACTATCCCCTGTGGGAGCGGGCTTGCTCGCGAATGCGGTGTATCAGTCACCTGATGTATTGGCTGACACTCCGCTTTCGCGAGCAAGCCCGCTCCCACATTTAGCACCGCGTTGTCCTTGATATCGGCAACCTCTCAGTTCCCGTCTATCCTCAACCACTGGCACTGCGACACCAAACCACATGCCCTGTTTTTACTTCTCCCCTACGATCAGGCTAAATACCCGCCTGATCGTTTAACCCTACGGATTGTCCGCCATGGCCCGTCAACGCTTTGCAATCGCCTGGATCGCCTGCCTTGCAGTGCTGTTCAACGCCTTTGCCATGCCGATGGCCAGTGCGATGCAGCAATCCCAGGACCCGGTGCAGCAATTGCTGTGGGGCAGCTTCTGCTCCTCCAATGGTGCCAGTCTGAAGACTATTGCCCTGGGCCAACTGGAGATTCCGGCGCCGCAGCAGGACGATCACTCCACCATGCAGCATTGCTGGTGCTGCTCGGGCTCGACGCCGGTGGTGGCGTTGCCGGGGCATGTGCCGCAGTTGTATGTGACGCGGTTCGACGCGTTCCAGCACCTGACGCCGTCTGCGCTCCAGCAACCTACCCCGCGCCAGCAATGGCCGAGTCTTAACCCCCGCGCCTCCCCGACGGTCTGATTTCTTCGCAAGTGAACTGCGTTTAGAACCGTTCTGGAGAACTGCCATGCTCAAATCTTCCCTGCTTCTGGCTGCGTTGTTGTTGCCGGTGTTCAGTGCTGCCAATGCCGATGACTACAAGGTCGGCGAACTGGAGATCCGTGAACCCTGGTCCCAGGAATTGCCGCCCAATGCGCCGACTGTCGCGGCGTATTTCGTGATTCATAACACCGGCGAAACGGCGGACCGTTTGCTCGGTGTCGAGACGCCCGTGGCGGACAAGGCCGAGTTGCACGAGCATGTGATGCAAGGCGACTTGATGAAGATGCAACAAGTGCCCAGCGTGGCCGTACCGGCCAAAGGCGATCTGACCTTCGCGCCCATGGCGTATCACGTGATGCTGCTGGGCCTCAAGGACCGCAGCCTGTTGGCCGACGGCAAGCAATTCCCGCTGACCCTGACCTTCGAGAAAGCCGGCAAGGTCGAGGTGGAAGTCAGCGTGCAAAAAACGCCGCCAATGGCCACCCACGAGCATAAGCACGCCCAGTAGGTAGACTCCCGATGGGCGCCCCTCGCGCCAGGTTATCTCCACACTCCCGCCTGAGAAGCGGCAGTTGGATCAGCCTGTTCGCCATGCTGATGATCTTTATCGGTCCGCTGATTTCCCAAGCGATGCCGATGGATCATCACGCCGGTATGTCCATGTCCATGGACATGCCGATGGAGCACGGCGAAACCCATCACAAGCAAGCCCCTGACGAACACCACGCCCTCTGGTCCAAGTGCGGCTATTGTGACCTGCTCTATAGCTGCCCAGCCCTGCCCGGCGGCATTTCAACCTTTACCCTGAGCAGCCCGCCGCCCGCCAACGCCCTCACCCCCGCCACACGCCTGGGCCATGCCCGGCAGAGTATCTTCCCGGGCGCCCGCAGTCGCGCCCCGCCCATCGCCTCGTAAGCACTTCACACCGTTACTTCACCCCGGCCGACTTTAGACAGACAGCCGCAGGCTGCTGGCCGTGTTGTTTACGAATGATTGATGGAATTTGTCATGTCCAGGTTTTCTGCTGACACCCGTTTGGGATGTACCCCCGTGCTCGCTGCCTTATGCGGCGCATTACTGGCGCCCCACGTTCACGCCGACGAGCATGAACTGAGCCCGACCGTGATCACCGCGATTGCCCCCAGCTCACCACTGACGGTGATCACCCACCCCAAGGACCCGCGCCAACCGGTGCCCGCCAGCGATGGCGGCGACTACCTCAAGACCATCCCCGGCTTTGCCCTGGTGCGTAACGGCGGCACCAATGGCGACCCGGTGCTGCGCGGCATGTTTGGCTCACGCCTGAATATCCTCACCAACGGCAGCATGATGCTCGGTGCCTGCCCTGGCCGCATGGACGCCCCCACCTCCTACATTTCGCCGGAAACCTACGACAAGCTCACCGTGATCAAAGGCCCGCAAACCGTGCTGTGGGGCCCCGGCGCGTCGGCTGGCACCGTCCTGTTCGAGCGCGAGCCGGAGCAGTTCGGCGAGCTGGGCACGCGGCTCAACGCCAGTGTGCTGGCCGGCTCCAACGGGCGCTTCGACAAAGTCATCGATGCCGCCGCCGGCGGCCCGCTGGGATACGTACGGGTGATCGGCAACCAGGCCCATGCCGATGACTACAAGGACGGCAACAACGACACGGTTGCCTCGCGCTACGACAAGTGGAATGGCGATGTGGCGGTCGGTTTCACCCCCGACGCCGACACCTTGCTGGAACTCACCGCTGGCCGTGGCGATGGCGAAGCCCGCTACGCCGGGCGCGGCATGGACGGCTCGCAGTTCCTGCGTGAGAGCCTGGGGCTGCGCTTTGAAAAATCCAACATCGGCGAGGTATTGGACAAGGTCGAGGCCCAGGTCTACTACAACTACGCCGACCATGTGATGGACAACTACAGCCTGCGCACGCCGTCGGGCACCGGGATGATGGCCGGGCCGATGGCCTCCAACGTCGACCGCCGCACCCTTGGCGCGCGCATCAAGGCCACCTGGCGCTGGGCCGATGTGCAGTTGATCAGCGGCCTGGACGCGCAGACCAACGAACATCGCCAACGCAGCAGCATGGGCATCGACACCTACAAGGATCTGCCACGGGTCAAGGACGCCAACTTTCACAACTACGGCGTGTTCGGCGAACTCACCTGGTACGCCGCCGACCGCGACCGCCTGATCACCGGCGCACGCCTGGACCGCGCTTCGGCCAAGGACTTCCGGCAAACCACCGGCTCGGGCATGAGCAGCCGCGCCAACCCGACTGCTGACGACACCCGCGCCGATACCTTGCCATCGGGCTTCGTGCGTTATGAACACGACCTGGCCGACAGCCCCACCACCCTCTACGCAGGCCTGGGCCACTCGGAGCGCTTCCCGGATTACTGGGAGCTGTTTTCGCCCAATACCGGCGCGGTCGGTTCGGTGAATGCCTTTGACGGCGTGAAGCCGGAGAAAACCACCCAACTCGACTTCGGCGCGCAGTACAAGGCCGAGGACCTTGAAGCCTGGGCCTCGGGCTACATCGGCCGAGTGCAGGATTTCATCCTGTTCGACTACAAGCCCGGCATGATGGGCACCACTTCCCAAGCGCGTAACGTGGATGCGCGCATCATGGGCGGTGAATTGGGCGCAGCGTACAAACTGACGCGCAACTGGAAAGCCGACGCCACCCTCGCCTACGCCTGGGGCAAGAACAGCAGCGACGGCAAGGCCCTGCCGCAAATGCCGCCACTGGATGCACGTTTCGGCCTCACCTACAGCGAAGACGACTGGAGCGCCGGCGCGTTGTGGCGTGTGGTCGCGGCGCAACACCGCATCGATCAGAACAAAGGCAACGTGGTCGGCAAGGACTTCGACAAGAGCGGCGGTTTTGGCGTGTTCTCGCTGAACGCGGCGTACCGCATCAACAAACACTTCAAGGTCAGCACCGGTGTCGACAACCTGTTCGGCAAAGCCTACGCCGAGCACCTGAACCTGGCCGGCAACGCCGGGTTCGGTTACCCGGCCAGTGACCCGCAGGCCATCAAGGAGCCAGGCCGGACCCTTTGGACCAAAGTCGACATGAGCTTCTGACGCCCCCCTGTAGGAGCCGGCTGCCGGCGATGGCGTCGATTAGATCGCCCCCGCCGGCAAGCCGGTTCCTACAGGTCATGACCGGATAAATAACAAGCCTTGCGGAGCACCTGATGAGCACTCAAAAAATATCTTTCTACAACCTGGCCTGGCGCTGGCACTTCTACGCCGGGCTCTTCGTCGCCCCTTTCATGGTGCTGCTGGCCCTGACCGGCATCATCTACCTGTTCAAACCCCAGCTCGACCCGCTGATGTACAGCGACCTGCTCAAGGTCCAGACCGCCGAGCACGCCCTGAGCGCCGACGAGCAATTGCAACGCGCCCAGGCGGCCTACCCCAAGGCCGCCATCAGCAAGTACTTGCCGCCGGCCGACGCCACCAGCAGTGCGCAGTTTGTGATGCACAACGACGGGCGCGAAGTGACGGTGTTCGTCGACCCCTACCGCGGCACGGTACTCGGCGAACAGGACGCCAAATACAACCTGCAAGCCATCGCCCGTGCGCTGCACGGGGAATTGATGATTGGCACCGTCGGCGATCGGCTGGTGGAACTCGCCGCCGGTTGGGGCGTGATGCTGGTGGTGTCGGGCCTCTACCTGTGGTGGCCGCGCGGCAAATCCTCGGCGGGCGTGCTGTGGCCAAGAGTCAACAGCCGCGGCCGGGTGTTCTGGCGTGACATGCACGCGGTCACTGGCTTCTGGGGCGCGTCGCTGCTGCTGGTGATGCTGCTCAGTGGCATGACCTGGACCGGCTTTTGGGGCAAGCAGTACGCCGACTTGTGGAACACATTCCCGGCGGCGATGTGGAACCAGGTGCCACAGTCGGACCAGCAGGCGCGTGTGCTCAACACCGCTGCCCAGCAGACGGTGCCCTGGGCCATGGAAAACACGCCAATGCCGATGTCTGGCGACCATGCCGAGCACATGAATCACGGCGCGATGCATTCAGCGCCAGCCGCGCCGACCTTGCGCCTGCAACAGGTGGTCGACCTGGCCAACGCGCGCAAGGTCGAGCCTGGCTACAGCATCACCTTTCCCACCACCGCAGAAGGTGTGTTCACCATCGCGGTGTTCGCCAACGACCCGCGCAATGACGCCACCCTGCACGTAGACCAGTACACCGGCAAGGTGCTGGCCGATGTGCGCTGGGAGCACTACAACCTCGTGGCACGGGCCACCGAAACCGGCGTGATGCTGCACGAAGGCAAGATGTTCGGCTGGGTCAATCAACTGGTCGTGCTGCTGATCTGCCTGATGATTCTGCTCAGTGCCGTGAGTGGCCTGGTGATCTGGTGGAAGCGGCGGCCAGCAGGTGGCTTGGGTGTTCCGCCGATACGCCACGACCTGCCCAAGTGGAAGACCGCGATGGTGATCATGCTGGGCCTGGCGATCATTTTCCCACTGGTTGGCGCGTCGTTGATCGTAGTGTGGGCGCTGGATCGCTTGGTAGTGTCGCGGCTGTTTGCGCAACGTGAATCTGCCTCAGGTTCGACATGAAGTCGGCGAGATGCCCTACATAGAGGCGTTATGTAGTCTTACGCGGGCTTTCGCCCACGACGCAGGAAGTGTTAACTTATAACACTTACTGCATACCTCAGCTCGCCGCGCCCAGCGGCGAGCGCTGCCTCGAAGAAGCGATTTTCCGTCCGATGAACAAGTACCTCGCGTCCGGCCTGTGCCTGCTCGCCCTGCATCACAGCGCCCAGGCCCTGACTCTGCCCGCCAGCCCCGTCACGGCACCCGCCGTGGACGACGAACGCGTCGACCTCAAGACTCCGACCACCGCCGGCTCGCGCCTGAACCTCACGGCCTTGCAAACCCCCGGCAGTATCGAGAGCCAGACCGGCGTGCAGATCCGTGCACGCGGCGACGTGAGTGTGCAGGACGCGATTTCCCGCGCCACCGGCATCAGCCGTACCGGTTCGCCGGGTGACGGTGGTACGTCGTTGTCGGCCCGTGGATTTACCGGGCAGGGCTCGGTGATGCAGTTGTACGACGGCAACCGCATGTACATGGGCATGGGGACATCGACGTTCCCGGTGGACACTTGGTCGGTGGAACGCGTCGACGTGCTGCGCGGCCCGGCCTCGGTGCTGTACGGCGAAGGGGCTACTGGCGCGGTGGTCAATACCGTGCCGAAAAAGCCGTTTGAAGGCGAGATCGAAAACCACATCCGCCTGGGCTACGGCTCCCATGACCGCCAGCAAGAAGCCCTGGACAGCGGTGGCTCGCTGACCGACACCCTGAGCTATCGCCTGAACCTCAATCGCCTGCGCAGCAATGGTTTCATCGACCATGGCGACTCCAGCAGCGACTTTGTCAGCGGCGCCCTGCGCTGGCAGGCGGCAGACAACCTGAGCTTCACCCTGGCCAGCGACTATGGCGACCAGCGCCCGCAAAATTACTTCGGCACCCCGTTGATCAACGGCCAGTTGCACAAAGGCCTGCGCGACAAAAACTACAACGTCAGTGACGACATCCAGCACTACAACGACCAGTGGACGCGCCTGACCAGCGAGTGGCAGATCAACGACAGCGTCAGTGCCACCAACGAGTTGTTCTACCTGAAAAACCAGCGGCGCTGGCAGAACGCCGAGAACTATAACTTCACCAACGGGCAACTCACCCGCAGCGGCAACTTCGGCATCAAGCACAACCAGGAACAGGTGGGCGACCGCCAGACCTTCACCTTCAAGCACACCCTGTTCGGCCTCGACAGCCAGACCGTAACCGGCGTGGAGTACAACCGCATTCGCTTCCGCCTGGCCAGCAACTCGCCGTTCGAGGATGTGCTGCCGGATGGGCAACCGATCGATATCAATCACCCGGCGCCCGCCGCATTCGATAGCCAGAGTGCATTCAGCCCGCTGTTCTCCACCACCACCAAAACCGTTGCTGGCTTCGCGGAAAACCGCCTGCAACTCACCGACCGACTGTCGTTGATCACCGGCATCCGCCGCGACTACGCCCACGTCGACCGCGATGACCTGCGCACCGGCAGCCAGTCCGACAAGACCCTCACCGGTAATAACTGGAAGGCCGGCCTGGTCTATGCGATCACGCCGGACACCTCGGTGTACGGCCAGTACGCGACCAGCACTGACGGCGTCGGCGGCCTGATTTCCCTGAGCCCGAGCCAGCAACAGTTTGACCTGTCGACCGCCAGGCAAACCGAGATCGGCATCAAGCAGGCCTTCTGGGACCAGCGTGGTGAATGGACGCTGGCGGCGTATCACATCGTCAAGAAAAAACTGCTCACCGACGTACCGGGCGACCCGGACCTCAAGCAGCAAGTCGGCCAACAATCGTCACGCGGCCTGGAAGCCAGCCTCGACCTGCAACTGCCACACGCCTGGCAATTGCAGGCCAACGCGGCCATCGTCCACGCGCAGTACGACGACTTCACGCAGGACCTTGGCGGCGTGCAAGTGTCCCGCGACGGCAACCGCCCGGTGGACGTACCGCGCCGCACGGCCAACCTGTGGCTGAGCAAGGCCGTGACCGACGACATTCGCGCCGGTGCCGGCGTGCGTTACGTCGACGCACGGTATGCCGACATGGCCAACCAGAACGAGCTGCCGAGCTACACCGTTGTCGATGCCACCGTGTCGTGGAAAGCCATGCGCAACACCACCCTGGGCCTACAGTTGAACAACCTGTTCGACCGCACCTATGCCGTCAGCCAGTACAACGACGGCCAGCAGTGGATACTGGGTAAACCGCGCGCCTTCTTCGTCACGGCGGACTACACCTTCTGATGAGCTCACTCACCCTCACCGACCTGGCCTGGACCCCTTCGGGGCATGAGCACTGCCATCACCAGTTCCAACTGCGTGACGCCAGCCTGCAGGTCGGTGCCGGGGAGTTCGTCGGGCTGATCGGGCCCAATGGCAGCGGTAAGACCAGCCTGTTGCGCTGCGCCTACCGGTTCAGCAAACCGGCGCAGGGCGACGTGCTGCTCGAACACCAGAATGTGTGGAAACAAAGCGCGAAATGGTGCGCGCAAAGGGTTGCCGTGGTGCTGCAGGAGTTTCCCGATGCCTTCGGCCTGCGGGTGGATGAAGTGGTCGCCATGGGCCGCACACCGCACAAGGGTTTGTTTGATGGCGACACACTGCAGGACCGGCAATTGATCCAGCAAGCGCTGGTGTCGGTGGGCATGCAGGGGTTCGAAGACCATGGGTTCGCCACCCTGTCGGGCGGTGAAAAACAGCGTGTGATCCTCGCCCGCGCCCTGGCCCAGCAGCCGCAACTGCTGATCCTCGACGAGCCCACCAACCACCTCGACCCACGCTATCAGTTGGAGTTGCTGCGGCTGGTCAAGCGTCTGAACATCGGCACCCTGGCGAGCATCCACGACCTCAACCTGGCGGCCGCATTCTGTGACCGCCTGTACGTGATCAACCACGGGCGCATCGTCGCCAGCGGCACGCCGCATCAAGTACTCACGGCCGCTTTGCTGCGCGACGTGTTTGGCGTCGAAGCGCTGATCGACACTCACCCCTTGTCCGGCTACCCCCGAATCACCTGGATAACCCAACCATGAGCCTGCGCCCCCTGCTTGCCGTTGCCTTGCTGTTCAGTGCCGCCGAGGCGCTTGCCGAAGCCACCCATTACCCGGTCACCGTCAAGAGCTGCAACCGCGACGTGACCTTCCAGGAGGCCCCGAAACACGCGGTCAGCCACGACATCAACATGACCCAGATGATACTCGCCCTGGGCCTCAAGTCGCACATGGCCGGCTACAGCGGCGTCACCGGCTGGAAGTCGGTGACCCCGGAAATGGCACACCTGCTCGAGGGTTTGCCGGAGCTGGCGAGCAAGTACCCGTCGGTGGAAACCCTGCTCAACGCCAACGTGGATTTCTTCTTCGCCGGTTGGGATTACGGCATGCGCGTGGGCGGCGACCTGACCCCGCACACACTACAACCCCTGGGCATCAACGTGTATGAGTTGACCGAGTCGTGTGCCTTCGTGATGAAGCGCCCGGCCGCCACCCTGGACGACACCTATAACGACCTGCGCAACCTGGGCAAAATCTTTGACGTGCAGGACCGCGCCACGGCCTTGATCACGCAGATGCAGGCACAGGTCGCCGAGGTGCAAAAGGACCTGCCAGCCGAGAAACCGCGGGTGTTCCTCTATGACAGCGGTGAAGACCGCGCCATGACCTCCGGGCGCCTTGGCATGCCCCAGGCACTGATCACGGCGGCCGGTGGGCGCAATATCCTCGATGACATCGACGCCAGCTGGACCCGGGTCAACTGGGAGACCGTGGTGGAACGCAACCCGCAGGTGATTGTGATCGTCGACTACAGCGAAATCACCGCCGAGCAGAAGCAGGCGTTCCTGATGAATAACCCCGCGCTGCAAGCGGTGGACGCCATCAAGAACCAGCGCTTTATCGTGATCCCGTACGTACAGGCGACGCCAGGCATCGATAACGTACTGGCGGTGGAAACCCTGGCCAAGGGGTTCCACGGCGAATGATCACCCGTCGCTACGCCTGGTTGCTTGCCGCGCTTGCGCTGGTGTTGCTGGTGTCCTGCGTGACGTCCCTGGGCTTCGGCCCGGCGCGGGTGCCAGTGGACGTGGTGTGGCGAATCGTGGTGTACAAGGCCTTTGGCATCGGCGAGGTGAACTGGCCGGCCGGGCAGGCGCATATCGTCTGGCTGATCCGTGTGCCGCGCCTGTTGCTCGGCGCGTTGGTGGGCGCCGGCTTGGCGTTGATCGGTGCGGTGTTGCAGGCAGTGACGCGTAATCCGCTGGCCGACCCGCACCTGCTGGGCGTCACGTCGGGCGCCACCCTCGGCGCAGTGATCGTGGTGCTGCACGTGGGCGAAATAGTCGGGCTGCTGACCCTGCCGATCGCCGCCTTTGTCGGCGCGCTGCTGAGCATGCTGGTGGTGCTGGCGGTGGCCAGTCGCAACGGACGACTGGACAGCGACCGCCTACTGCTGTGTGGCGTGGCAGTGTCGTTCGTGATGATGGCGGCGGCCAACCTGCTGCTGTTCATGGGCGACCATCGCGCGGCGTCGGCGGTGATGTTCTGGATGCTGGGCGGCCTGGGCCTGGCGCGCTGGGAGTTGCTGGCGATCCCCACGGCCACGGTGCTGCTGGGGCTGCTGGTACTGCTCGGCATGGCGAGGCCTTTGAACGCGCTGATGGCCGGTGAGCAGACCGCCGTGACGCTGGGCCTGAATGCGCGCAACGTGCGGCTGAAGGTGTTCCTGGTGGCCTCGTTGATGACCGGCGTGCTGGTGTCCATCAGCGGCTCCATCGGCTTTGTCGGGCTGATGGTGCCGCACATTGCCCGGCGTCTTGTCGGTGCCGAGCATCGCCGCCTATTGCCGGTGTGTGCCCTGCTCGGCAGCCTGTTCCTGGTGTGGGTCGACGTCGCCGCACGCACCTTGATCGCCCCGGAAGACCTGCCCATCGGCGTGGCCACCGCAGCCATCGGCGGGCTGTTTTTTATCGGGTTGATGCGCCGGCGCTGATCAGAATGAGGCGTTTCAGGCAGTTGCGTGGAGGATGCTCATCAAAGCTCATCCTTGTTGCGGCCATACCAGGGCTCATTTGCCCCGATCCTCATAAGATCCGACTGTTCATTCAAAGGCCCCAGTGCGTTCCAGAAGCTGTCGGCGACCAGCACTGACAGCTTGCCTATGCGCCGCAACCGACTCACCAGCACACTGGGAGTGAGCGCTGGCCAGGCGCGCAGCAGATTGGCTTCCTCTGCTGTCATTGCAGGGTCGTACTTGAGCAGCGCTCCCCGACGGCAAGACAGGTAGATGCTCTTGGCGTCAGGTAAATTACTGCGTATGACCGAAAGATAATTGTCCAGGTCAGTACCGGAGACAAAATTAGCCAGCAGGTTGATGTCAACTTGGAGCTTACTGGGCGTACCAGGAATTGTCTTATAAAAGACATGCACCGCTGCAATCTTGTAGTTGCGCAGCACATTGGTCGTCGGCACGTCGAATCCGGCGTGATCCTTCCAGAACAAACCTTCCAACGTACTGTCGCCAAAACCGGGGCGATCCTCCACGGGATCGATTGCGACAAACCCGCCAACTCTCGGCGGCACCAGGACTGCCCCTAGATACGAACGATCAACAAAGCGGGCAAGCGTGCGCTGAGCGTAACGGGCGGCGTCATCGGCATAGAAATACCATGGACCGCAGAATGAATGGTAATAAGGGTCGTCAGCAAAATCGTGCGGCAGTCGATGGGGAGACCACAGGGCATCGACCAGCTCTTTGCGGCCCCAGATCGGGCTGGTGACCCGGATGTCCAACTCTCCAATGCTCGCCAACTCACGTACGTAGTCCCGCACTGTCAAGTAGCCCTTATTCACGCCTTCGGCGATGTGGTACTGGTCATTCTGCCACTGCGTCACAGCATCTGATTTAGGCACCTTGTACCGCAGCAACGCACCGTCGGCACATAACAGGTAAAGCGGCAGTGTCAGTCCATTACGGGGGGTGGTCATGTAAGCCAGTGCTTTCGCAATCGTGACAGGCGAGAAGAAGGACCGGGCCATTTCGTCTTTCGCCGGGGCAATCGGTTCAGTCGATGCGCACAAGTACAAGCCATGCATCAGGTAACCCTGGGGTAATTGGCCGCCGGCAAAGACGGCTGCCAATGCACTAAATTGCGCTCTGACAAGAGGTAACGTTGCCATGTACAGGTCCCGTCCGAATGCCTTCAGCACATAACCAAACGCCACTTGAGCCTGTGGTTTCCAAGCCAGCTGGACGTGTCGGACGGCATCAAGGGCACGGGTGAATATCGGACTGCACGGTGAGTCCGCTGCGACTTGGCGCACCTCCAATGGGTTTGGGATGTATTGATTCAGCGCGAACTCAGGTTTGAGTGTCCTCGGATGCCCCCACAGGGCGTCTCCCTTAACAACCCGCAAGAGGCCAGCCTTGGCCACTGCATTGACGAAATCCTGCGGTGACAGCGTTCCCGTGCGAAGTTGCTGCTCATAGTCGTTGTCGGCCAAATCACCTTTGACGCGGTTAAGAGCAAGCAACTTACGGTTCAGCAGCTTTTCCTCTTCAGAGTCTGACAGGTCGTAGCTGAGAATCGCCCCGTTCGCTCCGAAAACGTAGTCGCGCTTGATATGCGCCTCTCTGTCTAGCAGCTCTGCCAGCACAGCACTGGGAATCATGCTTTGGTAGACCGATTTTTGTAGGGCCGACAGCAATAGAGGGACTTCTTGAATGGGTAGGGAGCGGTAGCGAGCGATGATCGTGCTCCCCCCGGGATAAAGCCCCAAGGCAACGCTGGCATCCGGGTAGATCCAGTTCAGCGACACCCCCCGCGGCGGCAGTATCAAGGGTTCAGTGGCCACGCATAGACCGTTGACCAGCTTGAGGATGACGCCGCCATAGGCGCGGCGAAAGTGGTTGCCAATGGAGCTCAGGGCATAACGGGCCGCATCATCAGCCGAGGCAAACGCCGGGCTCAAGCGGCGTGAAGTCAAGGTTTTGTAGCCGGTCCAGTCTTTATTCACAATGCCAACTTCATCCCAGCATTGACTGGTCCGCACCACTTGTAGCTCGCCCTTGGTTGCCCACTGTCTGACAAAGTCAAAATGGGTCTTTATGCCAGAATCCAACTGCGTCTGTGCCAGCGCTAACAGGGTGTCCGCCTCGCCGCCGGCTTTCACGTCGATAGGCGAGGCGCGAAAACTTAACAGTGCACCGTCCAGCGTCGAAAAGTAGATGGGCAGGTTGCGTGTTTGATTACGCTGGGCTTCATAGAGCGCGGAATACAGTACTTTCGGCGTGACGAAATACAACGTCAGCCAAGCATTCGCTGCAGTGTTCCACTTCGGCGACCATTGCTGTGACCTGAACAAGGCATGTAGCTCAAACCCCTCGGGCAACGCATACTCGTCACGGCTCGTTCGAGCAAACAATTTGTCGAGGTCGAACAAGTCGCCGGCGGAGAGAGCGCCCTCTACCTCAGTGCCAATGTACTGTTCCTGGCCTTTGCGTTTGAGGATAAATGCGAAACAGGCCTGCGCGGCAAGATTGCGACCATGCACTCGCTTATGCAGATCGCGGGCGGCGTCATTGAGGGTTGTGAACAAGGAACCATAGGTGACGTAGTCGGGCGGGCCGATTCTGGGTGCATATTCAAAGTCAGGCGTCCAATCGCTGTAGACAACCCCGCGCGGGCCCCACAACGAATTGCCCTGAACAATTTTGAATTCGCCCGCAGCGGCTAACCTCGTGACCCAATCGGCAGGTCTTAGCACGCCGCGATCCATCTTGCGTGCAAGGCCAAGCTCTCCGGCAGACGGGTTGAGAGTTTCCAGTAGCCACTGCTCCTCGGACGAATGGCTCGGGGCGTATTCCAGTAGACAATCCTGCGCTCCGGAAAGGTAAGCCACCCGCCCGGATAGGAGTATTGAGTACATCTCATCGCAGGAAAATACCTGTAGGTTGATCAGCGCTTCCTGCCGCGTCCACCGCCGCTGCTTAACCCAGTCAGGATCGATCATGGACAGTGCCGGATGGGAACCATAGCGTGCATACAGCTCATAGCCTTCGGGAGGAATCAGTGCGCCTTGCTCGTCTACGGGGAAAAACAGCATGAACGCAAATGGGTTGGCAAGGCTTTGCTTGGGCGGGGTGATCACGAAGCGACCGTCAGGCCCTATCAACACGTAACCGCCGTAGTAACTACCTCGGGAGTTGCCAATCTGCTCATGGGCGTACGACGCAGCGTCCCGGGATGACAGAAACGAGCCACTCAAGGTCACCGGGTGCTCTGTTGACAATACCGTCGATTGCTTATTCACCCGCCCGACCTCACGCCAGACCTGGCCTGCTCGAACCACCCACAGGTCCGTGACATCGATCACCCTGCGCAAAAAGTCGCGTGGTGTCAGGGTGCCAGCGGCCATCTCGGCCTGGGCACCGCTGTCATTGATCCCCCCATCGCTGCTGCGTTTAAACAGCTCGGCCGCCAGATACGCCAGAGGGACTTTAAGTTTGAGCAACGCTTGATCCAGGGTATTGATGTAGAGGGACAGTCCACGCTTCGGGTCCTGAAGAGCCAACGTCCCGCTTCCCGCTCGGATGGCGGCCCCCAGTTGCATCGGTGTAAAAAGCACATTGACCAGCCAGTTTTCTCGAGCAGCAACCCTACTCACTTCAGACCCCTCACTGAAATAGAGGGCTTCCAGGCGATAGTCGGCGGGTAATTGCAGGCCCCCATCCGGCCCCTTGGGGAAGAGCGTATCGAGAGAAAATAACGGTTCGAGACCGGGCGTTGCCAAGGTTGCGACGTAACGATCCAGGCTGACGTGCTTGAGCACCACGCCGATGCGCGATTCAACGGTCTCTGGCTGCGGGGGAAACGCTGCCGTCACCGCCAACGATGCCTCAGGAAAGATCGCCGTGAACAGCGGTTGCTCGGTCACCGCCGACGAGGAAAAAGGTTCGAAAACGACCCAATCGGGCGGCACCTTGCCGCGAGAACCACCCCACAGTGCGGTCGGCACAATTAAGCTCAACGAGCCGAAGGTCGAGACCTTTTTGATGAACTCATCAAAGCCGCCGTACACACCCACCGGATTGCCGGGTGGTTTTCCGGCCTGTACCCAAAGGGCGAAGCTGAACTCCGCCCTGGATCCAGAAGGGGTATGGCGGATGAGGGATCCGTCCGGCCCAGAGAGATAGGAAGACGTGAAGAAAGCACGATCATGCACATCCTGGTAAAAATCTGTACCGGAGATGAACCCCAAAAACGCCTTGGCCATGCGTTCATCAAAGCTGGGGTTTCTCTGGAGAATCATTTCATGTTGCGCAGGATGTGAATGGTAGCAGGCGACGCAGGTATACCCCGGTGGTTGAAGATAGTGGCCATCGGTGCCGATAGCCAAAACAGCCCGTAAATCGAACTGCATTCCCTTGCCCGCCACCGGCTGAGTCGAGAAATACTGGCCGGAAGGGTCTCGCACAATCACCCCGCCGTACTCGACGTCTCGTCGCTGACCAATTTCCTGATGAGCCCAGTAAGCCGCATCTGCCTCATGCAGAAAAGCAGGGCTCAGTGGTGGCAGCTGGGTAGCCCCACGGTTTGAGCTGGCAGCCCGCCCTTCACGTGACAATCTGATCGCCATGACAACTCCTTGAATGAATGCCTGAGCACAGCGCCCGGCCCTTTCATTCTCGGAGTGCAAAGCTACTTCTGACCGGTAGATAAGTAGCGACAGCACCAAGCACCACAACAGCACACAGTCGTGCCCGTTTACCGCAATCGGGCGCCACTTTGGTGCGACCCATTCGATCTGCACATTTGCCCGCCCCTTGCCCGTGCGGGGTGGACGAGTTCGGCACACCCCTTGCTATCACCTCAGTAATGTCACTCATCTGCCCCTTAAAAAATCGATCTCGGAGATCGCACCATGAAGCGTCGCAGCTTGATCAAGGCTTTCACTCTCTCGGCATCCATTGCCGCCATGGGCATGACCTGGACGGTGCAGGCTGCCGAGACTATCAAGGTCGGCATCCTGCACTCGCTGTCCGGCACCATGGCTATCTCCGAAACGTCCCTTAAAGACATGGCCTTGATGACCATCGACGAGATCAACGCCAAGGGCGGCGTGAACGGCAAGATGCTCGAACCCGTGGTCGTCGACCCAGCCTCCAACTGGCCGCTGTTCGCCGAAAAGGGTCGCCAGTTGCTGACCCAGGACAAGGTCGCCGTGGTGTTCGGCTGCTGGACGTCGGTGTCGCGTAAATCGGTCTTGCCGGTGTTCGAAGAACTCAACGGCCTGCTGTTCTACCCAGTGCAATACGAAGGCGAAGAAATGTCGCCAAACGTGTTCTACACCGGCGCGGCGCCGAACCAGCAAGCCATCCCGGCCGTGGAATATCTGATGAGCGAAGAAGGCGGCGGCGCCAAGCGCTTCTTCCTGCTCGGCACCGACTACGTGTACCCGCGCACCACCAACAAGATCCTGCGTTCGTTCCTGCACGCCAAGGGTGTCGCGGATAAAGACATCGAAGAGGTCTACACCCCGTTCGGCCACAGCGATTACCAGACCATCGTCGCCAACATCAAGAAGTTCTCGGCCGGCGGCAAGACGGCGGTGATCTCCACCGTCAACGGCGACTCCAACGTGCCGTTCTACAAAGAGCTGGCCAACCAAGGCCTGAAGGCCACCGAGGTACCGGTGGTCGCCTTCTCCGTGGGTGAAGAAGAACTGCGCGGCATCGACACCAAGCCGCTGGTGGGCAACCTCGCCGCCTGGAACTACTTCCAGTCGGTCGAGAACCCGGTGAACCAGAAATTCGTCGCCGACTGGAAGGCCTACGCCAAGAAACACAACCTGCCAGGCGCGGATAAAGCCGTGACCAACGACCCGATGGAGGCCACCTACGTGGGTATCCACATGTGGGCGCAGGCGGCCGAAAAAGCCAAATCCACCGACGTCGACAAAGTGCGCGAAGCCCTCGCCGGCCAGACGTTCGCCGCGCCGTCAGGTTTCACCCTGACCATGGACAAGACCAACCACCACCTGCACAAGCCGGTGATGATCGGCGAGATCCAGGCCGACGGTCAGTTCTCGGTGGTTTGGCAAACCAACGAGCCAATCCGTGCACAGCCGTGGAGCCCGTACATTCCAGGCAATGACAAAAAGCCGGATTACGCCGTGAAGAGCAACTAAAGCCTCAACCAGCCTCTATTGTCGGGCACGGTCAATGTTGGAGCTGGCTTGCCTGCGATGCAAACAACTCGGTGTACCTGGTACACCGCAGCGATGCCATCGCAGGCAAGCCAGCTCCCACACAAAGCCAGTGCCTACACCGTCCGCGCATGATCAGGACATTTTGGTATGCCCACTGCCCTGTACCGCTTCATCCTCACGGCCCTGCTGTTGCTGTCTTTCACCGCACACGCCAGCGACGCCGACGACTTCCTGGCCGCCAACCCGACCCAGCAGGCCAAGCTTCTCCAGGACTGGGCCGCCCAGCCCGACCCGGCCCGCATCGAGTTGGTGGACGCCCTGCAACAAGGCCAACTCACCGTTAACGGCGAAACCAAGACCGTACGCCTGAACAACCGCCTGCGCGGCTTGATCGACAACGTACAAGCCAGCCAGCAACTGCTCGCCGCCGACCCCAAGGTACGCCTGGCCGCCGCGCAAGCGCTGCAAAAAAGCGCGCAACCCGCGCAACTGAAATTCCTCGACCAGCAGGTCGCCGCCGAAACCAATGAGGACGTGCACACCGCTCTCAGCCTGGCCTTGGCCAACCTGCAATTGGTCGACCCCGACCCGCTGGTGCGCCTGGCCGCCGTGCGTCTGCTCGGCAGCACCGGCGACCCGCTGGCCCGTACCCGCCTTGAGGCACTGCTCGCCCCCGGCGTCGAAGCCGACGCCGCCGTGCACACCGCCGCCGAGACCAGCCTGGCACAGGTCAAACGCAAACTGATGGTCGGCGAGGTCCTCGGGCAGGCCTTTAGCGGCATGTCCCTGGGTTCGATTTTGCTGTTGGCGGCCTTGGGCCTGGCGATCACCTTTGGCTTGCTCGGCGTGATCAACATGGCCCACGGTGAAATGCTGATGCTCGGTGCCTACTCCACCTATGTGGTGCAGATGCTGATGCAACGCTATGTGCCTGCGGCCATCGAGTTCTACCCGCTGATCGCGCTGCCGGTGGCGTTTTTTGTCACCGCGGCCATCGGCATGGCCCTGGAGCGCACGGTGATCCGCCACCTGTACGGCCGGCCACTGGAAACCCTGCTGGCCACCTGGGGGATCAGCCTGATGCTGATCCAACTGGTGCGCCTGGTGTTCGGGGCGCAGAACGTCGAGGTGTCCAACCCCGAATGGCTCTCCGGAGGCATTCAAGTGCTGCCCAACCTGGTACTGCCCTACAACCGCATCGTGATCATCGCCTTCGCGCTGTGCGTAGTAGTGCTCACCTGGCTGCTGCTGAACAAGACCCGCCTGGGCCTCAACGTGCGCGCCGTCACCCAGAACCGCAACATGGCCGCCTGCTGCGGCGTGCCCACTGGCCGCGTGGACATGCTCGCCTTTGGCCTCGGCTCCGGTATTGCCGGCTTGGGCGGCGTGGCGCTGAGCCAGATCGGTAACGTCGGCCCGGACCTCGGTCAGAGCTACATTATCGACTCGTTCCTGGTGGTGGTACTGGGCGGTGTCGGCCAGTTGGCCGGTAGCGTCATGGCGGCCTTCGGGCTGGGCATCGCCAACAAGATCCTGGAACCCCAGATCGGCGCCGTGCTCGGCAAGATCCTGATCCTCGCGCTGATCATTCTGTTTATCCAGAAACGCCCGCAGGGACTCTTCGCATTGAAAGGACGGGTGATCGACTGATGAACCAGCCATTGATGCTTACGGCCACGCAAAAGGCCGGCCCCAAGGCGACGATTGCCGTCGGCACGCTGATCCTTGTGGTGCTGTTGGCCCTGCCGTTGCTGTCGCTGCTGCCACCTGACAACGCGTTTCATGTCTCGGCCTACACCCTGACGCTGGTGGGCAAGATCCTCTGCTACGCCATCGTCGCCCTCGCCCTTGACCTGGTGTGGGGCTACGCCGGCATGCTGTCCCTCGGCCACGGCCTGTTCTTCGCCCTGGGCGGTTATGCGATGGGCATGTACCTGATGCGCCAGGCGTCCGGTGATGAACTGCCGGCGTTCATGACCTTCCTGTCGTGGACCGAACTGCCGTGGTACTGGGTGGGCACCGAGCACTTCCTCTGGGCCTTGTGCCTGGTGGTACTGGCGCCGGGGGTGCTGGCGCTGGTGTTCGGGTTCTTCGCTTTCCGCTCGCGGATCAAGGGCGTGTATTTCTCGATCATGACCCAGGCGCTGACCTTTGCCGGGATGCTGTTGTTTTTCCGCAACGAGACCGGGTTTGGCGGCAATAACGGCTTTACCAATTTCCGCAGCATCCTCGGCTTTGGCATTACCGAGCCAGGCACACGCGCCGTGTTGTTCGTGGCCACGGTGCTGTTGCTGGTGGCGAGCCTGTTCATCGGCTGGCGCCTGGCCAAGAGCAAGTTCGGCCGGGTGTTGACGGCTCTGCGCGATGCCGAGAACCGCCTGATGTTCTGCGGCTACGACCCGCGTGGCTTCAAGCTGTTCGTGTGGGTGTTGAGCGCCGTGCTGTGTGGCTTGGCCGGGGCGCTGTATGTGCCGCAAGTGGGCATTATCAACCCCAGCGAAATGTCGCCAACCAACTCCATCGAAGCCGCCGTGTGGGTGGCCCTGGGTGGGCGCGGTACGTTGATCGGCCCGTTGCTCGGTGCCGGCGTGGTGAACGGCATGAAAAGCTGGTTCACCGTGGCCTTCCCGGAATACTGGCTGTTCTTCCTCGGGGCGTTGTTCATCATCGTCACCCTCTACCTGCCCAAGGGCGTCATCGGCCTGCTGAAGAAATGAGGAACGTCATGCTTGAACCTATTTTCGATGCAGGCAGCGGCCGCGATGCCATCGGCATTGGCCAGGCCGCCGGCAAGGGCCTGGACACCCGCCACGGCACCATCCTGACCCTGGAAGACATCAGCGTCAGCTTCGACGGCTTCAAGGCCCTCAACAACCTGAACCTCTACATCGGCGTTGGCGAACTGCGCTGCATCATCGGCCCCAACGGTGCCGGCAAGACCACGCTGATGGACGTGATCACCGGCAAGACCCGCCCCAGCCATGGCACCGCCTGGTTTGGCGAACACCTGGACTTGACCGGCATGAGCGAAGTGCAGATCGCCCAGGCTGGCATCGGCCGCAAGTTCCAGAAGCCCACGGTGTTTGAAGCCCTGAGCGTGTTCGAAAACCTGGAGCTGGCGCAGAAGACCGATAAATCCGTATGGGCCAGCCTGCGCGCGCGCCTGAGTGGCGAGCAGAAAGACCGTATCGACGAGGTGCTCGACACCCTGCGTCTCACCGCCTTGGCGCAGAGCCAGGCGGGGTTGCTGTCCCACGGCCAGAAGCAGTTCCTGGAAATCGGCATGCTGCTGATGCAGGACCCGCAGCTGTTGCTGCTGGACGAACCGGTGGCGGGGATGACCGACGCCGAAACCGACTTCACCGCCGAATTGTTCAAGCGCCTGGCGGGCAAGCATTCGCTGATGGTGGTCGAACACGACATGGGCTTTGTCGGCTCGATTGCCGACCACGTGACCGTGTTGCACCAGGGCAGCGTGCTGGCCGAAGGCTCGCTGGAACAGGTGCAGGAAAACGAACGCGTCATCGAGGTGTACCTCGGTCGCTGAGCCGGACACGGACTGCTTTATGTGGGAGCTGGCTTGCCTGCGATACAGGCAACTCGGTGTAACTGATACACCGTTATCGCAGGCAAGCCAGCTCCCACATTTGATCCGGTTTCCAAACGGGAACCGAGGAGGTTTTGAGAATGCTGCAAGTCGACAAGCTGCACCAGTACTACGGCGGTAGCCACATCCTGCGCGGGCTGTCCTTTGAGGTGAAGGTCGGCGAAGTCACCTGCCTGCTCGGCCGTAACGGCGTGGGCAAGACCACCTTGCTCAAGTGCCTGATGGGTCTGCTGCCGGCCAAAGAAGGCGCGGTGAATTGGGAAGGCAAGGCGATCACCGGTTTCAAGCCGCACCAGCGTGTGCACGCGGGCATCGCCTATGTGCCACAAGGCCGGGAGATCTTCGGGCGGCTGACGGTGGAAGAAAACCTGTTGATGGGGCTTTCGCGTTTTCCGGGCTCGCAAGCCAAGGAAGTGCCCGCTTTCATCTACGAACTGTTCCCGGTGCTGCTGCAAATGAAGCATCGACGTGGCGGCGATTTGTCCGGTGGCCAGCAACAGCAACTGGCGATCGGTCGAGCGTTGGCCAGCCGCCCGCGCCTGCTGATCCTCGACGAGCCCACCGAAGGCATCCAGCCCTCGGTGATCAAGGAGATCGGCGCGGTGATCAAGAAACTCGCGGCCCGTGGCGATATGGCGATTCTGCTGGTGGAGCAGTTCTACGATTTTGCCGCCGAGTTGGCGGATCAATACCTGGTGATGTCCCGTGGTGAAATCGTGCAGCAAGGCCGAGGTGAAAATATGGAAAGTGAAGGTGTACGCGGGCTGGTTACCATCTAACCTGTAGCGTCCTATTGATAAGTCAAAAAACATGAATCTGCCCGTTACTCCCGCCCTGTTCACCCCCAGCTGGCACGCCGAGCTGGAACTCGGCTACGCGCGTTTCGGCGACACCACACGCCCGGTGATGCGTCGCCATCGCGGTCCGCTGCGGGTGCAAAAGCACCTCTACGCCGAAGGCCCCGAGGTGTGCCAGCACATCATCGTGCACCCGCCCGGTGGGATTGCCGGCGGTGATCGCCTGGACATCAGCGCCCATGTCGGCGCGGGTGCCTGGGCGCAATTGACCAGCCCCGGCGCGGCCAAGTGGTATCGGGCCAGCGGCCCGGCCTACCAGCAACTGGACCTCACCGTGCAAGCGGGTGCCACCCTGGAATGGCTGCCCCAGGAAACCATCGTATTCAGCGCCGCCCAGGCCGAACTCACCACGCGCATCGAGCTGCAAGGCGATGCCCGCTTGTTCTACTGGGATGTGGTCGCACTGGGTCGCCCGGCCAGTGGAGAGCGTTTTGACCTGGGCCACTTTCAATCGCACCTGGATATCCGTCGCGACGGCCAGTTGCTCTGGCATGAGCGCCAGCGCATTGTGGGCGCCGACGGCTTGCTCGACTCGCCCATCGGCCTGGATGGGCAGCCGGTATTTGCGACCCTGTTGCTGACCGGCGACGTAGACCCCGAATTACTCGACACCTGTCGCGCCCTGCCCCATGAAGTGCGCGGCGACCTGACCCAACTGCCCGGCCTGCTGGTCGCCCGCTGCCTGGCCAGTGAAGCGTTGCTGGCGCGGGGATGGTTGATTGATTTATGGCGGCTGTTGCGCCCGGCGGTGCTTGGGCGAGAGGCGGTTTCACCCCGGATCTGGAGCACATGACGATCTAAATGTGGGAGCGGGCTTGCTCGCGAAAGCGGTGGACCAGGTAAAGACGCATCGACTGACACACCGCTTTCGCGAGCAAGCCCGCTCCCACATGGGATCTCTGTGGTAATTAAGAATGCTGTTTTTCAAGGACCTTGAACCATGGATTTGACCCCACGGGAAAAAGACAAACTGTTGATCTTCACCGCAGGCCTGGTGGCCGAGCGTCGCCTGGCGCGCGGTGTGAAGCTCAACTACCCGGAAACCATCGCCTATATCTCCGCAGCCTTGATGGAAGGCGCCCGCGATGGCCGCACGGTGGCCGACCTGATGCACTACGGCACCACCCTGCTCAGCCGCGAACAGGTAATGGAAGGCATCCCGGAGATGATCCCGGATATCCAAGTGGAAGCCACCTTCCCCGACGGCACCAAGCTGGTCACCGTCCACCAACCCATCGCCTGAGGCCCGGCCATGATTCGTGACGCAACCCAAAACGACTTGCCGGCGATCCGCGACATCTACAACGACGCGGTGCTCAACACCACGGCGATCTGGAACGAACAACCGGTGGACCTGGGCAATCGCCAGGCCTGGTTCAGTGCACGCCACGCCCAGGGTTATCCGATCCTGGTCAGTGTCGAAAATGGCGAGGTCACCGGCTACGCCTCATTCGGCGACTGGCGGCCGTTCGAAGGCTTTCGCTACAGCGTCGAGCACTCGGTGTATGTGCGCAGCGACCAACGCGGCAAGGGCCTCGGCCCATTGCTGATGCAAGCCCTGATCGAACGCGCACGCACATGCGGCAAGCACGTGATGGTCGCCGCCATCGAAAGCGGCAACCTCGCCTCGATCCGCCTGCATGAGCGCCAGGGTTTCATCACCACCGGGCAAATGCCCCAGGTCGGCATCAAGTTCGGCCGCTGGCTGGACCTGACCTTCATGCAACTGGCCTTGAACCCGGGCGCGGAACCGCCCAAGGAGTGAAGTCGATGAACGCTACGCAACTGCGTCGAGTGAATGCAGAAAGTTTTGCCCACTACCGCCTGGGTTTGATCGAGCTGTTGCTGGACGCGGTGAAGCACGGTGCTTCGGTCGGCTTCATGGCGGACTTCGACGAGGCCGAGGCCCGCGCCTACCTCCAAGGCGTGCAAGCCAGCATCGAGGACGCCAGCTTGTTGCTGTGGGTGGTGGTGCGCGACGAACGGGTGATCGCCAGCGTGCAACTGGCCCTGTGCCAAAAGGCCAACGGCCTCAACCGTGCCGAAGTGCAAAAGCTGCTGGTACACAGCAGCGCCCGACGCCATGGCCTGGGCCAGCAGTTGATGAACACCCTGGAGCTTGCCGCACGCCAACACAAGCGCGGCCTGTTGTACCTGGACACCGAGGCCGGCTCCCCGGCCGAGGCCTTTTATCAGTCGCTGCGCTACACCAAGATCGGTGAACTGCCCGACTACTGCCAAAGCCCGGACGGGCGCTACAGCCCGACCGCCATCTACTTCAAGACCCTGGGGCAACCTGCATGATTCCTGGTGAATATCAGATCCAGCCTGGCGATATCGAACTCAACGTCGGCCGCCGCACCGTCACCCTCAGTGTGGCCAACAGCGGCGACCGGCCGATTCAAGTGGGCTCGCATTACCATTTTTTCGAGACCAATGACGCGCTGACGTTTGATCGCGCGGCGAGCCGTGGCATGCGCTTGAACATTCCGGCGGGGACGGCGGTGCGGTTTGAACCGGGGCAGAGTCGTGAAATCGAGTTGGTCGACTTGAGCGGTGGGAGACGGGTATTTGGGTTTGCAGGTCGAGTTATGGGTGATCTTTAGGCCCTCTTCGCGAGCAAGCCCGCTCCCACACTTAGAATGCATTTCAAACTGTGGGAGCGGGCTTGCTCGCGAAAGCGGATTCACATTCAACACATATTTATCAGGGCAACCACATGAAAATCAGCCGCCAAGCCTACGCCGACATGTACGGCCCCACCGTCGGAGACAAGGTCCGCCTGGCCGACACCGAACTGTTTGTCGAGGTCGAACAGGACTTCACGGTCTACGGCGAAGAAGTCAAATTCGGCGGCGGTAAAGTCATCCGTGATGGCCAGGGCCAAAGCCAGTTGCTCGCCCATGAAGTGGTCGACACCCTGATCACCAACGCGCTGATCATCGACCACTGGGGCATCGTCAAGGCCGACGTCGGCCTGAAGAACGGTCGTATCCATGCGATCGGCAAGGCCGGTAACCCGGACATCCAACCGGGCGTGACCATGGCCATCGGGGCCAGCACCGAAGTGATCGCCGGCGAAGGCATGATCCTCACCGCCGGCGGCATCGACAGCCACGTGCACTTCATCTGCCCGCAGCAGATCGAAGAAGCGCTGACCAGCGGCGTCACCACCATGATCGGTGGTGGCACAGGCCCTGCCACCGGCACCAACGCCACTACCTGTACCTCCGGGCCGTGGCACCTTGCGCGCATGCTCCAGGCCAGCGATTCGTTCCCGATGAACATCGGGTTCACCGGCAAGGGCAACGCCAGCCTGCCGGAGCCGTTGATCGAACAGGTCAAGGCCGGCGCCATCGGCTTGAAGCTGCATGAAGACTGGGGCACCACCCCCGCGAGTATCGACAACTGCCTGAGCGTTGCCGATGACTACGACGTGCAAGTGGCGATCCACAGCGACACCCTCAACGAGTCCGGCTTTGTCGAAACCACCCTCGCCGCGCTCAAGGGCCGCACCATCCACACTTACCACACAGAAGGTGCCGGTGGCGGTCACGCACCGGACATCATCAAGGCCTGCGGTTTCGCCAATGTGCTGCCGAGCTCAACCAACCCGACGCGGCCGTTCACCCGCAACACCATCGATGAGCACCTCGACATGTTGATGGTCTGCCATCACCTGGACCCGAGCATTGCCGAAGACGTGGCCTTCGCCGAAAGCCGTATCCGCCGCGAAACCATCGCCGCCGAAGACATCCTGCACGACCTCGGCGCGTTCTCGATGATCAGCTCCGACAGCCAGGCCATGGGCCGCGTCGGCGAGGTGATCACGCGTACCTGGCAGACCGCCGACAAGATGAAAAAACAACGTGGTCCGCTCCCCGGTGACGGCCCAGGCAATGACAACTTCCGCGCCAAGCGCTACATCGCCAAGTACACAATCAACCCAGCGATCACCCACGGAGTCAGCCATATCGTCGGCTCGATCGAAGTGGGCAAGTGGGCCGACCTGGTCCTGTGGCGACCGGCTTTCTTCGGCGTAAAACCCACCTTGATTCTCAAGGGCGGCGCCATCGCCTCAAGCCTGATGGGCGATGCCAACGCTTCGATCCCGACACCGCAGCCAGTGCACTACCGCCCGATGTTCGCCAGCTTCGGCAGCTCGCTGCACGCCACCAGCCTGACCTTTATCAGCCAGGCTGCGATGGAGGCCGGCCTGCCCGAAGCGCTGGGTTTGAAGAAGCAGATCGCCGTGGTCAAAGGCTGCCGCACCGTGCAGAAATCCGACCTGATCCACAACGACTACCTGCCGCACATCGACGTCGACCCACAGACCTACCAGGTCAAGGCCGACGGCGTGTTGCTGTGGTGCGAGCCGGCTGAGTCGTTGCCGATGGCCCAGCGTTACTTTCTGTTTTGAGCCTGCGCCGGTGATTGACGCGGCTCGGCGTTGGCCCCTTCCCACGAGGGCGGCAACGCCACGCTTTCAGGGATGAACGTCAACCACCGTATCAGCCAAACTTGATTTTGATATCCTCCTCTGAATACCCGTAGTCAACGCGCAACTCGACGCCCGCAGGAATATCTTCGGTCGCAAATACCACATTCAACAGATAGGGCGTCAGCTTGCCTGGGCGGCTGGCAGGGTGTTCGGCTTGAATATCGAAAGCCGCGGTCTCGACGTTATATCCACTGGCTGCCTGCTTCACGGGTTTGCCGTCAAGATCGTAGTCGAAATGGGTATTGATCCTGGAGATGATGGTATCCCCCACCAGATAGGTCGGGTTGGGCGACATACCGACGGTGCCGGGTCGGGGCTTTGGGGAGACAACCACCCCAAACGTATTCGCCGTCTCAAGCCCAAAGCCATCGGGCATAATCACTCCGCCATAAATGCCGACGATCTCGCCTTTGGCAATACGCCGGTTGGCGACCACCATGGACTGTCCGATCAAGGCTCTTTCTCCGGGCACTTTCACATCATCGGCGGTAAATTTGCGCCACTGCAGTTTCTCCTCATACAAGGCCCCCACGCGCTCATACCCCTCAAAGAGGATGTAAGGCTTGATCTGCGCCGACGTGTAGGTAGAGCCCGAGACCAGAGAAACCTCGGTCTCCAGACTTCGTATACGTATCGGCCTGCCCTGTAGATCCCGGAGTGGGTACTTACCATTGTTGGCGCGGTTATAGGCTCCCAGTTCGTTTTCCTGAGTCATCCAGTGAACATTGCGCCGCATGAAATCGAGTTCGTCTGCCGTGTAGGGCGTCACTTGCATAGACTCGAGAGCATCTTCAAACACGTCCGGAGAACCCTCTGGCCTCATCCCTCCAATCAAGCCTCTGCGCTTCCAAAGCCCGGCGGCATCGGGTTTGGCAATAATCCCACTGGTGACCAGGGCAAACGGATTGTCCGGCGCCTGCACCCTCAACACGTAGTGCATACCATCGCCGGCATCGGGCATGCTCGCAATAAAATACTGTTGGCCATTGAACTCGATGGTGTGCGCCTTGGCGAGCTGTAATTCAGGCGTTGTGTTCTCCAACGCCTCCAGGTTTCCCCGTGGCAGCAGCGCTTCAGCGATTTCCTTTCGGGTCAGCGTGTCTATCAACTCGGCTTCCTTGATCGCCAACTGCGCCTGCAGGCTCTTCGCCTTGGCCTCGTGAGCGGAACTGGACAGCAGTTTCGCTTCAAAATCGGCGTGTTGGGCAGCCAGTTGATCGTGGAACGGCTGGCTCAACGCCTCGAACTGGGCCTGGTATTTATGGGTGATGTAATCGTTCCAGAATTCCCGGCTCAGCAGGGCCTGGTGTTCCTGAGGCGAGTCATTCAAGGCGACAACTTTTTCATAGGCGCTGTCCAGCATGGCAGGCGTGACGCCCCCCATAGAAGTGAACCGCGTGTGCTGCGGTTGACCCGGCAGATCCAGTCGGTCCTTGAGGCCATCGCGGTAGGCCAACTTGATCTCGACTTCTTCAAGCATTTCCAGTTGCCGATTCCTGGCAGACTCACTCAAGCCGGGTTGTGCGTTGATAGCGGCTCGCCGCTGATCGATATCGGCCAGGGCGATCTTTTCCACCTCATCCAGGCGAAACAAGCGCCTGGACAGTGTCAGCAGCGAGGGGCCCTGACTCACGTCCAGCGCCTGGGTGCTGGCCCGGTAGACCAGGGTCATGACTTCCAGGTTGCTGAACGACAGCGCCGCGCGGTCGCAACACGCTGCACGGCCGGCCCATTCAAACATTTGCGTGCGCAGCTTTTCGGATTCCGGACTGTTTTCAGTGATGCTGTCGATGACCTCCCAGACCCTGCGCTGCAGGTCCTCCTGGCCATCAGCTGCGGGTTCCAAGTCCCTGAGGACCTCAAAGAACCCGTTGCTTGCCGGTTGTTCACGCAACCCCTGCCACTGGGCTTTGCGTTGCGCCACTTGCCCCTCGGGCATACCGCGGGCCCACCTCTTGAAAGGCGCCAGGGACATGGGCAGTTTCACCCTGATGGACCCGCCAATGTCCAACGCCGTGGCGACCAGACGGTTGGGGTTGTCCGGCGATGCCAGGCCTGCCCGCTCCAGTCGCTCACCGTACGCACTGATCTGCTGGCGAGTTTGCTCCGATAAGGGGTTGTTGCCGATATTGGTGACTCGGCTGACGCGGTTGCTTGCCGCCAGTTCCTCATCCGACGGTGCAATGACCTCATCGGGAAGGGTTGTGAACTGATTGTTGCGCAAATCCAGGTTATACAGCAGCGGCTGCTCACCCAGGCCGGTCGGCCAGCTATCAAGGTTGGCGTGGCTCATGAACACGTTGCGCATGTCCGGGATCCGGCTGAAATCCGGCGTGATGCCAAGGGGGTTTGCGCTCAGGCTCAATGCACGCAAAGACGTGCGCTCGGACAGTACCTGGGCGGTTTGCGGGGTGAGACGCAGCCGGTTTTTGTGCAGGAATAAACGCGTCAAGCCATGCATTTCACCGAGCGCCGGCGGCAGCTCGCGCAACTGGTTGTTTGAAAGGTCCAGCCAGCGCACGTTACGAAAGCGTCGCAGCATGCCCTCGGGTGAAGCCACCAGGTTCATATGGGTCAACTTGAGCGAGCCGACATGACTGAAGTCGGCGTCCAGCTCCGGCAGGGTCGGCAAAGTCAGCCCGCTCAGGTCCAACTGAATGCCGATCTGGGTGCCGTCTGCTGCGGTTTCCTGTGGCGCATCACCTCGCCAGCACTTCAGGATACGAGTCCTGGCGATGTAGCGATGATCACTGTCCGCAGCATTGAGTTCGCGCTGTGCGGTTCGCACGTAACGGGCGGCACCGCTGCTGGTGCTCTGATTGCCCCCAGCCGATGCCCAAGTGTTCAACTGTTGCTGCAACTGATCGAACGCCAGCCTGCGACTGGCCAGTTCCGCTTGCGCGCCGTCGCCCAATCCCCAGACAAACTCCCTGGCGTCTTGAACGTTATAGTGGTTGTAAAGGAGACTCGCCTCCTCAACCAGCGGGTTTTTCAGGTAAAACGCATAGCCGTCAAAGTCCGCGACCAGGTCAGGGCGTGCCTGCGTAAGCGTTTGCCAGTAACGATCCAGGACACGCCAATAGTCGTCAGGGAACGGATTACCGGAGAGCTGTGTCACTTTGTTGAGCCGGGCGACCTCTTCGACTTGCTCCGGGGATGGGTTGAGATAGGCCTGGGGCACCTCACTTAGTTTGTTATTACTCAAGTCCACGGAGGTCAGACGCGCTTTCCCTACCAAGCCAGTGGGCCATTGATCAATACGGGTGGACCTCAAGTTGAGTGCCTTCAACTGGGACATCCCCGCGAAATCGGGTAATACGCCCAGAGGATTCTGGGACAAGTCCAGCACCTGCATGTGGGTGAAGGCGCTGAGCGTGGAGGCGCCTTTGGCATCCAGCTGAATCTTGTTGCCAGACAGGTCCAGATGGGCCAATTGACTCATTTCATAAACGACATCAGGTAACTGCGTCATCTGGGTGTTGATGATCTTGAGTGTTTTTACGTGAGAAAAATTTTTAAGAAAGGTTTGGGTAGAACTGTCCACGCTGACCCCCACCAACTTCAGATGATCGATGTGGCTGAAATCCGCTGTCAGCGCCGGCATCTCCACGGGTACACCGATATTGAAAAGAAAGGACGAGCCCGTCTCGCGTCGCCAGCATCGCCTGATTTGATCAGCACAGGCCCGCATCCCTCCAGCCTGCCGGTAGAAAAACGTGATTGAGGACGGGTGGGTATGTGCCTTGACCCATTGGTTGAGCTCACTGTCCAGGGCTGCGTACTCCGTCTCTCGACGCGCCAGTTCCGTACGAGGGTTGTCTCCAAGTGTTTCGATCAGGGCCGAAATGCCCTGCTCATCCAGCGCCGGATAAAGACTGCGTACCCGCGCACGGGTGCTGCGCAACGCATTCACTCCTTGGGCCAGCAGTTGTTCATACCCGCGGCCACCACCCAGCAGTCGCATCGCTGGATCATAGGCCGGCTTGCGTACCGGATGCTCCAACAGTACGGTGCGCAACGGTGCACGTGGCAGTGGTGACGCCTGAATCAATGCCTTGAGCTGTTGGGTATCGGTCAACCCCAGCCGTTGACGTTCATCCGGGGACATCACCTCCCACACCGCCTCATAAAAGTCCCTGGGCATTGCGGCGACGAACTGGCCATTCTCCATCAGCACCAGTTTGCGCACCTGAGTCTGGTCAGGACTGCCAATGGCATCGAGCAACGTGCCCTGCTCCGAATACTGGCGCAGCTCCAGACGAACGCCCCTGCGCCAGCCAGGCAAGGTTTCCAGGGTACGCAGGGCCAGGCGCAAGCTGTCGACATCGGCCAGGAGTCCAGCAGCAGCCCTTCATAGGCGCGGGATACGCGGGCCTCCTGCTCATACCAGCGCGCCTGCTCCACCACCGGTTCCGGCAGGATGGCCTTGGTGCGCCAGGTTTGCAGCTCCTCGGCACTGAGACCGTCGAGCAAGCGGGAGGCTATCGCGCGGGAAGCTTGGGGTAGCCCTCCAGGGAGCCGTCGGCTGCCGTCAGTGCCTGGTAGCGCTCCTCCAGGAAAGCTGCCTTGAAGACCTCCACTTGATCACCCAGGTACTGGCGCAGCTTTGCGGCCCTCGCAGACAAAGATTCCTCAGGCGTTCCCGGGAACTCCTTGAGTTCAGGATCAACCCCTTGCAGGGTGTACAAGACTTGCTCCAGCAACTCACCCCGCGCCTGATGGTTTGCGCTGAGTACGATGGTGCGACGGTTGCCGGCGGCAGCATCCTCCCAGAGCGTGCGTCCGGCAGCGTCGATGACGCGCAAGGGCGATGTGCTGGGGAGCATCCCTCGGCGCTTGAGCAGATCCAGTTGTAACACCGGGTCCGCCTGGGCATACACTCCGGGGTCGAGGCTTTTCATCTGCTCGATAAACCGCGAGAGCTCGTTGTGCAGGGCAAAGCGCTTGAAAGTGTCGGCAAGTATCAGCGGCGTGGGCTCATGGTTGAACTGGGCCTCTCGCAGCGCGTCTGGCTCTACCCCACTGGCGAACAGTGCATCGGCCCGCTGCCCGACCGGCACGGGTTCCGCTGGCAACCCCATACGCCGCAACAACGTGTCCGTGTCCCAGGTCAGCGGCGCGTCGGCTTCAGACTGCCAGGCGCCTTCGTGGTTGTGCGCTAGCTGCGGGCATAGGCATCGGCGCGGTGGGGATGGCGGATGCGCCAAGCTTCCAGGGTGTCATCAAACGTCGTCTCGTAGACCTTGCCGTCCTGACGGATGTAGGTCTTGCCGTCGACCACAAACTGCCCCAAGGCATTGGGCGCCGTGCTGTCGGGTAGCTTGGTGGGGCTTTCATAAGGCGTGAGGTCAGTTTTCCATAAGCGTGCCTGACCATCGCTCGACTCGACCTGTTTCAAGCCTTCGATAACCGGCTCTGGCTTCACCGTCACCAGCTTGCCAATCCCCTTCCCTGCCGCGCCCATCACCGCAATCAACGCGAGATTTTGCGCCACATCCACCAAGTGCACCTTGGCCGCCTTGCGGTCGCCCTCGCTCCATTCGGTCGCGCCCTCAAACACGGTGTACAGCAGCTGACCGGCAATCACCACCATCATCAACTCACCCAGACCCGGCACAAAACCTAACACCAGCATGCGATGTTCAGCAGGCTGGCGATTTTTTGCGAGCGCACCTTCGCATCCACATCCGCCGTCGACACCGCGTGGTGCGTGCGTCGCCCAGCAGCTTGTCGCGATACCGGTCAAACAGGTAATCCCATAGGTCGACGTTATCCGCCCAGATACCGCGGCCCCTGCGCGCAATGCCCTGAGGGTCGAGGTAGGGGTCATCCTCCGGCACTTGGACCACCGCATCCGGCGGGGGCAGCTCGTTGAAAGCACCCCAGGGGTTTAAGCCCTTTACAACCATATTGAGCAGCGGAGCGTAAGGTGCAAAGGACTGATCGAAGGTTTTATCCGGTCCGTTCTGGGTGAATTGACTGAAATAATCCGGCAGGTCGGCGTAGTCGACGAACTGGCTGAAAAAACGCTGGTAGGCGGTCGGCCCTGATACAGATAAGTCACGCGCCGTGAACTGGCGCTTGAACTGCTCGCGCAGTTGGCCGAGAGAGTAGCGCTTGAGCGGTGACTGCGGGTCTTGCGGTACATAGAGGATGAATTCATCACTGTAGGCGTACTTGTCACTGATGCTGAACACTACGCAGCCGGTCAAGCGGTGCTTCATCAATTGGAGGTCGCGAAACCACACGCGCTTACCCTTCAGGCGTGGATTCATTTCGCCCGCGATCACCGACAGGATCATGTCGTAGTCGGCCGGCTCGATATCCTTTTTCAACAGCGCCATTTCTGCCGCCGCGCGCATCGCGTCTTTCTGTGCGGCCACGAATGGGTCGTGAAGGGCCTTTGCCTTCGCCGCGTCCGTGGGGTAGAGAAACCCTTGAGGTACAGCTGATAGAGCGCGCCGATATTCAGCACGCGACAGAGCTTGAGAAACTGGCGGACCGTCAGGGATGTCGACAACGGCTCGAAGGTGCCGGGTGGCGCCTTCGACCACGAACCCCGAGGTCTCATCGAATGCCCCCGCCTCACACTCCGCGGCCTCGAAGTTATGGATGGCGGCCTGCAACAGCGACAGGTTCAAGACCTGGTACGTACCGACACGTTCGCGCAGGATCCCATACGTGATGGTCTTGTTCAGGCGCAGGAAGGTCTTATTGACGTCGAGGGTGACCTTCAAGGCGTCTTTCAACGCCTGGCTGAGCAACGGCGCGGCGAACGCGTCGAGGCCCTGCAGGTCGGCCATGGCCTTGTCGAGTTGGGTTTGCGAAGAGAAGCTGGCGAACGTCGCAGTGTCCACTGCCTGGCGCTGGACCGGGGACGCCTGGTGATACCAGTCGGGCAAGTTGGCGGGCGCGTCTTTCACCGCCTGGCGCCGTTTGGCGTGGCCTGGATCAACCAGTCGGGATGGCTTGCTCAAGCAGGGGGTTGTGGATACTTGCACTGGCTGGCGTGGCCGGGAGTGGCGATGGTGTGCCGGGCATAGTGACTCTCCTGGTTCAAAGGAGAGACAGCACACCATGCCCGGCACCGCTGGCCGCGGTAGATGCTTAGCCCACCGGGCCGATCAGAACCCTCGCGCGGGTTGAACGCCGCCTTGGCAGCCAGTTCCTGCCACAGCGCCTTGACCTCATCGCTGCTGTCCTTGGGCATCACCGCCTTGAGCTGCACGAACAGGTAACCGCGCTGCCCGGCCTTGTTCAGCAGGCCATGGCCCTTGGCGCGCATGCGCTGGCCGTTCTGGCTGCCGGCAGGCACCTTGAGGTTGATCTTGCCGGTGAGCGTCGGCACCTGCACTTCAGCACCCAGCGCCAACTCCCACGGGGCAGGGGCAGGTTGATGATCAGGTTTTCGCCGTCCACTTCGAACTTGGGGTGTGGCGCGAACTTGATGATCAGGTACAGGTCGCCATTGGCCCCACCGCCGATACCGGGGGCGCCTTGCGCCTTGAGGCGGATACGCTCGCCGTCGGCCACACCGGCGGGGATCTTCACGTTCAGGCTCTTGGTGGTGTTGCTGACGTGACGCCCGAAGCGTCGTACTGCGGCACCTGGAAGCTGATCTGCTTGACTCGGTGGATAGCGTCTCTTCCAGGAACACCACAGCTGCATCTCGACGTCCTGGCCTTTGCGCCCGGCAGGACGGCGCTGGCCGCCACCAAAGGCGTCGCCGCGCGAGCCGAAGATCGAGCTGAAGAAGTCCGAGAAATCCTCGCCACCACCGCCACCGCCGAAGCCGCCACGGCTCTGCAGCCCGGCGGGCCCTGGAACGGCTGGCCATGCTGGCCGTATTTGCGCAGCTCGTCGTACTCGGCGCGCTTATCGGCGCTTTTAAGCGCTTCATAGGCTTCGGACGCGTCCTTGAACTTTGGCTTCGGCGTCTTTTTCCTTGCTCACATCCGGGTGATATTTGCGTGCGAGTTTTCGATAGGCAGCCTTGATTTCCTTGTCATCGGCGCCTCGGCTCGACACCCAATATCTTGTAGTAGTCTTTGAAATCCATCGGCGGTTCACCATCCTTAATCGAGATCGCACCGCCCAGGGCACAGCGTGCGCTGCATTGCACTTGTTGAATCTTGTGGCCTGGGGGTGCGTCAAAGTGTTATCGGCACTAGCCGTATGCAGCAGATGTGGGGGCAAATACCCAACTTTCAAGCACGATTTAGCGGATAGTCGGCCTACGCATCCGCCTTCGACTGGCATACACTGCGCGGCCGTTTTTCAACCGGAACCCGATAGATCATGAAAAACCCATCCCCAGCCCGTGCCTGCGGCATCGACTTTGGCACGTCCAACTCCACCGTCGGCTGGATCCGCCCGGCGAGGAGACGCTCATCGCGCTGGAGGACGACAAGATCACGTTGCCGTCGGTGGTTCTTCAACTTCGAGGAGCGCCGCCCGGTGTACGGCCGCCTGGCCCTGCATGAATACCTGGAAAACTACGAAGCCGGTTGATGCGCTCGCTCAAGAGCCTGCTGGGTTCCAAGCTGATCAAGCACGACACCAGCGTGCTGGGCACCGCGATGCCTTCACCGACCTGCTGGCGCTGTTCATCGGCCAGCTCAAAGAGCCGCGCCGAAGCCAATGCCGCGGCGTGAGTTCGAAGAAGTGGTACTGGGCCGCCCGGTGTTCTTCGTCGATGACGACCCGATGGCCGACCAGGAAGCCGAAAACACCCGTCGACGTGGCACGCAAGATCGGCTTCAAGGACATCTCGTTCCAGTACGAGCCGATTGCAGCGGCGTTCGACTACGAGTCCACCATTGAAAAGGAAGAGTTGGTTCCTGATCGTCGACATCGGCGGGGTACGTCCGACTTCTCCCTGGTGCGCCTGTCCCCGGACCGTCGCCACAACGACAACCGCCAGAGCGACATCCTCGCCACCCGGTGGCGTGCACATCGGCGGCACCGACTTCGACAAGCAGTTGAGCCTGCAAGGGATGATGCCGCTGTTCGGCTACGGCAGCCGCATGAAAAGCGGTGCCTACATGCCCACCAGCCACCACATGAACCTGGCCACCTGGCACACCATCAACTCGGTGTACTCGCAAAAATCCCAGCTGGCATTGGGCAGTATGCGCTACGACATCGAAGACACCGGTGGCATCGACCGCCTGTTCAAGCTGATCGAACAGCGCGCCGGGCACTGGCTGGCCATGGAAGTGGAAGAAACCAAGATCCAGCTGACCCACCAAGACAGCCGCCACGTGCTGCTGGATCGGGTTGAGCCAGGGTTGAGCGTGGAACTGAGCCGGACGCTATTTGAATCGGCCATCGACGGCTTGCTGGAGCGCGTGCGCAACAGCGTCACGCAGTTGCTCAACGATGCGTCGGTGAGCGGCACAGGTAGACACGGTGTTCTTCACCGGTGGTTCAAGCGGCATCCCGGCACTGCGCCACAGCATCTCGGCGATTTGCCGAATGCACGGCATGTGGAAGGCAATATCTTCGGCAGTATCGGCAGTGGCCTGGCGATTGGGCCAGCAAGCGTACGGAAACTGATCTGTCGAGTGGTGAGCGGGCTTACCCCGCTCACACAAAGACTCAGTTCGGCCCAAGATGCTAAGCGCCACACCCCACCCGCGCCTTTTTGCACGCCGATGTACCGCTCAAATGTCCCGTACTTGGCCGGCACCTGGATCACGGCGCCCGGTTTGAGCCGCGCGTTCTCCCGGCTTGCCGCCAGGCTATCAACATAGGCCTGGCAAGCCGCCGACTTATCCCCCGCCATCTCGTAGGCAAAGCCTCGGTTCAAATTGAGATTAGTCACCACCTCAAACGCCCGCCTGGGCATAGATCGCCCGGGACTTCTCCAAGTACTCATTGGCTTTCACGTAGCGCTGTTCGTAGGTCGCCGTGGTGTCACGAAAGCCCTGGGTCGTATAGCGGTCCTTCTGGCTGGCCAACGCCGACGACATGAAAACAATCCATACCCGCGATAAGCGTCCGCCAGGCACAACTGATCCCCGGCCGCCGTGCACCGTGCACGGCCTCGGCAATCAAGCGCTCGGCCGGCAATGGCCGCCCTGATCCGCAACGCGTCGGCGTCAGCAACTTTTGCCGTGGATCGGAACTGGCCACGACACCGGCTGCGGAACAGCCGACCAGTGCCGAAAAGCGATGGCGAGGAGTACGACGCTAAATTCCTTGTTCATGGAGCAGTCCTTTTTGCGGGGGGCTAGCGAAAATAGATCACCCATAGCCAAAGAAATGTCAGGCCCCACATGACAATGCGGGCACGATCACCAAGTAGTTCCACGGATTGAACCGAGCGTTGCTGT
Organism: Pseudomonas pergaminensis; assembly: GCF_024112395.2. Taxonomy (NCBI): domain Bacteria; kingdom Pseudomonadati; phylum Pseudomonadota; class Gammaproteobacteria; order Pseudomonadales; family Pseudomonadaceae; genus Pseudomonas; species Pseudomonas pergaminensis. The sequence goes on along the minus strand of NZ_CP078013.2, from coordinate 680,125 downwards.
CTGACCTTCCGGGTCGCCGGCGGCAAAATTGATCAGGGCCTGGATTGTTGAAGGATGTAGGCACAAAGAGGCAGCGCAGGAGCGTCAGGCTTTTATAGGCAACAACGCCTCGACGCGCGCAGCCACGGCGTCGAACACGTTGGCGCCACAGTCACCACACAAACACCGTGCCCATTGCTCAAAATCGAAATCGAATTTTCGGCCGCTCTCGACCACCCGCCGGTAGGCAAGCGCGGTAAAGCTTGTGCACAAAGAAGATAAAAAAAGAACGCGCGCGCAACGGCAAGATATCGGCCTGGTTGGCTTTCTTGTACAGGCTCCAGTTTTTATACGCCCAGACATAGGTGTACAGCCCAAAACTGAGCAGGCTCAGAATCATCAGCTTTTTCTGGGAAATGACATAGAACTCGGCAGCGGGCTTTACCGCCTCAGAAACTCTGCCGTTGGTGGAGCATAGATATTGTCGCTCACAACTTGGATCCCTCTAAGTCCCTTTAAGTCCACGAAGCAACAGCGCTTCAGTTATTGCGTCAAACCATCCCGCCGAGCTTCAACTCGCTTTTCAGGTACGCATAGTAAATCGGCCCCGCCACCACGCCCGGCAAGCCGAAGGCGGCTTCAAACACCAGCATCGCCAGGAGCATTCCCACGACTTGGCACTGATCTGCCCGCCTACGATCCGCGCGTTGAGGAAGTACTCGACCTTGTGGATCACGATCAGGTAACCCAGCGCCGCCACTGCGACCCAGATCGACAACGACAGCGCGACGATGGTGATCAGGGTGTTGGACATCAGGTTGCCGATCACCGGCAGCAGGCCGAGCAGGAAGGTCAGCACGATCAGGGTTTTGGTCAGCGGCAGGTGGATGCCGCACAGCGGCAGCACCACAGCAAGGAATATGGCGGTGAACGCGGTATTGAGCGCGGCGATCTTGATTTGCGCGAAGACGATGTTGCGAAACGCCTGGACCAGCAGGTGCAGGCGGTCGAACAGCGCGGCGGCCAGGGTTTGCGTTTGGTCGGTCGGGCACGCGCTGCAGGGCGATGATCGCACCGAGCACCATGCCGATCAGCAAGGTGACGAACATGTGGGCAGCATCCTTACCCACAAGCTGCAGCTCGCTCAAATGCTTGCTCAGCCAGTCGCCAATGGCCACGCGGAACTCGGCGGCGCTGCGGGCAGGTAGGCGTCAAGGAACGGCGGCAACTGGCCGCCGCGCGCGGTCGACCACGCCCATGAATTTGTCGAGGGACCCCCGGGGTTTCCGCTTCGTGGAGCAGGAAGCTGATGGGCGCCGGCAAAAATCAGGGGTCAGCACGCTGACGATCAGGGTGCCGAGCAACGCCACCGCCAGCCAAACGCGCGCGGCCGGCCTTCGATCAATCGCTGCAGTTGGGGGTGAGCATGTTGACCAGTTCATAGACCAACAGGCCGGCCAGGCAGGCTGGCAGCAATTTGAGCGGCAGGACCAGCAGCAACCCGCCGAAAAATGATGATGTAGCTGGCCAGCAATATCACGTGACGTTGAGAAACGTTGGCATACAGCCTCAAAACGAACGGCGTTAAAGGATGGGCAGTCTGCCAGCCTTGAGGGAATCAAGCGAGGGATCGGTTGTGAATGCGATCAAGTGTGGGAGCCGGGCTTGCCCCGATGGCCTCGCCGCGGTGTACAAGACAGAGCAGGGCGCCTGTTATCGCGGGCAAGCCCAGCTCCCCACTCGATCTGCGGCGTTCGCAACGAGTGATCAGCCTTTGAGACAGGTGCTTAAAGGTTTTACGCGCATCGCCGGTCAACGCCTTGGTTTTCGCCGACGCATTGCAATCCTTCATCTTCTGCTGCTGCGGTGTCAGGGTCTTGGCGTCATTGGCTGCCGGGGCCGACAGGCAGGTCTTCATAAAGGCCTTGCGCTCGTCACCCTTGAGCGTCTTGGTGGTGGCTTCGGCGTTGCAGGTGGTCATTTTGTTTTGCTGGGCGGTGGCGGCAAAACCTTGGGAACACAGCAGCAGGCCCATCATCAACAGCGGAATTCGCAGCATCTTCATGGAGTTTCTCTCCCTGTTACCGCACCGGGGGGCACGGCCTACCCAGCAGTGTAGTCAAAGCTTGTTACATCTTCATCGGCCGCGGATGTGTGTCCGTCGATACTGCTCAGGGGTGCAGCCGGCCTGGCGCTGGAACATGGCGATAAACGCCGAGGCGGTGCTGTAGCCCAGGTTCAAACGCCACATGTTGCACGCTGCGTTCGCTGTCGAGGGCCTCGATGGCCGCCAGGTAACGCAAGCGCTGGCGCCACTCGCCAAAGCTCATGCCCAGCTCGCGCACAAACTGACGCGCCAGGGTGCGCTCGCTCACGTGCACCTGTTCGGCCCAATGCGCCAGCGGGCGGTTGTCGCCGGGGTCGGCCTGCAGGCCTTCCAGCACGCCGAGCAGCCGGGGTGACGGGCGTAGGGCAAGAAACACTCATGAATCGGCGCTTGCTTGAGCTGGTCCACCAGCACCTGGGCCAGGCGGATGTCGGACTCAGTCCTGCGGCATGTTCACATCGCGCTGGCGAAGTCCGCTGAGGATCTTGAGGATGTCGCTGATGGCAGGGTGCAAGGCTGCTGCGGCAACTGCTCGCAGAGTTCCGGCGCCACCCGACCGAGTGGTAGACAATTGCCTCGGCATTGTAGGAGCTGTGTTCGGTATGCGGTGGCACCCACAGGCGTATTGCGGCGGTGACATGAAGCGGTTGCCGCACTTCCATGCGCATCACGCCGCTGGCGAGTAGTCCAGCGAGCCCCATAAATGCTGGTGCGGGGTGCATTCGGTGTCCGGGGCGAAATCCGAATAACGGAAGTACACCGGGCTCGGCAGCCGGGGGAAAATCCGCCAGGCGTACATTGTGCTTGCCATATTGTCTGGATACAGAGGTCGGTTGTCTGGATCGCAGTATAGGCTTCGATTCCAGACAATGGATAATCCCGCCCTCATCAACACACCTGGTTCCTTTCGATGCAATACGCTTATCCCCTGCTGGCCATTTTATCTGGGCCGGCAACACCGTCGTCAATAAACTGGCCGTGGGCTCGATCTTCCCGGCGGAAATCGGCTTTTACCGCTGGCTTTCCGCTCGCGGATCAAGGGCGTGTATTTCTCGATCATGACCCAGGCGCTGACCTTTGCCGGGATGCTGTTGTTTTTCCGCAACGAGACCGGGTTTGGCGGCAATAACGGCTTTACCAATTTTCCGCAGCATCCTCGGCTTTGGCATTACCGAGCCAGGCACACGCGCCGTGTTGTTCGTGGCCACGGTGCTGTTGCTGGTGGCGAGCCTGTTCATCGGCTGGCGCCTGGCCAAGAGCAAGTTCGGCCGGGTGTTGACGGCTCTGCGCGATGCCGAGAACCGCCTGATGTTCTGCGGCTACGACCCGCGTGGCTTCAAGCTGTTCGTGTGGGTGTTGAGCGCCGTGCTGTGTGGCTTGGCCGGGGCGCTGTATGTGCCGCAAGTGGGCATTATCAACCCCAGCGAAATGTCGCCAACCAACTCCATCGAAGCCGCCGTGTGGGTGCCCTGGGTGGGCGCGGTACGTTGATCGGCCCGTTGCTCGGTGCCGGCGTGGTGAACGGCATGAAAAGCTGGTTCACCGTGGCCTTCCGGAATACTGGCTGTTCTTCCTCGGGGCGTTGTTCATCATCGTCACCCTCTACCTGCCCAAGGGCGTCATCGGCCTGCTGAAGAAATGAGGAACGTCATGCTTGAACCTATTTTCGATGCAGGCAGCGGCCGCGATGCCATCGGCATTGGCCAGGCCGCCGGCAAGGGCCTGGACACCCGCCACGGCACCATCCTGACCCTGGAAGACATCAGCGTCAGCTTCGACGGCTTCAAGGCCCTCAACAACCTGAACCTCTACATCGGCGTTGGCGAACTGCGCTGCATCATCGGCCCCAACGGTGCCGGCAAGACCACGCTGATGGACGTGATCACCGGCAAGACCCGCCCCAGCCATGGCACCGCCTGGTTTGGCGAACACCTGGACTTGACCGGCATGAGCGAAGTGCAGATCGCCCAGGCTGGCATCGGCCGCAAGTTCCAGAAGCCCACGGTGTTTGAAGCCCTGAGCGTGTTCGAAAACCTGGAGCTGGCGCAGAAGACCGATAAATCCGTATGGGCCAGCCTGCGCGCGCGCCTGAGTGGCGAGCAGAAAGACCGTATCGACGAGGTGCTCGACACCCTGCGTCTCACCGCCTTGGCGCAGAGCCAGGCGGGGTTGCTGTCCCACGGCCAGAAGCAGTTCCTGGAAATCGGCATGCTGCTGATGCAGGACCCGCAGCTGTTGCTGCTGGACGAACCGGTGGCGGGGATGACCGACGCCGAAACCGACTTCACCGCCGAATTGTTCAAGCGCCTGGCGGGCAAGCATTCGCTGATGGTGGTCGAACACGACATGGGCTTTGTCGGCTCGATTGCCGACCACGTGACCGTGTTGCACCAGGGCAGCGTGCTGGCCGAAGGCTCGCTGGAACAGGTGCAGGAAAACGAACGCGTCATCGAGGTGTACCTCGGTCGCTGAGCCGGACACGGACTGCTTTATGTGGGAGCTGGCTTGCCTGCGATACAGGCAACTCGGTGTAACTGATACACCGTTATCGCAGGCAAGCCAGCTCCCACATTTGATCCGGTTTCCAAACGGGAACCGAGGAGGTTTTGAGAATGCTGCAAGTCGACAAGCTGCACCAGTACTACGGCGGTAGCCACATCCTGCGCGGGCTGTCCTTTGAGGTGAAGGTCGGCGAAGTCACCTGCCTGCTCGGCCGTAACGGCGTGGGCAAGACCACCTTGCTCAAGTGCCTGATGGGTCTGCTGCCGGCCAAAGAAGGCGCGGTGAATTGGGAAGGCAAGGCGATCACCGGTTTCAAGCCGCACCAGCGTGTGCACGCGGGCATCGCCTATGTGCCACAAGGCCGGGAGATCTTCGGGCGGCTGACGGTGGAAGAAAACCTGTTGATGGGGCTTTCGCGTTTTCCGGGCTCGCAAGCCAAGGAAGTGCCCGCTTTCATCTACGAACTGTTCCCGGTGCTGCTGCAAATGAAGCATCGACGTGGCGGCGATTTGTCCGGTGGCCAGCAACAGCAACTGGCGATCGGTCGAGCGTTGGCCAGCCGCCCGCGCCTGCTGATCCTCGACGAGCCCACCGAAGGCATCCAGCCCTCGGTGATCAAGGAGATCGGCGCGGTGATCAAGAAACTCGCGGCCCGTGGCGATATGGCGATTCTGCTGGTGGAGCAGTTCTACGATTTTGCCGCCGAGTTGGCGGATCAATACCTGGTGATGTCCCGTGGTGAAATCGTGCAGCAAGGCCGAGGTGAAAATATGGAAAGTGAAGGTGTACGCGGGCTGGTTACCATCTAACCTGTAGCGTCCTATTGATAAGTCAAAAAACATGAATCTGCCCGTTACTCCCGCCCTGTTCACCCCCAGCTGGCACGCCGAGCTGGAACTCGGCTACGCGCGTTTCGGCGACACCACACGCCCGGTGATGCGTCGCCATCGCGGTCCGCTGCGGGTGCAAAAGCACCTCTACGCCGAAGGCCCCGAGGTGTGCCAGCACATCATCGTGCACCCGCCCGGTGGGATTGCCGGCGGTGATCGCCTGGACATCAGCGCCCATGTCGGCGCGGGTGCCTGGGCGCAATTGACCAGCCCCGGCGCGGCCAAGTGGTATCGGGCCAGCGGCCCGGCCTACCAGCAACTGGACCTCACCGTGCAAGCGGGTGCCACCCTGGAATGGCTGCCCCAGGAAACCATCGTATTCAGCGCCGCCCAGGCCGAACTCACCACGCGCATCGAGCTGCAAGGCGATGCCCGCTTGTTCTACTGGGATGTGGTCGCACTGGGTCGCCCGGCCAGTGGAGAGCGTTTTGACCTGGGCCACTTTCAATCGCACCTGGATATCCGTCGCGACGGCCAGTTGCTCTGGCATGAGCGCCAGCGCATTGTGGGCGCCGACGGCTTGCTCGACTCGCCCATCGGCCTGGATGGGCAGCCGGTATTTGCGACCCTGTTGCTGACCGGCGACGTAGACCCCGAATTACTCGACACCTGTCGCGCCCTGCCCCATGAAGTGCGCGGCGACCTGACCCAACTGCCCGGCCTGCTGGTCGCCCGCTGCCTGGCCAGTGAAGCGTTGCTGGCGCGGGGATGGTTGATTGATTTATGGCGGCTGTTGCGCCCGGCGGTGCTTGGGCGAGAGGCGGTTTCACCCCGGATCTGGAGCACATGACGATCTAAATGTGGGAGCGGGCTTGCTCGCGAAAGCGGTGGACCAGGTAAAGACGCATCGACTGACACACCGCTTTCGCGAGCAAGCCCGCTCCCACATGGGATCTCTGTGGTAATTAAGAATGCTGTTTTTCAAGGACCTTGAACCATGGATTTGACCCCACGGGAAAAAGACAAACTGTTGATCTTCACCGCAGGCCTGGTGGCCGAGCGTCGCCTGGCGCGCGGTGTGAAGCTCAACTACCCGGAAACCATCGCCTATATCTCCGCAGCCTTGATGGAAGGCGCCCGCGATGGCCGCACGGTGGCCGACCTGATGCACTACGGCACCACCCTGCTCAGCCGCGAACAGGTAATGGAAGGCATCCCGGAGATGATCCCGGATATCCAAGTGGAAGCCACCTTCCCCGACGGCACCAAGCTGGTCACCGTCCACCAACCCATCGCCTGAGGCCCGGCCATGATTCGTGACGCAACCCAAAACGACTTGCCGGCGATCCGCGACATCTACAACGACGCGGTGCTCAACACCACGGCGATCTGGAACGAACAACCGGTGGACCTGGGCAATCGCCAGGCCTGGTTCAGTGCACGCCACGCCCAGGGTTATCCGATCCTGGTCAGTGTCGAAAATGGCGAGGTCACCGGCTACGCCTCATTCGGCGACTGGCGGCCGTTCGAAGGCTTTCGCTACAGCGTCGAGCACTCGGTGTATGTGCGCAGCGACCAACGCGGCAAGGGCCTCGGCCCATTGCTGATGCAAGCCCTGATCGAACGCGCACGCACATGCGGCAAGCACGTGATGGTCGCCGCCATCGAAAGCGGCAACCTCGCCTCGATCCGCCTGCATGAGCGCCAGGGTTTCATCACCACCGGGCAAATGCCCCAGGTCGGCATCAAGTTCGGCCGCTGGCTGGACCTGACCTTCATGCAACTGGCCTTGAACCGGGCGCGGAACCGCCCAAGGAGTGAAGTCGATGAACGCTACGCAACTGCGTCGAGTGAATGCAGAAAGTTTTGCCCACTACCGCCTGGGTTTGATCGAGCTGTTGCTGGACGCGGTGAAGCACGGTGCTTCGGTCGGCTTCATGGCGGACTTCGACGAGGCCGAGGCCCGCGCCTACCTCCAAGGCGTGCAAGCCAGCATCGAGGACGCCAGCTTGTTGCTGTGGGTGGTGGTGCGCGACGAACGGGTGATCGCCAGCGTGCAACTGGCCCTGTGCCAAAAGGCCAACGGCCTCAACCGTGCCGAAGTGCAAAAGCTGCTGGTACACAGCAGCGCCCGACGCCATGGCCTGGGCCAGCAGTTGATGAACACCCTGGAGCTTGCCGCACGCCAACACAAGCGCGGCCTGTTGTACCTGGACACCGAGGCCGGCTCCCCGGCCGAGGCCTTTTATCAGTCGCTGCGCTACACCAAGATCGGTGAACTGCCCGACTACTGCCAAAGCCCGGACGGGCGCTACAGCCCGACCGCCATCTACTTCAAGACCCTGGGGCAACCTGCATGATTCCTGGTGAATATCAGATCCAGCCTGGCGATATCGAACTCAACGTCGGCCGCCGCACCGTCACCCTCAGTGTGGCCAACAGCGGCGACCGGCCGATTCAAGTGGGCTCGCATTACCATTTTTTCGAGACCAATGACGCGCTGACGTTTGATCGCGCGGCGAGCCGTGGCATGCGCTTGAACATTCCGGCGGGGACGGCGGTGCGGTTTGAACCGGGGCAGAGTCGTGAAATCGAGTTGGTCGACTTGAGCGGTGGGAGACGGGTATTTGGGTTTGCAGGTCGAGTTATGGGTGATCTTTAGGCCCTCTTCGCGAGCAAGCCCGCTCCCACACTTAGAATGCATTTCAAACTGTGGGAGCGGGCTTGCTCGCGAAAGCGGATTCACATTCAACACATATTTATCAGGGCAACCACATGAAAATCAGCCGCCAAGCCTACGCCGACATGTACGGCCCCACCGTCGGAGACAAGGTCCGCCTGGCCGACACCGAACTGTTTGTCGAGGTCGAACAGGACTTCACGGTCTACGGCGAAGAAGTCAAATTCGGCGGCGGTAAAGTCATCCGTGATGGCCAGGGCCAAAGCCAGTTGCTCGCCCATGAAGTGGTCGACACCCTGATCACCAACGCGCTGATCATCGACCACTGGGGCATCGTCAAGGCCGACGTCGGCCTGAAGAACGGTCGTATCCATGCGATCGGCAAGGCCGGTAACCCGGACATCCAACCGGGCGTGACCATGGCCATCGGGGCCAGCACCGAAGTGATCGCCGGCGAAGGCATGATCCTCACCGCCGGCGGCATCGACAGCCACGTGCACTTCATCTGCCCGCAGCAGATCGAAGAAGCGCTGACCAGCGGCGTCACCACCATGATCGGTGGTGGCACAGGCCCTGCCACCGGCACCAACGCCACTACCTGTACCTCCGGGCCGTGGCACCTTGCGCGCATGCTCCAGGCCAGCGATTCGTTCCCGATGAACATCGGGTTCACCGGCAAGGGCAACGCCAGCCTGCCGGAGCCGTTGATCGAACAGGTCAAGGCCGGCGCCATCGGCTTGAAGCTGCATGAAGACTGGGGCACCACCCCCGCGAGTATCGACAACTGCCTGAGCGTTGCCGATGACTACGACGTGCAAGTGGCGATCCACAGCGACACCCTCAACGAGTCCGGCTTTGTCGAAACCACCCTCGCCGCGCTCAAGGGCCGCACCATCCACACTTACCACACAGAAGGTGCCGGTGGCGGTCACGCACCGGACATCATCAAGGCCTGCGGTTTCGCCAATGTGCTGCCGAGCTCAACCAACCCGACGCGGCCGTTCACCCGCAACACCATCGATGAGCACCTCGACATGTTGATGGTCTGCCATCACCTGGACCCGAGCATTGCCGAAGACGTGGCCTTCGCCGAAAGCCGTATCCGCCGCGAAACCATCGCCGCCGAAGACATCCTGCACGACCTCGGCGCGTTCTCGATGATCAGCTCCGACAGCCAGGCCATGGGCCGCGTCGGCGAGGTGATCACGCGTACCTGGCAGACCGCCGACAAGATGAAAAAACAACGTGGTCCGCTCCCCGGTGACGGCCCAGGCAATGACAACTTCCGCGCCAAGCGCTACATCGCCAAGTACACAATCAACCCAGCGATCACCCACGGAGTCAGCCATATCGTCGGCTCGATCGAAGTGGGCAAGTGGGCCGACCTGGTCCTGTGGCGACCGGCTTTCTTCGGCGTAAAACCCACCTTGATTCTCAAGGGCGGCGCCATCGCCTCAAGCCTGATGGGCGATGCCAACGCTTCGATCCCGACACCGCAGCCAGTGCACTACCGCCCGATGTTCGCCAGCTTCGGCAGCTCGCTGCACGCCACCAGCCTGACCTTTATCAGCCAGGCTGCGATGGAGGCCGGCCTGCCCGAAGCGCTGGGTTTGAAGAAGCAGATCGCCGTGGTCAAAGGCTGCCGCACCGTGCAGAAATCCGACCTGATCCACAACGACTACCTGCCGCACATCGACGTCGACCCACAGACCTACCAGGTCAAGGCCGACGGCGTGTTGCTGTGGTGCGAGCCGGCTGAGTCGTTGCCGATGGCCCAGCGTTACTTTCTGTTTTGAGCCTGCGCCGGTGATTGACGCGGCTCGGCGTTGGCCCCTTCCCACGAGGGCGGCAACGCCACGCTTTCAGGGATGAACGTCAACCACCGTATCAGCCAAACTTGATTTTGATATCCTCCTCTGAATACCCGTAGTCAACGCGCAACTCGACGCCCGCAGGAATATCTTCGGTCGCAAATACCACATTCAACAGATAGGGCGTCAGCTTGCCTGGGCGGCTGGCAGGGTGTTCGGCTTGAATATCGAAAGCCGCGGTCTCGACGTTATATCCACTGGCTGCCTGCTTCACGGGTTTGCCGTCAAGATCGTAGTCGAAATGGGTATTGATCCTGGAGATGATGGTATCCCCCACCAGATAGGTCGGGTTGGGCGACATACCGACGGTGCCGGGTCGGGGCTTTGGGGAGACAACCACCCCAAACGTATTCGCCGTCTCAAGCCCAAAGCCATCGGGCATAATCACTCCGCCATAAATGCCGACGATCTCGCCTTTGGCAATACGCCGGTTGGCGACCACCATGGACTGTCCGATCAAGGCTCTTTCTCCGGGCACTTTCACATCATCGGCGGTAAATTTGCGCCACTGCAGTTTCTCCTCATACAAGGCCCCCACGCGCTCATACCCCTCAAAGAGGATGTAAGGCTTGATCTGCGCCGACGTGTAGGTAGAGCCCGAGACCAGAGAAACCTCGGTCTCCAGACTTCGTATACGTATCGGCCTGCCCTGTAGATCCCGGAGTGGGTACTTACCATTGTTGGCGCGGTTATAGGCTCCCAGTTCGTTTTCCTGAGTCATCCAGTGAACATTGCGCCGCATGAAATCGAGTTCGTCTGCCGTGTAGGGCGTCACTTGCATAGACTCGAGAGCATCTTCAAACACGTCCGGAGAACCCTCTGGCCTCATCCCTCCAATCAAGCCTCTGCGCTTCCAAAGCCCGGCGGCATCGGGTTTGGCAATAATCCCACTGGTGACCAGGGCAAACGGATTGTCCGGCGCCTGCACCCTCAACACGTAGTGCATACCATCGCCGGCATCGGGCATGCTCGCAATAAAATACTGTTGGCCATTGAACTCGATGGTGTGCGCCTTGGCGAGCTGTAATTCAGGCGTTGTGTTCTCCAACGCCTCCAGGTTTCCCCGTGGCAGCAGCGCTTCAGCGATTTCCTTTCGGGTCAGCGTGTCTATCAACTCGGCTTCCTTGATCGCCAACTGCGCCTGCAGGCTCTTCGCCTTGGCCTCGTGAGCGGAACTGGACAGCAGTTTCGCTTCAAAATCGGCGTGTTGGGCAGCCAGTTGATCGTGGAACGGCTGGCTCAACGCCTCGAACTGGGCCTGGTATTTATGGGTGATGTAATCGTTCCAGAATTCCCGGCTCAGCAGGGCCTGGTGTTCCTGAGGCGAGTCATTCAAGGCGACAACTTTTTCATAGGCGCTGTCCAGCATGGCAGGCGTGACGCCCCCCATAGAAGTGAACCGCGTGTGCTGCGGTTGACCCGGCAGATCCAGTCGGTCCTTGAGGCCATCGCGGTAGGCCAACTTGATCTCGACTTCTTCAAGCATTTCCAGTTGCCGATTCCTGGCAGACTCACTCAAGCCGGGTTGTGCGTTGATAGCGGCTCGCCGCTGATCGATATCGGCCAGGGCGATCTTTTCCACCTCATCCAGGCGAAACAAGCGCCTGGACAGTGTCAGCAGCGAGGGGCCCTGACTCACGTCCAGCGCCTGGGTGCTGGCCCGGTAGACCAGGGTCATGACTTCCAGGTTGCTGAACGACAGCGCCGCGCGGTCGCAACACGCTGCACGGCCGGCCCATTCAAACATTTGCGTGCGCAGCTTTTCGGATTCCGGACTGTTTTCAGTGATGCTGTCGATGACCTCCCAGACCCTGCGCTGCAGGTCCTCCTGGCCATCAGCTGCGGGTTCCAAGTCCCTGAGGACCTCAAAGAACCCGTTGCTTGCCGGTTGTTCACGCAACCCCTGCCACTGGGCTTTGCGTTGCGCCACTTGCCCCTCGGGCATACCGCGGGCCCACCTCTTGAAAGGCGCCAGGGACATGGGCAGTTTCACCCTGATGGACCCGCCAATGTCCAACGCCGTGGCGACCAGACGGTTGGGGTTGTCCGGCGATGCCAGGCCTGCCCGCTCCAGTCGCTCACCGTACGCACTGATCTGCTGGCGAGTTTGCTCCGATAAGGGGTTGTTGCCGATATTGGTGACTCGGCTGACGCGGTTGCTTGCCGCCAGTTCCTCATCCGACGGTGCAATGACCTCATCGGGAAGGGTTGTGAACTGATTGTTGCGCAAATCCAGGTTATACAGCAGCGGCTGCTCACCCAGGCCGGTCGGCCAGCTATCAAGGTTGGCGTGGCTCATGAACACGTTGCGCATGTCCGGGATCCGGCTGAAATCCGGCGTGATGCCAAGGGGGTTTGCGCTCAGGCTCAATGCACGCAAAGACGTGCGCTCGGACAGTACCTGGGCGGTTTGCGGGGTGAGACGCAGCCGGTTTTTGTGCAGGAATAAACGCGTCAAGCCATGCATTTCACCGAGCGCCGGCGGCAGCTCGCGCAACTGGTTGTTTGAAAGGTCCAGCCAGCGCACGTTACGAAAGCGTCGCAGCATGCCCTCGGGTGAAGCCACCAGGTTCATATGGGTCAACTTGAGCGAGCCGACATGACTGAAGTCGGCGTCCAGCTCCGGCAGGGTCGGCAAAGTCAGCCCGCTCAGGTCCAACTGAATGCCGATCTGGGTGCCGTCTGCTGCGGTTTCCTGTGGCGCATCACCTCGCCAGCACTTCAGGATACGAGTCCTGGCGATGTAGCGATGATCACTGTCCGCAGCATTGAGTTCGCGCTGTGCGGTTCGCACGTAACGGGCGGCACCGCTGCTGGTGCTCTGATTGCCCCCAGCCGATGCCCAAGTGTTCAACTGTTGCTGCAACTGATCGAACGCCAGCCTGCGACTGGCCAGTTCCGCTTGCGCGCCGTCGCCCAATCCCCAGACAAACTCCCTGGCGTCTTGAACGTTATAGTGGTTGTAAAGGAGACTCGCCTCCTCAACCAGCGGGTTTTTCAGGTAAAACGCATAGCCGTCAAAGTCCGCGACCAGGTCAGGGCGTGCCTGCGTAAGCGTTTGCCAGTAACGATCCAGGACACGCCAATAGTCGTCAGGGAACGGATTACCGGAGAGCTGTGTCACTTTGTTGAGCCGGGCGACCTCTTCGACTTGCTCCGGGGATGGGTTGAGATAGGCCTGGGGCACCTCACTTAGTTTGTTATTACTCAAGTCCACGGAGGTCAGACGCGCTTTCCCTACCAAGCCAGTGGGCCATTGATCAATACGGGTGGACCTCAAGTTGAGTGCCTTCAACTGGGACATCCCCGCGAAATCGGGTAATACGCCCAGAGGATTCTGGGACAAGTCCAGCACCTGCATGTGGGTGAAGGCGCTGAGCGTGGAGGCGCCTTTGGCATCCAGCTGAATCTTGTTGCCAGACAGGTCCAGATGGGCCAATTGACTCATTTCATAAACGACATCAGGTAACTGCGTCATCTGGGTGTTGATGATCTTGAGTGTTTTTACGTGAGAAAAATTTTTAAGAAAGGTTTGGGTAGAACTGTCCACGCTGACCCCCACCAACTTCAGATGATCGATGTGGCTGAAATCCGCTGTCAGCGCCGGCATCTCCACGGGTACACCGATATTGAAAAGAAAGGACGAGCCCGTCTCGCGTCGCCAGCATCGCCTGATTTGATCAGCACAGGCCCGCATCCCTCCAGCCTGCCGGTAGAAAAACGTGATTGAGGACGGGTGGGTATGTGCCTTGACCCATTGGTTGAGCTCACTGTCCAGGGCTGCGTACTCCGTCTCTCGACGCGCCAGTTCCGTACGAGGGTTGTCTCCAAGTGTTTCGATCAGGGCCGAAATGCCCTGCTCATCCAGCGCCGGATAAAGACTGCGTACCCGCGCACGGGTGCTGCGCAACGCATTCACTCCTTGGGCCAGCAGTTGTTCATACCCGCGGCCACCACCCAGCAGTCGCATCGCTGGATCATAGGCCGGCTTGCGTACCGGATGCTCCAACAGTACGGTGCGCAACGGTGCACGTGGCAGTGGTGACGCCTGAATCAATGCCTTGAGCTGTTGGGTATCGGTCAACCCCAGCCGTTGACGTTCATCCGGGGACATCACCTCCCACACCGCCTCATAAAAGTCCCTGGGCATTGCGGCGACGAACTGGCCATTCTCCATCAGCACCAGTTTGCGCACCTGAGTCTGGTCAGGACTGCCAATGGCATCGAGCAACGTGCCCTGCTCCGAATACTGGCGCAGCTCCAGACGAACGCCCCTGCGCCAGCCAGGCAAGGTTTCCAGGGTACGCAGGGCCAGGCGCAAGCTGTCGACATCGGCCAGGGAGTCCAGCAGCAGCCCTTCATAGGCGCGGGATACGCGGGCCTCCTGCTCATACCAGCGCGCCTGCTCCACCACCGGTTCCGGCAGGATGGCCTTGGTGCGCCAGGTTTGCAGCTCCTCGGCACTGAGACCGTCGAGCAAGCGGGAGGCTATCGCGCCGGGAAGCTTGGGGTAGCCCTCCAGGGAGCCGTCGGCTGCCGTCAGTGCCTGGTAGCGCTCCTCCAGGAAAGCTGCCTTGAAGACCTCCACTTGATCACCCAGGTACTGGCGCAGCTTTGCGGCCCTCGCAGACAAAGATTCCTCAGGCGTTCCCGGGAACTCCTTGAGTTCAGGATCAACCCCTTGCAGGGTGTACAAGACTTGCTCCAGCAACTCACCCCGCGCCTGATGGTTTGCGCTGAGTACGATGGTGCGACGGTTGCCGGCGGCAGCATCCTCCCAGAGCGTGCGTCCGGCAGCGTCGATGACGCGCAAGGGCGATGTGCTGGGGAGCATCCCTCGGCGCTTGAGCAGATCCAGTTGTAACACCGGGTCCGCCTGGGCATACACTCCGGGGTCGAGGCTTTTCATCTGCTCGATAAACCGCGAGAGCTCGTTGTGCAGGGCAAAGCGCTTGAAAGTGTCGGCAAGTATCAGCGGCGTGGGCTCATGGTTGAACTGGGCCTCTCGCAGCGCGTCTGGCTCTACCCCACTGGCGAACAGTGCATCGGCCCGCTGCCCGACCGGCACGGGTTCCGCTGGCAACCCCATACGCCGCAACAACGTGTCCGTGTCCCAGGTCAGCGGCGCGTCGGCTTCAGACTGCCAGGCGCCTTCGTGGTTGTGCGCTAGCTGCGGGGCATAGGCATCGGCGCGGTGGGGATGGCGGATGCGCCAAGCTTCCAGGGTGTCATCAAACGTCGTCTCGTAGACCTTGCCGTCCTGACGGATGTAGGTCTTGCCGTCGACCACAAACTGCCCCAAGGCATTGGGCGCCGTGCTGTCGGGTAGCTTGGTGGGGCTTTCATAAGGCGTGAGGTCAGTTTTCCATAAGCGTGCCTGACCATCGCTCGACTCGACCTGTTTCAAGCCTTCGATAACCGGCTCTGGCTTCACCGTCACCAGCTTGCCAATCCCCTTCCCTGCCGCGCCCATCACCGCAATCAACGCGAGATTTTGCGCCACATCCACCAAGTGCACCTTGGCCGCCTTGCGGTCGCCCTCGCTCCATTCGGTCGCGCCCTCAAACACGGTGTACAGCAGCTGACCGGCAATCACCACCATCATCAACTCACCCAGACCCGGCACAAAACCTAACACCAGCATGCCGATGTTCAGCAGGCTGGCGATTTTTTGCGAGCGCACCTTCGCATCCACATCCGCCGTCGACACCGCGTGGCTGCGTGCGTCGCCCAGCAGCTTGTCGCGATACCGGTCAAACAGGTAATCCCATAGGTCGACGTTATCCGCCCAGATACCGCGGCCCCTGCGCGCAATGCCCTGAGGGTCGAGGTAGGGGTCATCCTCCGGCACTTGGACCACCGCATCCGGCGGGGGCAGCTCGTTGAAAGCACCCCAGGGGTTTAAGCCCTTTACAACCATATTGAGCAGCGGAGCGTAAGGTGCAAAGGACTGATCGAAGGTTTTATCCGGTCCGTTCTGGGTGAATTGACTGAAATAATCCGGCAGGTCGGCGTAGTCGACGAACTGGCTGAAAAAACGCTGGTAGGCGGTCGGCCCTGATACAGATAAGTCACGCGCCGTGAACTGGCGCTTGAACTGCTCGCGCAGTTGGCCGAGAGAGTAGCGCTTGAGCGGTGACTGCGGGTCTTGCGGTACATAGAGGATGAATTCATCACTGTAGGCGTACTTGTCACTGATGCTGAACACTACGCAGCCGGTCAAGCGGTGCTTCATCAATTGGAGGTCGCGAAACCACACGCGCTTACCCTTCAGGCGTGGATTCATTTCGCCCGCGATCACCGACAGGATCATGTCGTAGTCGGCCGGCTCGATATCCTTTTTCAACAGCGCCATTTCTGCCGCCGCGCGCATCGCGTCTTTCTGTGCGGCCACGAATGGGTCGTGAAGGGCCTTTGCCTTCGCCGCGTCCGTGGGGTAGAGAAAGCCCTTGAGGTACAGCTGATAGAGCGCGCCGATATTCAGCACGCGACAGAGCTTGAGAAACTGGCGGACCGTCAGGGATGTCGACAACGGCTCGAAGGTGCCTGGGGTGGCGCCTTCGACCACGAACCCCGAGGTCTCATCGAATGCCCCCGCCTCACACTCCGCGGCCTCGAAGTTATGGATGGCGGCCTGCAACAGCGACAGGTTCAAGACCTGGTACGTACCGACACGTTCGCGCAGGATCCCATACGTGATGGTCTTGTTCAGGCGCAGGAAGGTCTTATTGACGTCGAGGGTGACCTTCAAGGCGTCTTTCAACGCCTGGCTGAGCAACGGCGCGGCGAACGCGTCGAGGCCCTGCAGGTCGGCCATGGCCTTGTCGAGTTGGGTTTGCGAAGAGAAGCTGGCGAACGTCGCAGTGTCCACTGCCTGGCGCTGGACCGGGGACGCCTGGTGATACCAGTCGGGCAAGTTGGCGGGCGCGTCTTTCACCGCCTGGCGCCGTTGTGGCGTGGCCTGGATCAACCAGTCGGGGATGGCTTGCTCAAGCAGGGGGTTGTGGATACTTGCACTGGCTGGCGTGGCCGGGAGTGGCGATGGTGTGCCGGGCATAGTGACTCTCCTGGTTCAAAGGGAGAGACAGCACACCATGCCCGGCACCGCTGGCCGCGGTAGATGCTTAGCCCACCGGGCCGATCAGAACCCCTCGCGCGGGTTGAACGCCGCCTTGGCAGCCAGTTCCTGCCACAGCGCCTTGACCTCATCGCTGCTGTCCTTGGGCATCACCGCCTTGAGCTGCACGAACAGGTAACCGCGCTGCCCGGCCTTGTTCAGCAGGCCATGGCCCTTGGCGCGCATGCGCTGGCCGTTCTGGCTGCCGGCAGGCACCTTGAGGTTGATCTTGCCGGTGAGCGTCGGCACCTGCACTTCAGCACCCAGCGCCAACTCCCACGGGGCCAGGGGCAGGTTGATGATCAGGTTTTCGCCGTCCACTTCGAACTTGGGGTGTGGCGCGAACTTGATGATCAGGTACAGGTCGCCATTGGCCCCACCGCCGATACCGGGGGCGCCTTGCGCCTTGAGGCGGATACGCTCGCCGTCGGCCACACCGGCGGGGATCTTCACGTTCAGGCTCTTGGTGGTGTTGCTGACGTGACGCCCCGAAGCGTCGTACTGCGGCACCTGGAAGCTGATCTGCTTGGACTCGGTGGATAGCGTCTCTTCCAGGAACACCGACAGCTGCATCTCGACGTCCTGGCCTTTGCGCCCGGCAGGACGGCGCTGGCCGCCACCAAAGGCGTCGCCGCGCGAGCCGAAGATCGAGCTGAAGAAGTCCGAGAAATCCTCGCCACCACCGCCACCGCCGAAGCCGCCACGGCTCTGCCAGCCCGGCGGGCCCTGGAACGGCTGGCCATGCTGGCCGTATTTGCGCAGCTCGTCGTACTCGGCGCGCTTATCGGCGCTTTTAAGCGCTTCATAGGCTTCGGACGCGTCCTTGAACTTGGCTTCGGCGTCTTTTTCCTTGCTCACATCCGGGTGATATTTGCGTGCGAGTTTTCGATAGGCAGCCTTGATTTCCTTGTCATCGGCGCTCGGCTCGACACCCAATATCTTGTAGTAGTCTTTGAAATCCATCGGCGGTTCACCATCCTTAATCGAGATCGCACCGCCCAGGGCACAGCGTGCGCTGCATTGCACTTGTTGAATCTTGTGGCCTGGGGGTGCGTCAAAGTGTTATCGGCACTAGCCGTATGCAGCAGATGTGGGGGCAAATACCCAACTTTCAAGCACGATTTAGCGGATAGTCGGCCTACGCATCCGCCTTCGACTGGCATACACTGCGCGGCCGTTTTTCAACCGGAACCCGATAGATCATGAAAAACCCATCCCCAGCCCGTGCCTGCGGCATCGACTTTGGCACGTCCAACTCCACCGTCGGCTGGATCCGCCCCGGCGAGGAGACGCTCATCGCGCTGGAGGACGACAAGATCACGTTGCCGTCGGTGGTGTTCTTCAACTTCGAGGAGCGCCGCCCGGTGTACGGCCGCCTGGCCCTGCATGAATACCTGGAAAACTACGAAGGCCGGTTGATGCGCTCGCTCAAGAGCCTGCTGGGTTCCAAGCTGATCAAGCACGACACCAGCGTGCTGGGCACCGCGATGCCCTTCACCGACCTGCTGGCGCTGTTCATCGGCCAGCTCAAGAGCCGCGCCGAAGCCAATGCCGGGCGTGAGTTCGAAGAAGTGGTACTGGGCCGCCCGGTGTTCTTCGTCGATGACGACCCGATGGCCGACCAGGAAGCCGAAAACACCCTGGTCGACGTGGCACGCAAGATCGGCTTCAAGGACATCTCGTTCCAGTACGAGCCGATTGCAGCGGCGTTCGACTACGAGTCCACCATTGAAAAGGAAGAGTTGGTCCTGATCGTCGACATCGGCGGGGGTACGTCCGACTTCTCCCTGGTGCGCCTGTCCCCGGACCGTCGCCACAACGACAACCGCCAGAGCGACATCCTCGCCACCGGTGGCGTGCACATCGGCGGCACCGACTTCGACAAGCAGTTGAGCCTGCAAGGGATGATGCCGCTGTTCGGCTACGGCAGCCGCATGAAAAGCGGTGCCTACATGCCCACCAGCCACCACATGAACCTGGCCACCTGGCACACCATCAACTCGGTGTACTCGCAAAAATCCCAGCTGGCATTGGGCAGTATGCGCTACGACATCGAAGACACCGGTGGCATCGACCGCCTGTTCAAGCTGATCGAACAGCGCGCCGGGCACTGGCTGGCCATGGAAGTGGAAGAAACCAAGATCCAGCTGACCCACCAAGACAGCCGCCACGTGCTGCTGGATCGGGTTGAGCCAGGGTTGAGCGTGGAACTGAGCCGGACGCTATTTGAATCGGCCATCGACGGCTTGCTGGAGCGCGTGCGCAACAGCGTCACGCAGTTGCTCAACGATGCGTCGGTGAGCGTGGCACAGGTAGACACGGTGTTCTTCACCGGTGGTTCAAGCGGCATCCCGGCACTGCGCCACAGCATCTCGGCGATGTTGCCGAATGCACGGCATGTGGAAGGCAATATCTTCGGCAGTATCGGCAGTGGCCTGGCGATTGAGGCCAGCAAGCGTTACGGAAACTGATCTGTCGAGTGGTGAGCGGGCTTACCCCGCTCACCACAAAGACTCAGTTCGGCCCAAGATGCTAAGCGCCACACCCCACCCGCGCTTTTTGCACGCCGATGTACCGCTCAAATGTCCCGTACTTGGCCGGCACCTGGATCACGGCGCCCGGTTTGAGCCGCGCGTTCTCCCGGCTTGCCGCCAGGCTATCAACATAGGCCTGGCAAGCCGCCGACTTATCCCCCGCCATCTCGTAGGCAAAGCCTCGGTTCAAATTGAGATTAGTCACCACCTCAAACCGCCCGGCCTGGGCATAGATCGCCCGGGACTTCTCCAAGTACTCATTGGCTTTCACGTAGCGCTGTTCGTAGGTCGCCGTGGTGTCACGAAAGCCCTGGGTCGTATAGCGGTCCTTCTGGCTGGCCAACGCCGACGACATGAAAAACAATCCATACCCGCGATAAGCGTCCGCCAGGCACAACTGATCCCCGGCCGCCGTGCACCGTTGCACGGCCTCGGCAATCAAGCGCTCGGCCGGCAATGGCCGCCCCTGATCCAGCAACGCGTCGGCGTCAGCCAACTTTTGCCGTGGATCGGAACTGGCCACGACACCGGCTGCGGAACAGCCGACCAGTGCCGAAAAGCCGATGGCGAGGAGTACGACGCTAAATTCCTTGTTCATGGAGCAGTCCTTTTTGCGGGGGGCTAGCGAAAATAGATCACCCATAGCCCAAGAAATGTCAGGCCCCACATGACAATGCCGGGCACGATCACCAAGTAGTTCCACGGATTGAACCGAGCGTTGCTCTGACCTTCCGGGTCGCCGGCGGCAAAATTGATCAGGGCCTGGGATTGTTGAAGGATGTAGGCACAAAGAGGCAGCGCCAGGAGCGTCAGGCTTTTATAGGCAAACAACGCCTCGACGCGCGCAGCCACGGCGTCGAACACGTTGGCGCCCACAGTCACCACCACAAACACCGTGGCCCATTGCTCAAAATCGAAATCGAATTTTCGGCCGCTCTCGACCACCCGCCGGTAGGCAAGGCGGTAAAGCTTGTGCACAAAGAAGATAAAAAAGAACGCGCGCGCCAACGGCAAGATATCGGCCTGGTTGGCTTTCTTGTACAGGCTCCAGTTTTTATACGCCCAGACATAGGTGTACAGCCCAAAACTGAGCAGGCTCAGAATCATCAGCTTTTTCTGGGAAATGACATAGAACTCGGCAGCGGGCTTTACCGCCTCAGACAACTCTGCCGTTGGTGGAGCATAGATATTGTCGCTCACAACTTGGATCCCTCTAAGTCCCTTTAAAGTCCACGAAGCAACAGCGCTTCAGTTATTGCGTCAAACCATCCCGCCGAGCTTCAACTCGCTTTTCAGGTACGCATAGTAAATCGGCCCCGCCACCACGCCCGGCAAGCCGAAGGCGGCTTCAAACACCAGCATCGCCAGGAGCAATTCCCACGACTTGGCACTGATCTGCCCGCCTACGATCCGCGCGTTGAGGAAGTACTCGACCTTGTGGATCACGATCAGGTAACCCAGCGCCGCCACTGCGACCCAGATCGACAACGACAGCGCGACGATGGTGATCAGGGTGTTGGACATCAGGTTGCCGATCACCGGCAGCAGGCCGAGCAGGAAGGTCAGCACGATCAGGGTTTTGGTCAGCGGCAGGTGGATGCCGCACAGCGGCAGCACCACAGCAAGGAATATGGCGGTGAACGCGGTATTGAGCGCGGCGATCTTGATTTGCGCGAAGACGATGTTGCGAAACGCCTGGACCAGCAGGTGCAGGCGGTCGAACAGCGCGGCGGCCAAGGGTTTGCGTTTGGTCAGGTCGGGCACGCGCTGCAGGGCGATGATCGCACCGAGCACCATGCCGATCAGCAAGGTGACGAACATGTGGGCAGCATCCTTACCCACAAGCTGCAGCTCGCTCAAATGCTTGCTCAGCCAGTCGCCAATGGCCACGCGGAACTCGGCGGCGCTGGCGGGCAGGTAGGCGTCAAGGAACGGCGGCAACTGGCCGCGCGCGCGGTCGACCACGCCCATGAATTTGTCGAGGGACGCCCCGGGGTTTTCCGCTTCGTGGAGCAGGAAGCTGATGGCGCCGGCAAAAATCAGGGTCAGCACGCTGACGATCAGGGTGCCGAGCAACGCCACCGCCAGCCAACGCGCGCGCCGGCCTTCGATCAATCGCTGCAGTTGGGGGGTGAGCATGTTGACCAGTTCATAGACCAACAGGCCGGCCAGCAGGCTGGGCAGCAATTTGAGCGGCAGGACCAGCAGCAACCCGCCGAAAATGATGATGTAGCTGGCCAGCAATATCACGTGACGTTGAGAAAACGTTGGCATACAGCCTCAAAACGAACGGCGTTAAAGGATGGGCAGTCTGCCAGCCTTGAGGGAATCAAGCGAGTGGGTCGGTTGTGAATGCGATCAAGTGTGGGAGCCGGGCTTGCCCGCGATGGCCTCGCCGCGGTGTACAAGACAGAGCAAGGCGCCTGTATCGCGGGCAAGCCCAGCTCCCACACTCGATCTGCGGCGTTCGCGAACGAGTGATCAGCCTTTGAGACAGGTGCTCATAAAGGTTTTACGCGCATCGCCGGTCAACGCCTTGGTTTTCGCCGACGCATTGCAATCCTTCATCTTCTGCTGCTGCGGTGTCAGGGTCTTGGCGTCATTGGCTGCCGGGGCCGACAGGCAGGTCTTCATAAAGGCCTTGCGCTCGTCACCCTTGAGCGTCTTGGTGGTGGCTTCGGCGTTGCAGGTGGTCATTTTGTTTTGCTGGGCGGTGGCGGCAAAACCTTGGGAACACAGCAGCAGGCCCATCATCAACAGCGGAATTCGCAGCATCTTCATGGAGTTTTCTCCCTGTTACCGCACCGGGGGGCACGGCCTACCCAGCAGTGTAGTCAAAGCTTGTTACATCTTCATCGGCCGCGGATGTGTGTCCGTCGATACTGCTCAGGGGTGCAGCCGGCCTGGCGCTGGAACATGGCGATAAACGCCGAGGCGGTGCTGTAGCCCAGGTCAAACGCCACATGTTGCACGCTGCGTTCGCTGTCGAGGGCCTCGATGGCCGCCAGGTAACGCAAGCGCTGGCGCCACTCGCCAAAGCTCATGCCCAGCTCGCGCACAAACTGACGCGCCAGGGTGCGCTCGCTCACGTGCACCTGTTCGGCCCAATGCGCCAGCGGGCGGTTGTCGCCGGGGTCGGCCTGCAGGCCTTCCAGCACGCCGAGCAGGCCGGGGTGACGGGCGTAGGGCAAGAAACACTCATGAATCGGCGCTTGCTTGAGCTGGTCCACCAGCACCTGGGCCAGGCGGATGTCGGACTCAGTCTGCGGCATGTTCACATCGCGCTGGGCGAAGTCGCTGAGGATGGCCTTGAGGATGTCGCTGATGGCCAGGGTGCAAGGCTGCTGCGGCAACTGCTCGCAGAGTTCCGGCGCCAACCCGACCGAGTGGTAGACAATTGCCTCGGCATTGTAGGAGCTGTGTTCGGTATGCGGTGGCACCCACACGGCGTATTGCGGCGGTGACATGAAGCGGTTGCCGGCCACTTCCATGCGCATCACGCCGCTGGCCGAGTAGTCCAGCGAGCCCCATAAATGCTGGTGCGGGGTGCATTCGGTGTCCGGGGCGAAATCCGAATAACGGAAGTACACCGGGCTCGGCAGCCGGGGGAAATCCGCCAGGCGTACATTGTGCTTGGCCATATTGTCTGGATACAGAGGTCGGTTGTCTGGATCGCAGTATAGGCTTCGATCCAGACAATGGATAATCCCGCCTCATCAACACACCTGGTTCCTTTCGATGCAATACGCTTATCCCCTGCTGGCCATTTTTATCTGGGCCGGCAACACCGTCGTCAATAAACTGGCCGTGGGCTCGATCTTCCCGGCGGAAATCGGCTTTTACCGCTGGCTGCTGGCGGCGCTGCTGTTCACGCCGTTCATGGTCAAGCCGGTGATCGCCAACTGGACGCTGATCCGCCCGAACCTGGGCAAGGTGTTCATCCTCGGCGTATTGGGCATGGCGGTGTACCAGAGCCTGGCGTACTACGCCGCGTCACTGACCAGCGCCACCAACATGGGCATTATCCTGTCGTTGATGCCATTGATGGCGCTGACGGCGGCCATTATCAGCCTCGGCCAGCGCCTGACCTACGGCGCCCTGACCGGCGCGGTGCTGTCATTCGCCGGTGTGGTCGTGGTGGTGTCGGCCGGCAGCCTCGACGCGCTGTTGCAGCACGGGGTCAACCTGGGTGACGGCATGATGCTGGTCGCGACCCTGGCCTACGCGGTCTACAGCACCCTGCTGAAAAAATGGCAGCTGCGCCTGCCGCCGCTGGTGTTGCTGTATCTGCAGGTGCTGGTGGCGGTGGTGGTGCTGTTTCCGCTGTTCCTGTTCTCGACCAAGGCCGGCCTGGGCTGGGCCAATATTCCGCTGGTGCTGTATGCCTGCCTGCTGGCCTCGATGCTGGCGCCGCTGGCGTGGATGCATTCGGTGAAAACCCTGGGGCCGAGCCGCACCACCTTGTTTTTCAACCTGCTGCCCCTGATCACCGCGCTGATTGCCGCCGTGGTGTTGAAGGAAGAACTGGCGCTGTATCACTTGGTGGGCGGCCTGCTGACCTTGGGTGGGGTGATCTTGTCGGAGCGCTGGACCACGCCGGTCAGTGCTGCCTGAACCGTCGCTATCGCAGGCAAGCCAGCTCCCACATTCGGCCACATTCCAAAGGTGGAACTCGGTCGAATGTGGGAGCTGGCTTGCTCGCGAAGAACGAAAACGCGGTCTCCCGACTAGACTCCAGCAGCCTTGAGCCTTTGCGCATGCTCGACAAATAGACGGATCGGCTCCGCGCCCTTGCCCACCAGGCCCATGGACTGGTTGACGATATCGAAGTGGTCAAGGGCGTAGTCATCGCCGATCACCAACCCCAGGTGTGAGCTGTAGCGCCCGACCATGCCGTCGCACTGGCCCTTTTCGCGCACGAAGCTGCGGGCGAACACGCGGCAGCTGCGATTCGTGCCGTCGAACAGGTTGCGGCCACGATCGGTGATGCCCGGCTGCAAGGTGCCGGACCACGAGTAATAGCGCACGCCGTTGACCACTTCCGCGCCCTGCCCGCCCCATGTCTGCGGCAACCCCTGTGGATAATTTCGATTGAACAGCGCCACGCCGGCGCTGGTCAGGGAGTGATGGGACGCCTGCAAGTCCGCCTTGAAGCGTGGCCCGCGATAGCCGGTTTCCAGCACGCCCATCACGAAGGCGACCAGGTGAAACAGTGCGCTCATGAGTCGGCCTTTTACGCCGTCAGCGGGATAATGAAGATGGATATGGTCCGCCAGCTCCGAGCCATGATTGGGGCCGGCCACGGACGTCACCGACGCCACCCACTCCGGACGTTTGGCCGCCGCATACCGCGCGGTGAGCGAGCCCTGGCTATGGCCGATCAGGTTGACCTTGTCGGCCCCGGTGTCGCGGCGGATGCGCTCGATGTGCGCCAGCAATTGCTCGCCGCGCACCTCGCTGGAATCCAGCGGCGCCACCTGCACAGGAAACACCTGCGCCCCGCCCGCCCGTAGCGCGGGGACGATGCCGTACCAGTAGGGGAACCAAACCAGGCGCACAAATCCGAGCATGCCCGGCACCAACACCAGGGGGTAACGCGTGGCCAACGACTGCGGCATGAATCGGGCATCCTCTTAATCTGATCCATGCAGCCTAGCCCAGCCTCAAGTCCGGCTGATGACGCGGCTGGAAAATCCGATAAAACTTTTTGCGTTGCCTGGGACTCACAACTGGGAGCGATCACGCCGGCAGAGCGTGGCGCAAAACCGGATTAGCCCCAGGAGATTGAAATGACTGAAGCAAACTTGACTGACGTTGCGACCCTGCGCAGCCGCGCCCGCCAGAACGTCGAAAACGGTGCCGTGACCGAGGGCTACGACGCCGATCGCGAAGAAATCATTCGCCTGCTGAACGCCTCGCTGGCCACCGAGTTGGTCTGCGTGTTGCGCTACAAGCGCCACTACTTCATGGCCAGCGGCATTAAGGCGGCAGTCGCCGCGCAGGAATTCCTTGAGCACGCTACCCAGGAAGCCGAACACGCCGACAAGCTCGCCGAGCGTATCGTGCAGTTGGGCGGTGAGCCGGAGTTCAACCCGGACCTGCTGTCGAAGAACTCCCACGCACAGTACGTGGCAGGCAATAACTTGAAGGAAATGGTCTACGAAGACTTGGTAGCCGAGCGCATTGCCGTGGACAGCTACCGCGAAATCATTCAATACATCGGCGACACAGACCCAACCACGCGCCGCCTCTTCGAAGAAATCCTGGCCCAGGAAGAAGAGCATGCCGATGATATGGCCGACATCCTAGAAAGCCTGTAACCCCGCACCACCCTGTAGGAGCCGGCTTGCCGGCTCCTTTTCTTTGGCCGATCAACCTTTTACGGTTTTCGGCGCCTTGCCTTCCTTCATCTGTTGCAGCAACGGTGCGCACTCGTTCGGCTCGCCACCACTTGGGGCAACCAGTGCCAGCAGCCCGGCCGCCGGGCCAGCGATCACACCGAGCGCCACCATGCCTGCACCACGCAGCGCCAGGGGAATGGCTTTCACGCCGGCATTCGGCTTGATGAACGGCCCGTTAACGTACAACGGTGAACGCAGGGAGAACAGGCGGAAGCCTTTCGATTCCGGGGTGATGGTCAGGTCCAATTGTTCCGTGGCCATGTTCGCGGTGCCGTCGATGTAGATGATGGCGTTCTCGGTATCGAACACAAACAACCGCGTGGTCGCCAGGCCGGTCTTGATCCCGAAGTCCGCCGCCGCGCAGTTGATCTTAACTTCCTTGTCGCCGAACAGGCGGCCCACCACGTAGTTGCCCACGTTGAGCCCGGCGATTTCCATCAGGCCACGGCTGATAGCGCCGTCGTTGATCAGCATCTTGAGGTCACCGTTGGAGGTGCCCAACAGTGCTGCGACCGAGTTGCCGCGCCCGGAGATGTCGGCATCGCCGTTAAGCTCACCGAAACTGGTTTTCATCGGTTCGAAGGTTGGGAACAGCTGCTTGAGCTTGAAGTTGCGCGCGGTGAGTTTGGCGCGGCCCTCCATCGGTACCGTGCGGCCATTCAAACGAATCTGCGCGTCCAGCTTGCCGCCGGCCACGCCGAAACGCAGCGGTTCAAGGCTCAGTTCACCGTCATTGAGCACCAGGTGGGTGTAGAGGTCGGTAAAGGGCAGCTCGGCACTGTGCACGATGCGCTTGCCGGTAAATTCCACATCGGCATCCATGACGCGCCAGCGCTCGGTGCGGAACTCTTCCACTGGCAGCACTTTGGTCGCTGGCTGCTTGCTGTCGCCGCCACGGGCTTTTTGCTTGGCATTGGAGTCGGCGCCAATCAAGGGCGCGAGGTCGGTCATCAGCAATTGGTTGGAGACCAACGCACCACTGAGCTTGGGCCGTGGCTGGCTAGCGACGTAGCCGAGGTTGCCGTGGATATCGCTGTTGCCGATCTTGCCGTTGAAGTTTTCATAGCTGAACGAGGCGCCGTTGGCTTCGTGCAGTTTGGCGATCAGATGCCCGTCGGTGGAGTAGGCCGGCGAGTCCGGCAGGGTCACGCCAGTCAGTGGGTAGAGGTTGCCCAGGCTGGAGCCGGCGAGTTTCAGGCGCAGGTCGAGGGCCCCCAGGTTGAGCGGGTCAGTGAGCGTGCCGGCCAGGGCGATGCTGGTGTCGGCAATCTTGACCTGGGCCTGCAAGGGGAACGGCTTGGCCGCGTCCTGCAGGGCGAGCAGGCCGCCGATCTTGCCGCTGCCGTCGAGCTTCTGGCCGTGGTATTGGCCTTTGACCTTGAGGCCAAACGCGTAGTCCTGCGGGGCGGAGCCTTTTTCCAGCGCCTTTTTGGCATCGGCATCGCCGACGATTTCGCCGAAGGGGATGGGCTTGCCCAGCGGATCGATGATCACATCCAGTTGGGTCTTGAGGGTTTGGTCGTCGAGGGTCACATGGCCTTTGTCGAAGCCGATGGCACCGATGTCTACCACCCAATTGGAGGGCTCGGCGTTCGGGTCCTTAGGGTCGAACTTGAAGGTCCAGTTGGCGCGGCCGTCGGCCAGGCGCTGCAATTGCGCGCTCGGTTCGGTGAGGTCGATGCGCGGGATCACCACGCGCTGCACCAGCAATGCCAGCGGCGAAATGCGCAACTCGACCTTTTTGAGCGTGACCATCTGCGGGTTTTTCGACCAGTCAGGGTTGCCCAGGGTCAGGTCTTCGGCAATCACATGAGGCCACGGCACCCAGGCGCGCCAACCACCTTCATCGGGCTCACGCGCCCACACCACCGCCAGATTGCCATTGATGGCGAACGGTCGGTGCAGCTCTTCCGAAACCTTGGCATTGAGGGTCGGCTTGATGCGGTTCCAGTCAAAGAACACCAGGACCACAACCGCCACGGCGATTAACAGAACGAAGCTGGCGCAGCTCCAAGCGATGATTTTACGAGTGCGCGTCATTGCACAGGACTCCTGAATACGACTGGCTGGGTCAAAGCCCTTTAGGACAGCTTATAGAACTACGACTGGCAAACCGCGCGGGGGTTTAACCCAATCCCCGATTTGCCAGGAAAAACCTCGATTTCTGACCAACCCGACAGATTCCGCCCGGGACGGCGCACCAATGTTACCCATGTGCGTGTCGAAAATACCCACCCCGGTGCAAAACCGCGTGCTTGAGAGGCCCGTTCTAGAGCCTCCGCCTAGAACAATCAATTCTGTTGATTATTACCATTGTGTTTATGAACTTTTATATCGACTTATCGAGAGTAGCATTAGCCCTGTACCCACTTTATCGCCCTCCCAAGGAGCAACCCATCATGAAACGCCAAGTACTCGCTACCGCCCTGTTATCCATCCTGGCTTCCAGTGCCTTTGCCCTGCCAGCCGCCGAACAGGCCACCCCACAAGTCAAAGCTGACGCCGTTCATTACAGCCAGACTGTCGCTCGCAGCGGTTCGCAAGAAGAAGAGAACCGTGACTACGCCAAAGGTGCTGTTGCTGAAAATGGTTCGGAACAAGCCAACAAACGCGCTTACACCGAAGGCCTGACCGAAAACGGTCGCAACCGCCTGGAACAGAAAGGTCTGGTTGAAGGCGGTGCTGATCGCTTGCTGGAACGTAACGCTGTTGCCGAAGGTGGCCGTGATCGCCTCGAACAGAAAGGCCTGGTCGAAGGCGGTGCTGAACAAGCCAACAAACGCGCCTACACCGAAGGTGTTGCCGAAGGTGGTGCAGACCGTCTGCAAGAACTGCATCAAGCACAGAGCTAACCCCGTGGTGGCCCATAAAAAAGCCCGATCCGCCGATCGGGCTTTTGACTTTTTGTAGACCTTGTCACGCATGTCCTCCCTGCCAAGTTCGACGCCAGCGAAGCTGTTTTGCTAGAGTGCGTCGCTGTACTTGCCGACGAAGCCCGCCCGCCAATGCTGCCCCGCGCCGAACAAAAGCAACAAACCCGCCTCGCCCTGATGGACGCAGCCCGCCATCTGATGGAGTGTGGCCGTGGGTTTGGCAGCCTGAGCCTGCGCGAAGTGGCGAAGACGGCCGGCATCGTGCCCACCGGTTTCTATCGCCACTTTGCCGACATGGACCAGCTTGGCCTTGTACTGGTGAGTGAAGTGGGCCAGACCTTCCGCGCCACGATCCGTCTGGTGCGCCACAACGAATTCGTGATGGGCGGTATTATCGATGCCTCCGTGCGGATCTTCCTCGATGTGGTCTCGGCCAACCGATCGCAATTCCTGTTCCTGGCCCGCGAGCAATACGGCGGCTGCCTGGCCGTGCGCCAGGCCATCGGTGCATTGCGCGAAGACATCACCCGCGACTTGGCGGCCGACCTGACGCTGATGCCCAAGCTGCAGCACCTGGATCCCGAAGGCTTGCACGTGATGGCCGACCTGATCGTCAAAAGTGTGTTCGCCACCCTCCCCGACATCATCGACCCACCGGCCCAGGCCCTGCCCGACCATCTCACGCCCCAGGCGAAAATCACCCAGCAATTGCGCTTTATCTTTATCGGCTTGAAACACTGGCAAGGCCTGGGCAGCACCGAATAACGCGATCACCCCGCCGAGTGGAAACGCTTGGCCGTGGTGTAGTGCTTATTCCAATACTTGTTGCTCAACGAGTCGATGCGGATGCTCTTGCCCGTGCGCGGCGAATGGATGAATTTGCCCTCGCCGATATAAAGGCCCACATGGCTGACCTGGCCGCGCCCATTACCTCTAAAAAACACCGCATCACCGGGCTTGAGCGCGGTGCGCTTGATGGTCGCGGCGGTTGAGCGGTGCATCGCGGCGGTAGTGCGCGGTATCTGGATATTGGCCTCGGTCTTGAACAGATAAACCAGGAAACTGCTGCAATCGAAGCCCTGGTCCGCCGAGGTGCCGCCCCATTTGTAAGGGGTGCCCAGCAGTTCGTGGGCGCGGTCGACCACATCGTTGATGGACGCTTCTTTCAGTGAGGCCGAGAAAGAAGTATGAGGCTGTAGAGAGGCGGAGGCCGATGAAAGCGCAAATGCCAGGCTGGCAATAAACAGGTAACAAAGTGACTTGAACATGATGAACGTCGCAGTGGATTAAACACGGCGCACAGACTAATGATCTCGCAGGTAAGCAGATGAACGCCGTTTCCTCAGACCCTGTAGGGAAAATCTGAAAACGCCCACCACGCGTGCAACAAGCAATAACTTGCACCACTTTGGAGCACTTCGTCGGTTTCCGCTCGCCCTATTTAGTGGCGCTGCCCCACCTGCCTACAGGCAATTCCTACTCTCCAACGAGGTTGGCAAGCCCCTTGCTCTAGGTGTTTCATCGCTCATAGCTGGAAGCTTCCTGATGCTGGTGATCCACCGTCGAATCGCCCCCCAAGCCCTCTGGGCCGCTGAGTTGCTGCTGAATTTCGAAGCACGCAGCAAAAGCCGCCTGCGCTGTTTCAGTGCCGACGGTGAAGACGTCGGCCTTTTCCTGGAGCGTGGCCAGCCACCGCTGCACGATGGCGAATGCCTACAGGCCGAGGACGGACGCGTCGTACGCGTGTGCGCTCGGCCTGAACAACTCTTACACGTGACGTGCAGCAGTGCGTTTGAACTGACCCGCGCGGCCTATCACCTGGGCAACCGCCACGTAGCACTGCAAGTGGGCGATGGCTGGTTGCGCCTGCTCGACGACTATGTGCTCAAGGCCATGCTCGAACAACTGGGTGCGCACACCGAAACCATCGAGGCGCCGTTCCAGCCGGAGCATGGCGCCTACGGCGGCGGGCACCATCACTCGCGCCATGGCGATGAAGACTTCAATTACCCGCCCAAGCTGCACCAGTTCGGCGTGCGTCTATGAACCCAGCCTGGGCGCTGCTGCGTCTGGCCAGTCCGCAATTGCCGATTGGCGGCTACAGCTATTCCCAAGGCCTGGAAATGGCGGTGGAGAACGGCCGTGTCGCTGACGCAGCGAGTGCAAGACGCTGGATCAGCGATCAGTTGCTGCTCAACCTTGCGCGTTTCGAGGCACCGCTGCTGCTCGCCCATTGCCAGGCCGCCCTGGACGCGGATTGGTCGCGGCTGGCGCAGCTGTGCGACGAACACCGCGCCAGCCGCGAGACCCGCGAGCTGTATCAGGAGAGCCGGCAGATGGGCTACTCCCTGCAACAATTGCTCAACGGCCTGCCGGAATTGGACGACGCTGCGCGCGACTTCCTCGCACAAACCACCGAGCCCCACTTGGCCTTGGGCTGGGCCCTCGCCGCCCGCGCCTGGGGCATCAGCCCCGCCGATGCCCTCGCCGCCTGGCTGTGGAGCTGGCTGGAAAACCAATTGGCCGTGCTAATGAAGACCCTGCCCCTGGGCCAGCAAGCCGCCCAGCGCCTGACCAGCGAACTGCTGCCGCTGTTGCAGCAAGCCCAGCAGGATGCCAGCCGCATCGACCCCATCCCTTTCGGCAGCGCCGCGTTCGGCCTGTCCCTGGCGTGCATGGCCCACGAGCGCCAGTACAGCCGCCTGTTCCGTTCCTAGGAGAACACACCCATGAATACACAACCCCTGCGCGTCGGCATTGGCGGCCCGGTCGGTTCCGGCAAGACCGCCCTGACCTTGGCCCTGTGCCTCGCACTGCGCGACCGCTACAACCTGGCCGTGGTCACCAACGATATCTACACCCGCGAAGACGCCGACTTCCTGGTGCGCAACCAGGCCCTGGCGCCGGAACGCATCATCGGTGTGGAAACCGGCGGCTGCCCGCACACGGCGATCCGCGAAGACGCCTCGATCAACCTGGAGGCGGTGGATCAACTCAACCGCCGCTTCCCCGGCCTGGACCTGATCCTGGTGGAGTCCGGCGGCGACAACCTTTCGGCGACCTTCAGCCCGGAGCTGTCCGACCTGACTATCTACGTGATCGACGTGTCCGCCGGCGACAAGCTGCCGCGCAAGGGCGGGCCTGGCATCTGCAAGTCCGACCTGCTGGTGATCAACAAGATCGACCTGGCGCCTTTGGTCGGTGCGTCGCTGGAGCTGATGAACAGCGACACCACCCGCATGCGCAACGGCAAACCCTTTGTGTTCAGCAACCAGAAAACCGGTGTCGGCCTGGATGACATCGTCGCCTTCATCGAACGCCAAGGCCTGCTGACCGCCGCCTGATCAACCCATAAGGAACCTGTCCATGAGCCTCAAGAAACTCTTCACCGCCGCCGCCCTGCTGCTGGCCCCGGCCCTGGCCTTCGCTCATCCGGGCCATGGCGACAATGGCCTGGTGGCCGGCATCAGCCACCCTTTGAGCGGTATCGACCACCTGCTGGCCATGGTGGCGGTCGGCTTGTGGGCCGCCCAACAAAAAGGCGCCGCGCGCTGGGCACTGCCGTGCACCTTCGTGGGCACCATGCTGATCGGTGGTGTGCTGGGTTTTGAAGGCCTGGAATTGCCGGCGCTGGAAAGCGGGATTGCCGCGTCGGTGCTGGCGCTGGGCTTGGCGGTGGCGCTGGCGGTGCGTCCACCGTTGTTCGTGGCAGTCGGGGCGACGGCCTTGTTTGCGCTGTTCCACGGCGTGGCCCATGGCCTGGAACTGCCGGACATGTCCAGCCCTTGGACATATGCGGCGGGTTTTGTCGGTGCAACGGCGGTGCTGCACGCGGCCGGTTATGCCGTGGTGCGCTTCCTGCCAGCCGCAGCGGCGCCGTTGGTGCGGATTGCTGGGGCGGCTTCGGCGGCGACTGGAGCCTGGTTGCTCGCGGGCTGAGTGATGTTGCGCTTTTACGGGCCTCATCGCAGGCAAGCCCGCTCCCACATTTGATTGGGTTTGCAAATCAAAAATGTGGGAGCCGGGCTGCCCGCGATGACGGTCTCAAAGACACCACACAACCCAAGCCTGATACCATGCGCGCCTACACCCCTGCCGTGACGACGCCAGCCAATGCCCAGCGCTTCCCAACCCGCCTTGAACACCGTGCTCACGCACTTCCACAGCCTGATCGTGCCGCTTTGGCAAGGCCCTGGCTGGAACGCCGAGTTGGCATTGCCCTATGAGGCGCTGGACGCCGATCACCAGCCGCTCCCCCCCCAACGCTATCGCGCCATGGCCTGTGCGCGGCAGTTGTACCTGTTCGCCAGCCTGATCGGCGAGCCCGGCGCAGGGTTTGCCGAAGAGCGCGCGGCGGCGCTGTTCCGTTCGCTGCAACGGCACTTCCACGACGCCGAGCACGGCGGCTGGTTCTACAGCATCGACCCGGCCGGCCAGCCGCTGGACAAGCGCAAAGATCTCTACACCCATGCGTTCATCATCTTTGCCTGCGCCCATTACTGGGCCAAGGTGCGCGAGCCGCTGGTGGAATCAGTCCTCAATGCTGCCCTGGAAGTGGTCGCCGAGCGGTTTTCCACCGGCGACGGTTTGTATGAAGCCGTGCTGGAGCGCAACTGGTCGTCCCTCAAGTCCGGCCCGTTGCAGAACCCACTGATGCACCTGGCCGAAGGTTTCCTCGCTACCCTCGCCGTGCGTGAAGATGCACAAGTGCGAGCGGCCCTGCTGGCCTTGGCGACGGCCATGCAGCAGCGTTTCATCGACCGCCAGCACGGCGTGATGATGGAAAAACCGCTGGGCGCTGTGGATAACTGGTTCGAACCGGGCCATCAATTCGAGTGGTTCTTTTTGCTGGAGTCTTCGGATGTGCTGCGCGGTACGCCGCTGCATGCTTCGCTGACGCGGGCTTTCGCCTACGCCGAGCTCAAGGGTGTGGATAACGCCAGCGGTGCGGTCAGCGGCATGTTGGCGCTGGATGGCACTGTGCGCGACGGTACCCAGCGGATCTGGGCCCAGGCCGAGTACCTGCGGGCACTGACCTTGCGGCCGGACAGCGAAGCAGTGCTGCAGCGCCAATTGCTGGCGCTGCAACAGCACTTCTTGCATACAAAAGGCTGGAATGAATGCCTGGATGCCCAAGGTGTGGTGAGTCGGTGGGATATGCCTTCGACTACCCCTTATCATTTGGCGACTTGCTACCAGGGCCTTGTCCAGCATCTTGGGTGAACGCCAGGGCCTCTTCGCGAGCAAGCCCGCTCCCACAGTTTGACCGAGTACATCCTTGAAACACGGTCGAAATGTGGGAGCGGGCTTGCTCGCGAAGGCGTCAACTCGATCTCACTGACCTCACGCAATCCACTTGCGATCCCCGGTAAAGCTGATCGTTAGCCAACGCGCCGCATCCGGCGTGCCGAGCCCTGTGGATATCTCTTCGCGCAGCGCGTCGAGGGTCGCGACGTTATCCACCGGGTAATCCGCCGGCAGCACCACATGAATCTCGATAAACCGCGCCCGCCCGTGCTTTTGCACGTACGACACGTAGTCGTCGAAACCATGTTTGGCCTGCACCGCCTCCATCACTTCGCGCACTTTGTCGTCCAGGTGGTCTGGCGCAATCCCCAGCACCTCGCGCAACGCTGGGCGCAGGATCTTGAACGCCGGTGCCAGCATGCTCAGGGCCAGCAGGATCAGGATCAACGGGTCGACGTATACCGCCCACTCGCCATAGCCCTGGGACTTGAGCAACAGTGCCGCCAGAAAGCTGATCAGCAAGCCCACCGACAGCATCGCGTCCACCAGCCAACTGATGTTATCGAACTGGATCAGCGATGATTTCAGCCGGCGATTGCGGTAGCGCACGTAGAAGAAGTAGGCGAACTCGACGACGGTGAACACTGCCGCGTAGATGATCACCAGCCCCAACTCAATCTCGCGCCCGCCATTGATGATGCCGAACACACCGTTGAGGAACGCATAGATGGCGATCAGCAACAGGAAACTGCCTTCGATCAGCAGCACCATGGGCTCCAGGTGCCAATAGCCGAACTGGAAGCGCTCGTTGCTTTTCTTGGCGATCAGCTTGGCCGTGATCAGCATCAACACCTTGATAGCGGTGGCGATCAGCGAGAAAAAGCCGTCGAACAGAATGGATTGGGCGCCGGATACCACGCCCGTGACGATCCCGGCGATCGCGACAGCGAACATCAGGATGGTCGATTGTTTGAGCAGTGCCTGCTCACCTCGGTTACTCACATTTCCTCCCGTCAAAACCTTAAATCCGCACGGTGCGGAGGGGTTTTACCGGGTGGAGTGTACCTTATGTCGTGTTTTGGCCGATTTGCCGCATGGTTACCGGTAAAAACTGATCCTGTGATGAGCGGGCTTGCCCCGCGCGAGGCAAGCTCGCTCACCACAAAAACCAGCAGGACGGAGCGTCAGCCTTTGGCGCCACGCTCAATCGCAAACCCAGCCCAGGTCTGGCTCACCGGCATCAGTTCCAACCGGTTGATATTCACGTGCGCCGGTGTGTTGAGCACCCAGAAGATCGTGTCGGCGATGTCCTGCGGCTGGATCGGCTCGGCACCCGCATAGGTCGCGTCATAGCGCGCCTGATCGCCGCCAAAACGCACCAGTGAGAACTCGCTCTCGCACAGGCCTGGCTCAATGTTGGTGACGCGCACGCCGGTGCCCTGCAGGTCGCAGCGCAGGTTCAGCGAGAACTGCTTCACGAATGCCTTGGAGCCGCCATACACATGGCTGCCCGGGTACGGGTAGCTGCCGGCGATGGAGCCCAGGTTGATGATACCGGCGCCACGGCCATGGGCGATCAGGCGCGGCAGCAGCAGGCTGGTCGTGGTCAGCAGGCCCTTGATGTTGGTGTCGACCATGGTTTCCCAATCGTCGAGGCTGCACTTGGGCGCAGGGTCAGTGCCCACGGCCAGGCCGGCGTTGTTGATCAGCCCGCGCAGCTTGGCGAACGACGGAGGCAGGTTGGCGATGGCGTCTTCCATGCCTTTGCGATCCCGCACATCCACCACCAGGCCGTGTACTTCGGTCTGCTTGGAAAGCTCTTCGACCAGCGCATTCAGGCGGTCGCCACGACGGCCAGTGAGCACCAGTTTCCAGCCGGCTTCGGCAAAACGACGGGCGCAGGCTTCGCCGAAACCTGAGGTTGCGCCAGTAATAAACAGCGTGTCGGACATGGTGTTCTCCTTGCGGGCATCGGGGAAAAAATCAGCCAGCAGAATGCCCGTACGCCGCGATGGCGGCAACCGCTATGCACACAACTTCACGCGCACCTGATCATTTTTTAACCATGACGAGCAAAGCCATATAAACCGTGGCTTGCAGCTATATGCGCGCAGGTTATCCACAGCTGCGCCCACAGTCTTTGGGGGCAAGTGCAAAATGCCTCAGGCCTTTATACACAAGGGTTTCAGGCGGTTTTAGAAAGTTTTTTGCTTGACCTTGGCGGGAGCGTATGTAGGCCCCAGGAAGAACGGGAAATCGGAACGATGGCTCCAGGCCAGTCATTCCGGCCTCTGCGGCGGTCTTTCCAGAGTTTAGTCACAGACTTATCCACAGGCTGTATAGACATTTTTCGGTCATATACCTGTGTCTTTAAACAGGTTGACAAAGTGCTGGAGCGGTCACTAAAAACCGCCTGATCAAATATTAACCATCGCGCTACAGGCCCCGTATTTATTGGCGTCCAGCCAGCTACACCCACGTTACCCACAGCCGGTTCCACAGCGGATGGGGACAAGTCAAAACTGTGACAAAACAGGGATTTGCGGCGGCTATATGTCGCGCTTTGGAGGGGAGCCAGATTTGTTTTCCACAATTTGGCAGCGGCCTTGTGAACACCGCAAAAACAAATGTGGGAGCTGGCTTGCCTGCGATGCAATCTCCTCGGTTCAACTGATAGACCGAGGCGTTTGCATCGCAGGCAAGCCAGCTCCCACATGCAGCAGCCACCTACAGGAGGCCTGCATCAAGTTTTACATCAGTGCCCGCCGAGGTAGGCGTTGCGCACTTCCTCGTTCACCAGCAATTCCTTGCCGGTGCCGGTCAGGCGAATCTCGCCGTTGACCATCACATACGCGCGGTCCGACAAGCGCAGCGCATGGTTGGCGTTCTGTTCCACCAGGAAGATGGTCATCCCGGTGGAGGCCAGCTCGCGCAACGTCGAGAAGATCTGCTTCACCACAATCGGCGCCAGGCCCAGGCTCGGTTCATCCAGCAGCAACAGCTTGGGCCGGCTCATCAGCGCGCGGGCGATGGCGAGCATTTGCTGCTCGCCGCCGGACATGGTCATGGCGCGCTGGTTACGCCGCTCCTTGAGCCTTGGAAACAGCTCGAACATGCGCTGCATATCTTCCTGGGCAAACTTGTCGCCAATCGGGATGGTGCCCATCAGCAGGTTCTCCTCGACGGTCATGTCAGGGAACACCCGCCGCCCTTCCGGCGACTGCGCAATGCCGTTGGAGGCGATGTAGTGCGACGACTTGTGGGTAATGTCCACGCCGTTATAGATGATCTGCCCCGACTCGGCCCGTGGCTGGCCGAAGATCGACATCAGCAGCGTGGACTTGCCCGCGCCGTTGGAGCCAATCAGGCTGACAGTTTCGCCTTCATTGATGTGCAGCGAGACTTTTTTCAGGGCCTGGATTGGGCCGTAATACACGTCCAGGTCCTTCATTTCGAGGATAGGTGCACTCATACCAACTCCTCTTCGTCAGCGCCCAGGTAGGCGGCAATCACTTTCGGGTCGTTGCGGATCGCGTCCGGCTCGCCTTCGGCGATCACGTTGCCGTGGTCGAGCACCACGATGTGGTCGGAAATACTCATCACCATGCCCATGTCGTGTTCGATCAGTACCACCGTGAGGTCGTGTTCGTCGCGCAACAGGCGAATCATCGCGCTGAGGGCTTCGGTTTCCTGGGGGTTGAGGCCCGCAGCGGGTTCGTCCAGGCAGATGATCTGCGGCCGGGTGCACATGGCGCGGGCGATTTCCAGGCGGCGCTGTTGGCCGTAGGAGAGTTCACCCGCCAGGCGGTTGGCGCAGTCCACCAGGTCCACCACTTCCAGCCAGTAGAAGGCGTGGTCGAGGGCATCGCTTTCAGCCTTGCGGTAGCCCTTGGTGTTGAGAATGCCCGCGAGCATGTTGCGGTTGACCCACATGTGCTGGGCCACCAGCAGATTCTCCAGCACCGACATTTCCTTGAACAGGCGAATGTTCTGGAAGGTACGCGCCAAACCGGCACGGTTAACCAGGTGGGTGCCGCCGAACATCTTGTAGTAAACGCGGCTGAAAAAGCTCCTGGGCGACACAAAGTCGGTGGCCTTGAAGCGCTCGCCCAGCAGTTGGATCACGTTGGTCTGCTTGCCACGGATGTTGAGTTCGATCTTGCCGCCGCTGGCTTTGTAGAAACCGGTGAGGCAGTTGAACACTGTGGTCTTGCCGGCGCCGTTGGGGCCGATCAGGGCGAAGATCGAGTTGCGTTCGACCTTGAGGCTCACGTCGCTCAAGGCCTTGATGCCACCGAAGTGCATCATCAGGTGTTCCACGGAGAGCACGACTTCCTTGCTCATGGCGCTACCCCCTTACGTGGCGTCACACCGGTGCGGCTGATCCGGATCAGGCCGCGCGGTCGCCAGATCATCATCACTACCATCAACACGCCAAACAGCAGCACGCGGTACTCGGAGAAGCTGCGCAGCAGCTCGGGGGCGACGGTCAATACAAAGGCCGCGATCACCACGCCCACCGTCGAGCCCATGCCGCCCAGCACCACGATGGCCAGGATCAGCGCCGACTCGAAGAAGGTGAACGATGACGGGTTGACGAAGCCCTGGTAGCTGGCAAAGAACACACCGGCCAAACCGGCAGTCGATGCACCGATGGTGAAGGCCGAGAGCTTGACCAGCACGTGGTTCAGGCCCATGGAACGGCAGGCGATTTCATCTTCGCGCAGCGCTTCCCAGGCGCGGCCTACCGGCATGCGGGTCAGGCGATGCTTGATGTACAGCACGGCCAGCACCACCAGGAACAGCACAATGTAGATGAACAGGAATTTGATGTTGGGGTTGTAGTCGATGCCGAAGAATTCATGGAAGGGAACCCCGCCATCCTTCGCGCGCTTGCCGAACTCCAGGCCGAGGAAGGTCGGCGAGGGCACCGGCATGCCGTTGGGTCCGCCGGTAAACGACAGCCAGTTGTTGAGCACCAGACGGATGATTTCACCAAAGCCCAGGGTCACGATGGCCAAATAGTCACCGTGCATTCGTAGCACCGGGAACCCGAGTATGCACCCCGCCAACGCTGCGGCGATGGCCGCCAATGGCAACACGGTCCAGAAGCCCAGGCCCAGGTATTGATAACCCAGAGCAAGGCCGTAGGCGCCGATGGCGTAGAACGCCACGTAACCCAGGTCGAGCAAGCCGGCCAGGCCCACCACGATGTTGAGGCCCAGGCCGAGCAACACGTAGATCAGCCCGAGGATCACCACGGTCAGCAGGTACTTGTTGGCGAAGATCGGAAACACGATGGCGATCACGATCAGTGCTGGGATGATCCAGCGCAGCCGCGACTTGTAGTCCGGCGCCAGCACATGCACGCCAGAGCCACTGCTCTCGAAGCCCTGCAAAATCTTCACGCCCTTGGGGGTTTGCAGGAACAGGCTCATGGCAAAGCGGCCGACCATCACAATGGCCACCAGCAGGCCCACGCGGGCCGGTTCCAGGTTGAAGCTGTAGCCGTCGAGTACAACGCCGACGATCGGACCGAACACGATCAGCGAAATCAGCCCGGCGAGGACCGTATCGACCACACTTTTCTTGATATCGATTGGTTTGGCAGCAGACATGTTTACACCTTCGCCACAAGTGGGCGACCAAGCAGGCCCTGGGGACGGAAAATCAGAATCACCACCAGCAGGGAGAAACTGAACACGTCTTTGTAGTCAGAGTTGATCAACCCCGAGAACAACGACTCGGAGATACCGAGGATGATCCCGCCCAACATCGCCCCAGGCAGGGAGCCGATGCCGCCGAGTACCGCTGCGGTAAATGCCTTGATGCCGATGATGAAGCCGGCATAGAAGTCGAAGGTGCCGTAGTTGAGGGTGATGAGCACGCCGGCCAATGCAGCCATGGCGGCACCGATGACGAACACGTAGGAGATCACCCGGTCGGTGTTGATGCCGAGGATCGACGCCATCTTGCGGTCTTGCTGGGTCGCGCGGCACATGCGGCCGAGCTTGGTGTACTTGATCACGTAGGTCAGCAGGGCCATGCCGGCGAAGGCGGCGACCAGGATGAAGACTTTGGTATAGGTGAGCTGGACGAACCCGCTGCCGATGTCGACACGCCAGGCCCCGGCCAGCAGGGTAGGAATACCTTGTTGCTTGGCGCCCTGGGCGATCTGCGCGTAGTTCTGCAGGATCAGGGAGATGCCGATGGCGCTGATCAGCGGTGCCAGTCGGGTGGAGTTGCGCAGCGGTTTGTAGGCGACACGCTCGATGACCCAACCGTAAACGCCAGTGACGACCACGGTAAAGATCAAGGTGCCGAGAATGAGCAGCGGGAAGGATTCGATGCCGAAGTAAGCCAGCAGTGCCAGACTGATCGCCGCGAGGTAAGCGGAAATCATATAAACCTCGCCGTGGGCGAAGTTGATCATGCCAATGATGCCATAGACCATTGTGTAGCCGATGGCGATCAGGCCATAGACCGACCCGAGGGTCAGGCCGTTGACCAGTTGCTGCAGGAAAATACCATCCATAACGCAATCTCACGCGGTGAGCACCTGCACACCGGTGGGTGTGCGGCGCTTCTGGAGGAAAAAACAGAGTCGTTGCTGGACACGATGCAGTTGGCAACCTCGATCCCCTGTGGGAGCTGGCTTGCCTGCGATAGCGGGTTCACATTCAACACAGGTGTCGACTGTCAGTCCGTCATCGCGGGCAAGCCCGGCTCCCACAGTGGCTCTGTGTTGCCTGCGTGGTCGCGTTAATGCTTACTTCTGTTTTTCCAGCTGATGGTATTTGCCGTCTTTATCCCACTGGTAAACCACGTAGTCGGAGATTTTCAGGTCGCCCTTGGAATCCCAGGCTTTTTCGCCCATGACGGTTTTTACCGGGTGAGCCTTGAGCCACTTGGCGGCATCTTCACCCTTGTTGGACTTGGCACCGTTGAAGCCGGCGGCCAGGGCCTGGACCGACGCGTAGGCGT
The DNA here is from genome assembly GCF_024112395.2 of Pseudomonas pergaminensis. Classification (NCBI taxonomy): domain Bacteria; kingdom Pseudomonadati; phylum Pseudomonadota; class Gammaproteobacteria; order Pseudomonadales; family Pseudomonadaceae; genus Pseudomonas; species Pseudomonas pergaminensis. The sequence goes on along the minus strand of NZ_CP078013.2, from coordinate 639,000 downwards.
ACAGGGTGTAGCCTTCTGGCTCGGTACCGTTCTTACGGAACTCTTCCACCACCGCCTTGCTGTCTGGCAGCAGGCGCGGGTCAGCGCCGAAGGTCATGTACACGCCATCGACGTATTGCTTGCCGCCAGCGGTGGCCACCAGTTCGTCGGTCACAACACCGTCATCGGACATGAACTTCACGTCTTTCAGACCGGCTTCACGGATCTGGCGAACCAGTGGACCGGCTTCCGGGTGCAGGCCGCCGAAGTACACGACGTCGGCACCGGTGGAGCGGATCTTGGTGACCAGGGCGCTGAAGTCCTTCTCGCCACGGGTCAGGCCTTCTTCCAGCACTGGCTTGACGCCGCGCTTGGTCAACTGGGCAGCGGTAGCGTCAGCCAAGCCTTTACCGTAGGTGTCCTTGTCGTTGATCACGGCGACTTTCTTGCCCTTGAGCACGTCGACGATGTAGTCGCCGGCAACGATGCCTTGCTGGTCGTCACGGCCGCACATGCGGAACATGGCGCCCAGGCCACGTTCGGTCACTTGTGGGTTGGTGGAACCTGGGGTGATCGCGATGATGCCCGCTTCGTCATACACCTCGGACGCCGGGATGGTGTTGGAGGAGCAGAAGTGGCCGACCACGCCGATCACTTTGTCCTGGTCTGCCAGGCGGTTGGCCACAGCCACGGCCTGCTTGGGTTCGCAGGCATCGTCGCCGGCAACCAGCACGATTTTCTCACCGTTGATGCCGCCGGCCTTGTTGATCACATCGGCTGCCGCTTGGGCACCCTTCATGTACTGCTCACCGAAAGCGGCGTTGGCACCGGTCATCGGCCCCGCTACGCCAATCTTCACATCAGCTTGAACAAACGCAGAAACACCCAGCGCCGCTGCAACGGCGAGGGCCAGAAAACCTTTCTTGTAAAACGTCTGGGACATGAGTGGTGCTCCGATATTTTTGATTTTTGGCACGACAACTTGCGTTCAAACTTTTCACTGAAAGCCCAGAGCAAGGCGCGTGCCATTACGTTTTTATTCTTCAAAAAGACACGGTGTCATTGTTATTGCAGGCGTTTCGCCTCCATTCGCCAGGACGTGCAACCCTCTAGCATCAGAAGGTGCAACCAATGGATCCAAAAAGTACAACCTCAGCAGGTCGCACCTGCAACCAAAGCTATAAACGACAGTTCCTACAGCTGTAACAGACGGCGTAACGGAACTGCACATTTACAGTGCGTGATTGCTACGACTTGCACCAATACAGATTAGTAGCGTGCTAAGAAAATGCAGGCTTCTGAGCGGTATTTCGCTGATCAGATAACGATCCTCAAGCATTGCCCAGCGTGATACAGCGAGAATCCTGCTTCATAAAGACAGCTGCGCAGTCCCACCCCGGCCAACGGCTGCATAGGCGCGAATGGGATCGGCAACGCCTGGGGATTCTGGTGACACAGGTAGTCGGCAAACGCCTTGCCGACCACGCTGCCGGTGGTCACGCCACGCCCGTTATAGCCCGTGACTGCCACGAGGCCAGGGGCGGGCTCGAACAGGCGCATCAAGTGATCCGGGGTGAAGGCGATGCAGCCGGTCCAGGTGAATTCCCACTGCACCGATTTGAGGTACGGGAAGTAATGCTGCTGCACCCGATCGGCCCACGCCTTGAGGAACCATGCCGGTTTCTGGTTGCCATTGCCCAGGCTGCCGAGCAACAGACGGCCATCGGCATCACGGCGGATGCTGCTCAGCACCTGGCGCGTGTCCCAGGAGCCCTGGCCACCGGGCAGGATCTGTTTGGCGGTGTCGTCCGTCAGCGGAGCCGACGCGACCTGATAGTAGTAACCGGGGAAAAAATTGCGCCGCAGTTCGGTCCATTCGCCTTCGGTGTAGGCATTGGAGGCGATCGCCACCTGTGCAGCCTGCACTAAACCCTGGGCGGTCTGCACCGACCAGTGCGCGCCTTGGCGTTCAAGCTGGGTGACGGGAGAATGGTCGAATAACTGCCCGCCCAGGCCGACCGCCGCGTTGGCCAAGCCACTGGTATAGGCCATCGGGTTCAGGGTGCCGGCGCGCCGGTCCAGCAAGGCGGCAGCGATTTTCCGGGTACCGGTGGCCTGCTCGCAAGCCTGGCCGGTGAGCAGTTCCACCGGTGCGCCACGGCGCTTCCATTGTTCTTCGCGACTGCGTAAATCCGCCTCGCCACGGGCGTTGTGCGCCATGTGCAAGGTGCCTTCACGGCGCAGTTGGCAATCGATGGTGTATTTGTCGATCAGGCTGAACACCAGCGACGGTGCCGCGCCCAACATGCGGTTGAGCTGGCTGCCCACCGCCTCGCCAAAACCGGCTTCGATGTCGTCCGGCGGGATCCACATGCCGGCGTTGACCAGCCCGACGTTGCGCCCCGAACCACCATGCCCGGTGCGATGAGCCTCCAGCACGGCGACGCTTTTACCCTGCTCCAGCAAATGAATGGCTGCCGAAAGGCCCGTGATCCCGGCGCCGATCACACACACATCGACCTTGACCTCACCCTTGAGCGCCGCACGATCCGGCCGGCCAGGGGTGAGGTGCTCCCACAAACATGTTTCGCGTAGTGCCATTGCCAGACTCCGGGATGAAACCTAACAAACAACTGTTATTTTGAATTGCAAACCCAATCAAATGTGGGAGCTGGCTTGCCTGCGATGCAGGCACCTCGGTGTATCAGGTACCCCATGGTGATGCTATCGCAGGCAGGCCAGCTCCCACATTGATCGCGCTTCGACTTCAGGAATCAGTCGAAAGTAATGCCCTGGGCCAGCGGCAATTCCAACGAGTAGTTCACGGTGTTGGTCTGGCGACGCATGTACCCGCGCCACGCATCCGAACCCGACTCACGCCCGCCGCCGGTCTCTTTCTCACCGCCAAATGCGCCACCGATTTCCGCGCCGCTCGGGCCGATGTTGACGTTGGCGATGCCACAGTCACTGCCGACCGCCGACATGAACTGCTCGGCTTCACGCACGTCGGTGGTGAAGATGCACGACGACAAGCCTTGCGGCACGGCATTGTTCAGGCGCAGGGCATCGGCGAAGTCGGTGTAGCCCACCACGTAGAGAATCGGCGCAAACGTCTCGGTGCACACCACATCACTTTGCTCGGGCATTTCCACAATCGCCGGCGACACGTAATAAGCGTTGGGGAATGTGTCTTCCAGTTGGCGCTTGCCGCCGAACACCTTTCCGCCTTCGCTCAAGGCTTGCTCCAGGGCGTCCTGCATGTTGTCGAAGCCATGCTTGTCGATCAGCGGGCCGATCAGGTTGCCTTCCAGCGGGTGGCCGATGCGCACCTTGGAATAGGCGGCCTTGAGGCGGGTGACGATTTCATCCTTGACCGATTCATGGGCGATCAGGCGGCGCAGGGTGGTGCAACGCTGGCCGGCAGTGCCGACGGCGCTGAACAGGATGGCGCGCACGGCCATGTCCAGGTCGGCACTTGGGCCGAGGATCATCGCGTTGTTGCCGCCCAGCTCAAGGATGCTGCGGGCAAAACGTGCGGCGACTTTCGGCGCCACTTCGCGGCCCATGCGCGTGCTGCCGGTGGCGCTGATCAGGGCGACGCGCGGGTCATCCACCAGCGCGGCACCGGCATCACGACCGCCGATGATCACCTGGCTCAGGTACTCGGGGGCGCCGTCGAATTTCTTCAGCACACGCTCGAACAGCGCCTGGCAGGCCAGGGCGGTGAGCGGGGTCTTTTCCGACGGTTTCCAGATCACGGCGTTGCCGCACACCAGGGCCAGGGCGGTGTTCCACGCCCACACGGCCACCGGGAAGTTGAAGGCGCTGATCACGCCGACCACGCCCAGCGGGTGCCAGGTTTCACGCATGTGGTGGCCCGGACGCTCAGAGGCGATGGTCAAACCGTACAGCTGGCGCGACAGCCCGACAGCGAAGTCGCAAATGTCGATCATTTCCTGCACTTCGCCCAGGCCTTCCTGGGTAATCTTGCCGGCTTCCCAAGACACCAGTTCACCCAGGTCCGCCTTGTATTCGCGCAATACATCGCCAAATTGGCGCACCAGTTCGCCACGGCGCGGGGCCGGCACCTTGCGCCAGGCGTCGAATGCATGCTCGGCGCGACTGACCTGCTGCTCCACCTCGGCGGCACCTTCCCAGTGCACGCTGCCGATGCGGCTGCCATCAATCGGCGAATGCACGGGCTGTTTGCCCGACTGGTACAGCGCCGGGTTTACCCCGAGACGATCAAGCAATGCGGCAACCATGGGTCACTCCTTCAATCTACAAACAGAAAAATTGCGCCGCCACCGACACGGCGATCCAGACCTTATTTGTAGCTGGCCCAAGACTTGCCAACAAACGACGATTAGGCGAGATATCATTCCGTTTATTCATGCAAAGAATAAAAAGAGGCGTGCCGTGCTGAACAAAAGACATTTGCCCTCGATCACTGCCCTGCAGTGTTTCGAAGCCGCCACCCGCCACTTGAGCTTCACCCGCGCCGCCGAGGAGCTGAACCTCACGCAGAGCGCGGTGAGCAAACAGGTGGCGCAACTGGAAGAACTGCTGCAACACCTGCTGTTTCGCCGGGTGCGTCGGCGCTTGCAGATGACCCCGGCAGGCGACCTGTATCTGGTGGAAGTGCGCAAGATCCTCACCCAGGTGGAGATGTCCACCCATTACCTGCGCTCCTACGGCGGCGAAACCGAAGTGCTGCGCGTGTCCACGCCCTACACCTTCGGCGCGCGCTGGCTGGTGCCGCGCCTCAAGGGCTGGCGCCTGCGTCATCCGCAGATCCATTTGGACCTGTGCAATGAACAGGAGCCGGATGAATTGTTGCAAGGCAAGGCCGACATGGCCTTCTACTTCGGCCAGGGCTCACGGCCGGGCACCGAAAGCCTCAAATTGTTCAGCGAAGCGTTGGTGCCGGTGTGCGCGCCAGAAAGCCTGCCGGCGCAGCCGTTCACCGATCCCACGCAACTGAGCGACCTGGTGCTGCTGCAAAACGCTTCGCGTCCCCAGGGCTGGCACGACTGGTTTGCCAGCCAGGGCTTCCACACCGAGCACAGCTATCACGGGCCACGCTTCGACACCTTCTATATGTGCATTCGGGCCGCGCAGGTGGGCTGTGGCGTGGCGTTGTTGCCGCGCTTTCTGGTGGAAGAAGAGTTGGCCGAAGGCAAGCTGGTCATTCCCTGGCAGCATGCAATGCCGAGCCAGGATGCGTATTACCTGGCCTACCCCGAACATTCGGCGGAGGTGCCCAAGGTGCGTGAATTTGTGAAGTGGATGATGGAGCAGGTGCTTTAGCGCCTGGAGAATCGCCGTCGCGAGCAAGCCCGCTCCCACACTTGAAATGCATTCCAAAGGTGGGAGCGGGCTTGCTCGCGAAGGCGTCGGTAGCTCCAGCGCAAAAAATCACTGGCAAAACCCCACAGGTCTATGCGCCACTAGCCCCCTTCCTCAATTGTGCGTAAAGGTCGGCGCCCATCGCCGACCCGTCTGGAGATTCCCGTTATGAGCGAGAGTGTGTTTGCCGATCGCATCGTGCAGAACTTGCTCGACACCGACTTCTACAAGCTGACCATGATGCAGGCGGTGCTGCACAACTACCCCAACGTGGAAGTTGAATGGGAGTTTCGTTGCCGTAACAGCGAAGACCTGCGCCCGTACCTGGCGGAGATCCGCTACCAGATCGAGCGCCTCGCCGAGCTGAGCCTGAGCCCGGACCAGTTGGGTTTCCTGGAACGCATCAGCTTTATGAAGCCGGACTTTTTGCGCTTCCTCGGGCTGTTCCGCTTCAACCTGCGCTACGTGCAGACCGGCATCGAGAACGGTGAGTTGTTCATCCGCCTGCGCGGGCCGTGGCTGCATGTGATCCTGTTTGAAGTGCCGATGCTGGCTATCGTCAGCGAAGTGCGTAACCGCTATCGCTACCAGACCGTGATCCTCGAACAGGCCCGCGAGCAGCTGTACCGCAAGTTCGACTGGCTGACCGCCAACGCCAGCAGCGACGAGCTGTCCGAGCTGCAAGTGGCTGACTTCGGCACGCGTCGGCGCTTCTCGTACCGTGTGCAGGAAGAAGTGGTCAGCGTGCTCAAGCATGACTTCCCCGGGCGCTTCGTCGGCACCAGCAACGTGCACCTGGCGCGCGAGTTCGACATGAAGCCGCTGGGCACCATGGCCCACGAATGGATCATGGCCCACCAGCAACTCGGCCCGCGCCTGATCGACAGCCAGATCGCCGCGCTCGACTGCTGGGTCCGCGAATACCGTGGCCTGTTGGGTATCGCCCTGACCGACTGCATCACCACCGACGCGTTCCTGGGCGACTTCGACCTGTACTTCGCCAAGCTGTTCGACGGCCTGCGCCATGACTCCGGCGATCCCGTGCAATGGGCAGAAAAGGCCATCACCCACTACCACAAGCTCGGCATCGAGCCGATGAGCAAGACCCTGGTGTTCTCCGACAGCCTGTCGTTGCCCAAGGCCCTGGAGATATTCCGCGCCTTGCGGGGTCGGATCAATGTGAGCTTTGGCATCGGCACAAACCTAACCTGTGACATTCCAGGTGTCGAGCCGATGAGCATCGTGCTTAAAATGACCGCCTGCAATGGCCAGCCCGTCGCGAAGATCTCCGATGAAGCGGGCAAGACCCACTGCACCGACCCGAATTTCGTCGCCTATTTGCGTCATGTTTTCAAAGTACCTGCCATCTCTAGCAAGGAGTGAATCATGCAAGCCGTACAGCGTGAGATTGCTGAACAGCTCAAGGTCCAAGCACCGTTCAACGACCAGGCGGCCCTTGAGGCCGAGGTTGCCCGCCGCGTGACCTTTATCCAGGACTGCCTGCGCAATTCCGGGCTCAAGGCGTTGGTGCTGGGCATCAGCGGTGGCGTCGATTCCCTGACCGCAGGCCTGTTGGCCCAACGTGCGATGCAGGAACTGCGCGCCAGCACCGGCGATGAGGCCTACCGTTTTATCGCCGTGCGCCTGCCGTACGAAACCCAGTTCGATGAGATCGACGCCCAGGCGTCGGTGGACTTTATCGAGCCGGACGAGCGCCACACCGTGAACATCGGCCCGGCGGTGAAAGCCCTGGCCAATGAAGTGGCGGCATTTGAAGGCAAGGCCGCGGTGTCCCGCGACTTCGTACTGGGCAACACCAAGGCACGCATGCGCATGGTGGCGCAGTACACCATCGCTGGCGCGGCCGGTGGCCTGGTGATCGGTACCGACCATGCGGCGGAAGCGGTGATGGGTTTTTTCACCAAGTTCGGTGACGGCGCGTGCGACCTGGCGCCGTTGAGCGGCCTGGTGAAGAACCAGGTGCGTGCGATTGCGCGGCACTTTGGCGCGCCGGAATCGTTGGTGGAGAAGATTCCGACTGCCGACCTCGAAGACCTGTCGCCGGGCAAGCCGGACGAAGCGTCACATGGCGTGACCTACGCCGAGATCGATGCATTCCTGCACGGCGAGCCGGTGCGTGAGGAAGCGTTCAAGATTATCTGCGACACCTACCGCAAGACCGAGCACAAGCGGGTCATGCCGTTTGCGCCGTGAGGTGAACCAGATAGGCTTGTGCTGACTGTTAGACCGCTATCGCAGGCAAGCCAGCTCCCACAGTTGACTGAGTTCCAGCATGAGAATGCGCTTGAATGTGGGAGCTGGCTTGCCTGCGATGAACGATGACTCAGTTCAACTGAACGCCCACAAAAAAGCGCCCCTCGAGGCGCTTTTTTTCGATCGGAATCGGCTTACTTAACAGTCACAGTGCCTTTCATCATCGAGATGTGGCCTGGGAACGAGCAGAAGAACGCGTAGTCAGTCCCGGCTGCCAGCTTCGACACATCGAAGGTCACCGAGTCTTTCTCGCCCGCACCGATGATCTTGGTGTGGGCGATGATGCGGTCATCACCGGGTTTCAGGTAGTCCTTGTCGATACCAGCGGCCATGCCGTCAGTGGCAACCGGCTGCATGTTGGCGGCACTGGTCAGCACCCAGTTATGGCCCATGACGTTTTTCGGCAGGTTGCCGGAGTGAGTCAGCTCGACGGTGAATGTCTTGCAGCTCTTGTCGATTTCAATGGCTTTGGTGTTGAAGGACATTTGGTCAGTGGAGTCGACAGTGACCTTGCACTCTGCAGCAAGCAACTGGCCGCTCGCCAGAGTCAGCAGGGAAACAGCAACGAGTTTGGCAAACATGTGAATCTCCAAGGCAGGGTTTAGAAAACGCGTATTGCGACAAAGGGTGCCTGAAGCAGGCAGGAATTCTTATGATCTGAATCAACAGATTGTATACAACTTTAGGCTATCAGACTTATCAACACAATCTACCAGCCAAAGTACTGCCACCTGCCTATGATCGGCCCATCACCCACTGGAGTCCGAGCCATGCACCTCAATCAACTGTTCAACGGCCTGCTGGCCGCTTACGCCTGCGGTAAGTGAAGGCCAAGCGCACCTTGAAGCTGCTACCATGTCGTCCCAAGGCAGCTGCGCGCCGCCACCCTCACCTTCGACCCTAGAGGATCGCCCATGGCCAAACCTAATTACTCCTTCGCCAAACGTCAGAGAGACTTGGCCAAGGAACAGAAGAAAGAGGAAAAACTGCAACGCAAGAAAGCCGCTGCAGATGAAGAAGCCGGCGCACTGAACCCGGATGCCGATGGTGAAGTAACGAGCGACGAGCCCGAAACACCAAAGGATCCGGCTGAATAATTTCCTTTGTGCTGAGCCGGCTCACCCGGCTCGGCACAATCAATCGCTATTCCAGCGGCATCACCGTCACCCGTACCTCCGGGTCATGGCTCCCTCCCCCCAGAATCACTCCTCGCAACGGCGACACATCGGAAAAGTCCCGGCCCCAGGCCAGGGTGATGTGCTCCAGTGCCGGCTGCACATTGTTCGTCGGATCAAAATCCACCCAGCCTGAAACCGGGCAATACACCGACACCCACGCATGGGACGCATCGGCGCCGATCAGCCGTGGCTGGCCGGGCGGTGGCTGGGTGAGCAGATAACCGCTGATATAGCGCGCCGCCAGGCCGCGCGAACGCAGGCAGGCGAGCATCAAGTGGGCGAAGTCCTGGCATACACCGCGTCGGCGCTCCAGCACTTCCACCAGCGGGGTAGCCACCTGGGTAGCTTCGGCATCGAAGGTGAACTCGCTGAAGATCTTTTCCATCAACGCCTGCACGCCCAACAGCAAGGGTTCGCCAGGGGGGAAACAGCTTTCGGAGAACTCAACGAAGGTTTTCTTCAGGTGCACGTAGGGTGATTCGAACCGGTAGCGGCAGGCTTCGATCAGCTGCGGCGACATGGCCTGGCTGCTGTAGGTCAGGCTGTCGCGGGTTTGGTCCCAGGCCGGCGACTGCTGGAAGTCCAGCATTGGCCGCGCCAGCACTTCCACGGTCAGCCCGGCATTCACCAGCAGTTCATCATGGGGCCGCTCGAACGCCAGGCGGGTGATGGGATTACCGAACACATCCAACTCATCGCGGCGCGACGTCGGTTCCGGGCTGATATCCAGCTGTTGCGAGCTGCAGCGCTGCCAGGCGCACGGCCGTGGCCACAGGTGCGCCAACTGTTGGGCCAGGGACACCGGGCTGTCGTAGTGGTAATGGGTATCGTGGAAAATCTGGTAGCGCGCACTCATCACACCGACACCGTTTGCTGGCTGACATCATCCACATGGGCAAAATGGCGCAAGGCCAAACGGTCCGACACTTGCCCACTCTCATCGGCGACTGCTTGCAGCAGGTCCGCCAGGCCCTCCAACGCGGCACGCACGCTGGCCTCACCAAACAACGGGTTCTCCAGGCAACCCAGGTCGAATCGCGCCAGGCGCTCCACCAACGGGCCGAGACCGGTTTCCCGTGGCACACCAAAGTCGTCATTGAGACGCCGCAGGGTGCGGCTCACCAACTTGAGCTGGAACAACACCGCATGGGGGTTCTGCTCGTCCAGCAACAGCAGGTCGAGGACCGGGATCAACTGCGGCACCGCCAGGTAGCGCGAGCGATAGGTAATGCTGCTGTTGCCCAGCTCCAGCAACCACTCCAGCCCGGCCTGATCGAACACCGCCACGCCACGCAGGAATGCGGCGAGGCTGCTGCTCAGAAACTGCAGACGCTCGATGCGCCGGCCCATCATCAAGAAACGCCAGCCTTCGTCGCGGGTCATGTCGTCCAGGGCAAACCCCGACAACGCCGCCAGGGACATCACCAGGCGGTTGAGGAAATCCAGTAACTCGCCAAAGTCCGGGGTGTCGCGTTCCAGCTCCATGGCTTCGCGTTGCAGCTCCACCAGGGCCTGCCAGTTCTCCCGGGACAACTTGCCGCGCACCTGGGACGCCGCCCACTGCAAGCGTTGCAGGTTGGCGCGCAGGCTCGACGGCCAGTCATCGCCGAGCAGTGCCGCCAGCAGGCGTTCGGGCAACTCGCCCTCTTCCGGCAGCAGTCGCAGGTTTTCGCCCAGCTCGACCGCCGCCTGCAAGGCCAGCGGATCATCGCCGTCCACATAACGCGCCAGCACGATGCGCAGCCAGCGCGCGCTGTCATCGCAGCGCTCGCAATAACGCCCGAACCAGAACAGGTTTTCCACCACGCGGGACGGCAGGTAGGGATCGCGGCGCACCAGGTCATGGGCGCCAATCGCCCGCTGTGCGCGCCAGTGCTCGCCACCGGCGGCGCGTTCGCCGAGCACCCAGGTGTCCTTGCTGGCGCCGCCACGTTGCATCGACACCACTTCGGCATCGGCTTCCGCCGCTACACGCGTCAGGCCGCCGGGCAGCACGCGGTAACCCTCGTCACTCGCCACGGCGTATACGCGCATGCCAATCGCGCGGTGTTGCAGGTGGTCATCCACGGTGTGCCACACCGGCGCCTGGGACAGTTGCGCCAGTTCCTGGGCAACGTAAGCGTAGGGGCGCGCGCGCATGCGTTCGGCCAGGGCCTGGCGCTGTTCGTCGTCCAGGTCACGGCCAAATACCGGCGCAAAACTCTGCGACGGAAACGCCGGCTTGATCAGCAACTCCGGCAGTTTCTCCAGCGCTTCAGCGAGTACCGGCGCTTCACCGCACCACCAGGTGGCGATGGACGGCAAGATCAATGCTTCGCCAAACAGGAACTCGTTGATCTTCGGCAAAAAGCCCAGCAGACCGGGGGACTCCAGCACGCCGCTGCCCAGGGCATTGGCCACCAGCACATTGCCTTGGCGCACCGCGTCCAACAGGCCGGGCACGCCGAGGGCGGAGTCGGTGCGCAGTTCCAGCGGGTCGCAGAAGTCGTCATCCAGGCGCCGCATGATCGCGTGCACCCGGCGCAGGCCGCTGAGGGTTTTCAGGAATACCGTGCTGTCGCGCACCGTGAGATCACCGCCTTCTACCAGCGGGTAGCCGAGCTGGCGGGCGAGGTAGAGGTGTTCGAAATAGCTTTCGTTGAACCGGCCCGGCGTGAGCAGCACGATCAGCGGCGGCTGGTTATCACCGGGCGCCTGGCGGGCCAGGGTTTCCTGCAAGGTGCGGAAAAAACCGGTGAGGTGCTGGACCTGCAAATCCCGGTAAAGATCCGGGAACGCCCGTGACACAATGGTGCGGTTCTCCAACGCATAACCGGCACCGGAAGGCGCCTGGGTGCGGTCGGCGGTGACCCACCAACGGCCATCCGGCGTGCGCGCCAGGTCCACGGCGTACAGGTGCAGGAACGCTCCGTCCGGCGGCTGGATGCCCTGGCACGGCCACAGGAAGTTGTTATGGCCGAACACCAGCTCGGCGGGCAGCAAGCCTTCCTTGATCAGGCGCTGCGGGCCGTACAGGTCGGCGAGCACGGCGTTGAGCAGGCGCGCACGCTGGGCGATCCCCGCCGACAGCTGCTGCCATTCATCGGCGGCCAGCACATGGGGCAGCAGGTCCAGTTCCCACGGGCGGTCGGCGCCCTTGGGGTCGGCGTAGACGTTGTAGGTCACGCCGTTTTCCTGGATCTGTCGGGTCAGCAACGCCTGGCGCTGGGCCAGTTGGGCAGGCGTGCTGCGTTGCAGGTGATCCAGCAAGCGCCGCCAATGGGCACGTACCGCGCCGCTGTCGTCCAGCAATTCGTGATAAGTGCCCGCGGTCAGCGGGTAACGGTCGAGCAAGTCGGACATGGAACGCTCGGCAGAGGCAAGGGGGCTCAGATTAACTCAACAAACACTGCAAATCCCCTGTAGCCCCCGGCTTTTGTGGTGAGCGGGCCTGCCCCGCGCGAGGCAAGCTCGCTCACCACAAAAGCTAGCGTCCACAGGGGATAGCGTTCAGTCATTTTTATTGGGGAAACGACGTAGATCCAGGGTCATCGGCAATTCGTCGTTAATGACAACCGTCGGCACGTCGAGCTTCCCCGGGCTATGCCCCAACCGGAAAAAACGCGCCATGCGCCGGCTCTCCGCCTCGTTGGCATTCACCGGCAAGCTGTCGTAATTGCGCCCGCCCGGATGGGCAACATGGTACTGGCAGCCGCCCAGCGAGCGTTGCATCCAGGTATCCAACACGTCGAACACCAACGGCGCATGCACGGCGATGGTCGGTTGCAGGCAGTTGGCCGGTTGCCACGCGCGGTAACGCACGCCGGCCACGAACTCCCCGACTCGCCCAGTAGCGTGCAGTGGCACTGGGATTCCGTTGCAGGTCAGCAGGTAGCGTTGCGGTGGCAGCCCGGTCAATTTGACTTGCAGGCGCTCCAGGGACGAATCCACATAACGCACCGTGCCGCCCACCGCGCCCTCTTCGCCCAGCACATGCCAGGGTTCCAGGGCCTGGCGAAGTTCCAGTTCGATACCACTGACGGCGTAATCGCCCACCTTGGGGAAACGGAATTCCAGGTGCGCGGCGAACCATTCGGCGCGCAGCGGGTAGCCGGCCGCGTTGAGTTCGACAATCACGTCGGCGAAGTCCTGCTCGATAAAGTGCGGCAACAGGAAACGATCGTGCAGTTCGGTGCCCCAGCGCGCGAGCTTCGGCGGCGCATAGGGCTCGCGCCAGAAGCGTGCGACCAAGGCGCGCAGCAACAGTTGTTGGGTCAGGCTCATGCGCGCATGGGGCGGCATTTCAAATGCGCGCAACTCCAGCAGGCCCAGGCGGCCGGTGGCGCCGTCGGGCGAGTAGAGTTTGTCGATGCAGAATTCGGCGCGGTGGGTGTTGCCGGTCACGTCGATCAGCAAGTTGCGCAGCAGGCGGTCCACCAACCATGGCGGGCATTCTTCACCGGGTTCGGGCATTTGCGCGAAGGCGATTTCCAGCTCGTACAACGCATCGTTGCGTGCCTCATCCACCCGTGGCGCCTGTGAAGTCGGGCCGATGAACAGGCCGGAGAACAGGTAGGACAACGACGGGTGGTTGTGCCAATAGCTGATCAGGCTACGCAGCAAGTCGGGCCGGCGCAGGAACGGCGAGTCCTTGGGTGTCGCACCACCGAGCACAAAGTGGTTACCGCCACCGGTGCCGGTGTGGCGCCCGTCGATCATGAATTTCTCAGTGGTCAGGCGGGTTTGCCGGGCCTCTTCGTAGAGGAACTCGGTGCGCTCCACCAACTCGTCCCAACTGGCGGACGGCTGCACGTTGACCTCGATCACGCCGGGGTCCGGCGTGACGCGGAAGTTGCTCAGGCGCGTGTCCGCTGGCGGTTCATAGCCTTCCAGCAATACCGGACAGTGCAGTTCTTCGGCTGTCGCCTCAATGGCGGCCACCAACTCCAGATAGTCCTCGACACGCTCAAGGGGCGGCATGAACAGGTAGAGGCGCCCTTCCCGCGCCTCGGCACACAGCGCGGTGCGGGTCAGCCAGTCGGCGGACTCGTCGACCTTGGGCACGCGTTCATCAATCGGCGCAGGGTCGCCATGGCTTTGCAGTTGGGAGGTGGTCGGCAGCTCCGGCTGGTCCTGGTTAGGGTCCGTCGGGTGCACAAATGGGTACTCGGCCGCCGTCACCCAAGGCTGCGAGGCCAGTGGCAGACGATAACCCAGGGGCGAATCACCCGGCACCAGGCGGCAATGGTTGTCACGCAGGTACCAGCGCCCGCTTTGCCAGCGGTCATTGGCCGCCGTGCGCGCCAGCGGCAGCACTTGGCCGATGATTTTATCCAGGCCCTGGGCGAACACTTTGCGCAGGCGTTCGCGCTCCAGGTCGTCGCTCAGGCGTGGGTCTTGGGCGGTGACGTTTTGCGGCAGCGCACCTTCGCGCCACAGGTAGTAGAAGTTGTCTTCAAAGGCCGGGAACACAAAGCGTGCCGGTAGCTTCAGGCGCTCAGCGACGCTGGCCAGGAAACGCCCGGCCAGGGCGCCATCCGCGCCATAGTCCTGTTGTTCATCGGCGATCAACGCGCTGTTGTGCCAGATCGGCACGCCATCGCGGCGCCAGTAGCAATTGAGCGACCAGCGTGGCAGTTGCTCGCCGGGGTACCACTTGCCCTGGCCGAAGTGCACCAGGCCCTTGGGCGCGTAGTGCTTGCGCATGCGCTGGAACAGCTCGGCGGACAGGCGGCGCTTATCCGGCCCGAGCGCGGCGGTATTCCACTCGGCGCCGTCGGGGTCGTCGATGGACACAAACGTCGGCTCGCCGCCCATGGTCAGGCGCACGTCGTCCTTGAGCAGGTCGCCGTCAATCTGCCGACCCAGGGCCTGGATCGCCAGCCATTGTTCTTCGGTGTAAGGCTTGGTGACCCGTGGGGCTTCCCAAATCCGCTCGACCGACATTTCGTGGGTGAACTCACACTCGCACGGTTCCACCAGCCCACTGATCGGGGCGGCAGACGAGGGATCGGGACTACACGCCAACGGAATATGCCCTTCACCCGCGAACAGCCCGGAGGTGGCATCCAGGCCGATCCAACCGGCGCCGGGCAAATACACTTCGCACCAGGCGTGCAGGTCGGTGAAGTCCACTTCGGTGCCGGACGGGCCGTCGAGGGCTTTGACGTCGGCGGTCAACTGGATCAGATAGCCAGACACAAACCGTGCTGCCAAACCCAGGTTGCGCAGCAACTGCACCAGCAACCAGGCCGAGTCGCGGCAGGAGCCGGAGGCATTTTCCAGGGTGAACTCCGGGGTTTGCACGCCCGGCTCCATACGGATCAGGTAGCCAATATCAGCCGCCAGGCGCTGGTTGAGCCCCACCAGGAAGTCCACCGCCGGCAGTGGCGTGCGGTCGATACCCGCCAGGTACGCGGCGAACTTCGGCGTCAGCGGCAGGGTTTCCAGGTACGGCGCCAGTTCGCGTTGCTCATCGGCGGCGTAGCGGAAGGGGATTTTTTCGGCGTAGGGCTCAAGGAAAAAGTCGAAGGGGTTGAACACCGCCATTTCGGCGACCAGGTCGACCTCGATGCGCAACTCATCCGTTTTTTCCGGAAACACCAAGCGCGCCAGGTAATTACCCTGGGGATCTTGCTGCCAATTGATGAAATGCTGCTCGGGCAGCACTTTCAGCGCGTAGGACAGAATTCGCGTCCGACTATGGGCCGCCGGGCGCAACCGCACGATCTGTGGGCCGAGTTCGACAGCGCGGTCATAGCGGTAATGCGTAACGTGGTGCAACGCGACATGAATCGACACGGCGGCCTCCTGCGAGCCAGGGCATGGGAACAAAGCGCGCAAGACTTATGCCAGAGCGGCGGTCATTGCGCTTTATCGTAAGACCCGGTGAAGTACAGCACCAAAACGGCGCCAACGGGGGCGCCGTGGTGCAAGTGACGCACATATTTGTGGCGCGGATGTGAGGGTGGGTGGGGAATCTACCCAATCAGCCGGTTTTGCGCTTGGCGATCGCGGCTTGGCGCAGGTGGCGGATCTCAAGCAGCTTCTGGCGCATTTCGCGATGGCGCTTGCTGTTGAGCAGCAACAATCCAAGCAGCGGGAAGAGCACAGCCGAGCCATAGACCAGCGTGTGCAGGTCGTATTGAATCATTGGCAGTACGAACAACAGGCAAGCGCCGAGATA